>JAVBSS010000057.1:0-12400 GCA_031556525.1 Lachnospiraceae bacterium
CAATAAATGACCCAATAAATGACCCAATAAATGACCCAATAAATGACCCAATAAATGACCCAATAAATGACCCAATAAATGACCCAATAAATGACCCAATTAAAATGACTATTATGGAAGATAAAGTGTTGGAAATGTTGAAAAAAGATGGATCATTTAGCCGTAAAAAATTATCAGAACAAATCGGATGTTCTGAAGTTACTATAAAAAGAGCCATAGAAGGATTAATAGTAAAAGGTATCATTGTTCGTGAAGGTTCAAAGAAAACAGGGATGTGGAAAATTAAGAAAAGGATATAACTGTCTCTATTTTGATTTTATAAAACATATTCAAATATTAATTTGTAGATTTATACTATATGGTAATCAATTTAATATAATTGATGGTATAATAGACATAATAACAAACATGAATCTATCAAGAGTACGTAGGATAAAATAATAATGAGGATGTGTAAATATATTGCCATTTTATACATTTATAAAAAACAAAGAAGATGTTTGAACCATATAAGAAAGGTGTTAAAGTTTATGAAAGAATATAATTATAAAGATATTAAAGAAATAACCAAAAGTCATGTACTATTTAAGGATGGTTTTGATATGTTATTTGAAGAATGTATAAATGAATTTTCTGTAGTACACAATTTAACGCGAGGTGGGTCACGCTGTGTTGCGAAAAGAGATTGTTTAGAAACACCACCATATTTTTTGTTTTATTCTAAGGAAAGAGTTAAAGTATTTTTTGATTTTAAAGGACCCTTTAAAAATGAAAGAATCCTTAATAAATTTATGGAATTACAGATGCTTTTGGATGAGTATGGTTATACAACATTTGATTTAACATAAGTAAGATTTTAGGAATGAGGGATGCTATGGAATTAATATATGATATGTTAGGGAAATTAAAAGAATATCCAGAAGTGTATCTAGGTGAAAAATCTATATCAAAGTTATCTTCTTTTGTGGACGGGGTTCAATATTGTCTAGGTAAAATGGAGAAGGATAGAGATGCTAGTTTTCGTGGATTTAGTGATTTTGTAAATATATATTATTATAAGCAAATTGGTCCTATGGGATGGGGAAGTACTATTCTAAAAAATATACAAGATGAAAGTAAAGCAGTAGATGTATTTTACGAATTATTAGATGAATATGTGAAGAGCGATTTTGAATTTAAGGCTGGTTTTTTTAGAACTATTGAATGTGAAGAAACAATATATAAACATGTGCCAGTAACAATAATACATCATACCAATCATGGTAAGCCAGATGATTATACCAATCCTCATGAACATAATATATATAAAACTGAAGATAATGTTGAAGAATTTGAAAGTTTTCTTAGAGAATATGAAAAAATTGAACTATTATATAGGTCGTTAAATGAAATAAGAAAACGTCCAGGAATGTATTTGGGTGAACCATCTATATCAAAAATGTCGACTTTTATAGATGGTTTCTTGTATTGTCAACAACAAATAGATAAGGGGTATGTTACTAGTTTTGATGGTTTTAATGATTTTGTAAGTATACATTTTTATGGAAAGACAAGCCACTTAGGATGGAAAGATTGTATTTTATCAAATGTGATTGATGAAAAAAGAGCATTAGAAGTTTTTTATGAATTGTTAGATGAATATTTGAAGGATATAAAATGTGAAGGGTTTTATCCCTTTAGAATTGAAATAATATATGATGCTATACCGGTAAAAATAATTCATACTACTAATCATGGTAATCCTAGTAGGTTTACTAATCCCCATGAACATAATGTTACATGCTTTTCAGATAATAAAAGCTACTATTTTTTGAAAATGTTTTCGGAATTTGACAATAATTATGAGGAACTATATAGGTATTGGAGAATCATAGGAAAATTCAGAAGTATTGAAGAATTTGAATATTGTATTAAAAAAGGCGGAGAAGTAGAGTTTACATATAATCAAAAAACTTATTCGATTACATTTCCTGATGGGATAATATGTTTAACATATGTGGATGAAGAATCGGAAAAGATATTTGATAATATTGATGAATTAATGAAAACACATATTGAGGGGAAATCCTTGAGAGAATTATCAACTATTATAGAGATATATTACAGAGGTTTTTAGTTATAGGTTTAATATTTCTTAAGTAATTTACACATACTTATTATTGTAAAATCGAGAATTTCAGACTATAATATAAAGGAGTGTGAAAAGAGGTGGATTACAGTTGAAGGTAAATATTTATTATGGTGGAAGAGGTTTAATAGATGATCCTACGTTATATGTTCTTTCTAAGATTACAGAAGTTTTAGAAGAGCTTAGAGTTGACGTGGTTAAATATGATTTATATAAAGATAAGAATGCAATAGCTACTTTGCCAGCAACCCTTAAAGATGCAGATGGTGTAATTCTTGCAACAACAGTGGAATGGATGGGTATTGGTGGATTAATGCAGCTATTTTTAGATATGTGTTGGCAGTATGGAGATAAGAGCAAAATATCTAGTCTATACATGCTACCAATTACTATGGCAACAACTTATGGTGAAAAAGAAGCAGAGATAACATTAGCAAAAGCATGGGACATGCTTGGCGGAATACCTATTAACGGTCTAGCGGCATATGTTGCTAATTTTGCAGGATTTGAAACCAACACTGGATATACAGCTATAATTGAGAAAAGTGCAGAGAGTTTATATAGATCAATAAGTCAGAAAACAGTTAGTTTACCTACTAGTAATAGAGCTATTAAGGAAAATATACTTAAGACAAAATCTATAGATTTAACACCTCAAGAAAGTGAGCAACTTTCTAAATTTGTATCTGACGATGGATATGTTAAGAAGCAGAAGGAAGATATACAAGAGTTAACAGCTAAATTCAAAGAGATGTTAGGTGACGATAGTAAGAAGCCAGTAGGTTCAGATGATATATATATAGATGAGTTTATGAAAAATTATTATCCAGAGCCAGATTTTAGTGCTAGATATATATTAATACTATCCGATATGAATAAAAATCTTGCATTAGATGTTAATCCTGAAACAGTTAAATGTGAATATACAGAAGATACAGAAGGCGATGTAGTAATGAAAGTTCCTAATAAAGTAATTAAGAACATTATTGCAGGAAAAGTAACCTTCCAAAAAGGATTTATGTCAGGAGAGATAACAGCTAAGGGTAATTTCAAGACTCTTAGAATGTTAGATCAGATATTTAGATTTAGATACAAGCGATAGCTTAAGGAGATAATAAGATGTCATATGTAGCATTATATAGAAAATGGAGACCTAACGAATTTTCAGAAGTAAAGGGACAGGAGCATATAGTTACTACATTAAAGAATCAGATTATACATGATAGAGTAGGACATGCTTATCTATTCTGTGGAACAAGAGGAACAGGTAAGACAACAGTAGCTAAATTATTTGCAAAAGCAGTTAATTGTGAATCTCCACTTAGTGATGGAAGTCCTTGTAATGAATGTGAAACTTGTAAGGCTATATCACAAGGAAGTTCAATGAATGTTATTGAAATAGATGCAGCATCTAACAATGGTGTTGATAATATCCGTGAAATAAGAGAACAAGTTCAATACTCCCCAGCTAGTGGGAAGTATAAGATATATATAATTGATGAGGTTCACATGCTTTCTATAGGAGCATTTAATGCGCTTTTGAAAACCCTTGAAGAACCGCCATCATATGTAATATTTATATTGGCAACAACAGAAGCTCATAAGATTCCAATTACAATTTTATCAAGGTGTCAGAGATATGATTTTAGAAGAATATCTTTAGAAGTAATAGCTGATAGATTAATGGATTTAGTAAATAGAGAAGGAATAGCTGCTGAAGAGAAAGCCGTACAATACATAGCAAAAGTAGCAGATGGATCTATGAGAGATGGCTTAAGTTTACTTGACCAATGTATAGCATTTTACTTGGGACAAGAATTAACTTATGAAAATGTATTAGAAGTATTAGGAGCTGTTGATATTGAAGTATTCAATAAGCTTATGGATACTATAATAGAGAAGGATACAGTAAAAGCAGTTGAAGTAATAGATAGTGTTATATGGCAAGGCAGGGATTTGGGTCAATTTATAATAGAATTTACATGGTATATGCGTAATTTATTGCTTGTTAAAGCATCAGAAAAAGGAACTGATTCTCTAGATATGTCGCAGGAGAATATAGAGACACTTAAGATAACGGCAAGCAAATTAGAAATAGAGAGTTTAATAAGATATATAAGAATATTTTCTGAATTATCTAATACAATTAAATATGCTACACAAAAGCGAGTAATGCTTGAACTAGCAATAATAAAATTGTGTGTTCCATCAATGGAGAGCGGTAATATAGATTCTATTTCGGATAGAGTATTAGCTTTAGAAAAGGATATAGATAAAAAGTTATCAGAGATGTCTAGCAATGTTCAAGTAGTACAGATGGTCAATAGTGTAGAGACCACGGTAACGAGGGAAGTACCCAAAGCAACCAAGGAAGACATTAATAAATTAATTTCAGATAAAACGAAATTAATAGATGCGCTCAAGACAGTACCAACTAAGATGATTGCAACAAATTTTGAAGGTATTAGACAAGAAGATATATATCCAACAGATACAGGATTTAATATATTTATGTTAGATAATTTTTCGATTAAGCGAGTTGATAGAGATGTACCAAAGAAACAAATAATAGATCATCTTGCTGATAGATTTGGTGTTGAATATGATATAAGTTTTACACAAAAAGTAGCTAAGACTACAGGAGTTAATTCAGTAGTAAGTAGTATAAACAATGTTATAGATGTAACAATTAATAATTAATACAGGAGGATATATCATGGCAAAAAGAGGTGGATTTTCAGGAGGCGGAGCTATGCCTGGAAATATGAATAATCTAATGAAACAAGCACAGAGAATGCAGAGACAGATGGAGGAAACTACTAAAGAGCTTGAAGATAAGGTATATGAAGCAAGTGCAGGTGGTGGAGTAGTAACTGTTACAGTTTCAGGTAAGAAGGAAGTAATGTCAGTTAAATTAAAAGAAGAAGTAGTAGATCCAGACGATATAGAAATGTTAGAAGATCTTATTATGGCAGCAACAAATGAAGCATTAAGGGCACAAGAGGCAGATTCAGCAGAAAATATGTCTAAGATAACAGGCAATATGGCTGGATTAGGAGGATTACCTTTCTAATGTATACCTATAGTAATCAAATTACTAATTTAATAGAGGAGATAGGTAGATTACCAGGAATAGGTAATAAGTCGGCACAGAGATTAGCATTTCATATTATTAATATGCCAGAAGAGCAAGTCGAGCATTTATCGGCAACTTTACTAGATGCAAAGAGAAGTATAAAATACTGTTCTTGTTGTTATACTCTTACAGATAAAGAGATATGTCCAATATGCTCATCTGATAAGAGAGATCAAAATACAATAATGGTAGTAGAGACACCTAGGGATTTAGCGGCATATGAGAGAACAGGCAGATATGAAGGTGTATACCATGTGTTAAATGGTGCGCTAGACCCTGCAAGAGATATTGGGCCGTCAGATATACGACTTAAAGAACTAATGATAAGGCTACAAGGGGATGTAGATGAGTTGATTATTGCTACCAACTCTAGCCTTGAAGGCGAAACAACAGCTATGTACATAAGCAAACTAGTTAAACCTACTGGAATTAAGATAAGTAGAATAGCAAGTGGGGTGCCCGTTGGAGGAGACTTGGAATGTATAGACGAGGTCACTCTTTTTAGAGCTCTCGAAGGTAGGACAAGTTTATAGTAAACTTGTTAAGGAACGTTGTATAAATACTCTATGAGTAGTATAAACTAAGAAAGAGAAGGTGGCTTATATGAAAAGAATAGGAATGTTAACAAGCGGTGGAGATTGTCAAGCATTAAACGCAACTATGAGGGGCGTAGTTAAAGGGCTTACAACTGGTAATGAAGAAGTAGAAGTATATGGTTTTCTAGAAGGTTACAAAGGTCTGATGTATGGTAATTATAAAGCATTAACAGGAGCAGATTTTTCAGGAATATTAACTCAAGGTGGTACAATACTTGGTAGTTCAAGACAACCATTTAAGCTAATGAGAGATCCAGACGAAAATGGTCTTGATAAAGTTAAGGCGATGAAGGACACATATAAGAAATTAAAATTAGATTGTCTAGTTGTTTTGGGTGGAAACGGCTCACAAAAAACAGCAAATCTACTTTCAGAAGAAGGGTTAAATGTAATCGGTTTGCCAAAGACAATTGATAATGATATATGGGGAACTGATATGACATTTGGTTTCCAAAGTGCAGTAGATATAGCAACAAATGCTATTGACTGTATTCATACAACAGCATCTTCACATGGCAGAGTATTTATCGTTGAAGTAATGGGTCACAAGGTAGGATGGATTAATCTTCACGCAGGTATTGCAGGAGGAGCAGATATTATATTAATACCAGAGATACCATATGATATAAATAAAGTAATAGAAGCTTTAGATAAGAGAGAAAAGGCAGGAAAGAAATTCTCAATATTAGCAGTAGCAGAGGGCGCAATATCTAAAGAAGTAGCAAGCCTTCCTAAAAAAGAAAGAAAAGCTGCTATAGCATCGTCACAGTATCCATCTGTAGCATATGAAATAGCAGATAAGATAAAAGAAGCATCGGGAAAAGAGATAAGAGTAACAGTTCCGGGTCATACACAAAGAGGTGGAAGCCCTTGTCCTTATGATAGAGTATTATCAAGTAGATTAGGTGCTAAGGCAGCAGATATGATTAAAAATGGTGAGTACGGACAACTTGTAATAATCAAGGATAATGAAGTAACTTCAATGCCACTTGCAGAAAGTGCAGGAAAGTTAAAGTATATATCACCAGATGATAGTATAGTTCAAAATGCAAAACAATTAGGAATCTCATTTGGAGACTAATTAAGGTTGTAACATAATCTCCGTATAGGCATACAGTATAATATATGTCTATAAGGAGATTATTAAATAGTATGAATAAGTACAACGACATGAACCTGCCTTTATATAATGTGGAAAATGAAGAGGCAGAAGCGTTAGCTATAGACAAAGATAACGAATATATGAAAAGTATGTATCCTAAGATAGCTAGAGAAATAGCAGGTTATGTAGAAGAAGAATGTGATAAGTTGGAATATGAAGGTAGTTCAATGTTTTCAGAATATCCTGATAAATCTACAGTTATGGTAATGGCTCAGAACATATATAATAACGGAAATTGGAATAGAAGAAAAGATGGCTGTAGAGATCAAGACTGCCATAATGGACATAGAAGACCAGTGCCACCACCATATGTACCAGATAGAGGGGGTATGGATAATCCGTTTTTATCATTAATAGAAGTTATGCTATGTAATGAGATTAATTGTAGAAGAAACAGATATAATAGAAGAATGAGAAGATTTAGATAGATATAGAATGCAAAAGGAAAAAGAACATGAATAAGAAAAATTTTATTAAGGCAGTAGTGCTTATAGTGATATTTGTAGCGACTGTGTTGATAGTTAATAGGATAAATAACTCAGGAATTAATAACTTAGCGGCAGAGATGGAACAACCAACATTGCCGCTAGTTTATGTTAAATACGAAGACAAGCTTATCAATTGTATGCATGGATATACAAGTGATATAGATATAACATTATTTAGGGAAACAATTACTCCGATTGATAAAAACAAAACTGTTGAATTGTGGATAGATCAAAGTATTCAAAGTTTTGATAATATTTGTTATGAGCTTAGATTTATAAAGGATAATTCGCTTGTAGAAGAAGGAATCATCGAAGATATAGCAGAGGAAAATGGATATAAGAAAGCTGTGGTTACGTTTAGAATGGATGTGACGATAGGGCAAGAATATATGCTAGTTATTAAGCTTCAAGAGGGCGATGTGAAATTAGCTAAATATTACACAAGAGTGTTATATGAGAAATCGATGCATACGGGAATTTTACTTAATACAGTGGTTGATTTTAATAATAATATTTTTGATGGAACGAACACGTCTGCAGTTGGATCCAAATTAGAGCCAGATCCAAAAGGAAATAATTCGGATTTATCATTAATTGATATACATTCAAATTATGAAACGGTAACATGGGCTGGATTATCCCCTATGAAAATAACTACGGCAATCCCTAGAATTGTGGAGATTGACAGTAATTTTGCTTGTATAAATATGGACTATGTAATCATTTCAAATGTAGAGGCGAGTAAGACATATTTAGTAAAAGAAAGATATAGAGTTAGATGGGTTGATGAAGATACAATTTATTTAGTTGGATATGAAAGAGAACAAGAAGAACTATTTTTAACAAGTAATGTTGATATTTCAAATAATAGATTTAGAATAGGTATAGTGGATGATGAAGAATTCAAATATATCACTAGCGATAAAGAGAACAAGGTGGCATTTGTTCAAGGAGGTCAACTATGGTATTACAATTATTCAAAATCTTCAATAGCTAAAGTGTTTGGATTCTGGCAAGATATATATACAGATGCTAGAACTATGTATAACCACCATGAAATAGATATTATTAATATGGATGATAGTGGCAATATATTGTTTGATGTATATGGATATATGAATCGTGGTAATCATGAAGGAGAGATGGGAATAGCAATATACAGATTTGATTCTGCAAATAACAGAATTAGCGAATTGGCATTCTTAGCAAGCGATTTGCCTTATGATATGTTAGAGGAATATGCATCTAAATTGATTTATATGACAGGTGATAAATTATATTATACTATGAATGACAGTATTTATTGTATGGATGTTAATACTAAAGAGATTGAAGAAATAGTATATAATGTGCCTAATGACGTAGTGGCAGTGTCGCCAAATAAAAATTATGTTGCATATCCTAATGCTAGTACTCCGGAAGAAAGTACATCTATAACATTGTTAAATCTAGATACAAGGGAGACAACTATATTTGATGCAGATGTAAATGCGTATATCAAGCCGCTGGGATTTGTAGATGGCGATCTTATATATGGAAAAGCAAATTCTGCAGATATATTTACTAGAAAAGATGGCGAAGTAATATTTCCAATGAATAGCATATATATTGTTGATGCTAATAAGAGTGTAGTGAAAGAATATAGTAAAACTGGTGGATATGTCTCGGATATAACAGTAAATGGTAATGTGATTTATCTAAATAGAATACGAAGAACAGTGGATGATTATGAGGAAATAGAATCTGATTTTATAAGTTATAAAGAAGATGTAAGTAAAAAGGTTTCTTTTACATATAAATATTCGGAGACATACTATAATCAGTATTATATGGTGTTCCCAAGCAATATATATGTAAAGACAAAGCCTAGGTTAATTATTACTGAAGAGAGTTTGTTTAATGAGGCGAAGCAATTAGATCTAGATAGTAAGAAACAAAAAAATAGATATTATATGTATGCCGCAGGAAAATATCAAGGATCGTATTCTTCTTCGCAAAAGGCAATAAGAGAAGCTTATGATGTGTCTGGACTTGTAACAACAAATCAAGGGGAAATTATTTGGAGAAAGACCACATTAGATGATTATAATTCAGTAGCTCAGAAAATAGGAATATATAATGTTGAATCGGCAGAGGATTCGCTTAAGGCTTGTATATATATGATGGCAAATTATGAAGGAATAGCTTTTGATTTTTCTACAATGGAAGGCGAAAATGGCTTGGATATGATTACAAAATATGTGGGTAGGACAGGCGTTAATATGTCTGGAAATCTTATGGATGTTGGATTGTATTACCTATGTAATGATGTTCCGTTTATAGTTAAATATTCAGATAACACATATGTATTAGTTACAAGTTTTAATAGCAGTGCAGTAAGATATATTAATCCGTTGGAGAGTGAAGATATAAGAGTTGATAGAGAAGAATTTGAAGAAAATATGGCAGCAGAGGGAAATGTAATGTACAGTTATGTACCAGCATATAGGTAATAAGGAAATACCATAAAAATAAGAGGGTGTGCGTTAGCACACCCTCTTATCTATAAGACTACTCTTCTGAAATAGCACCAACTGGGCAAGTGCCAGCACATGCGCCACATGAGATACAAGTATCTGCATCAATTTCAAATTTGCCGTCTCCTTCTGAAATAGCACCAACTGGACAAGAACCAGCACATGCGCCACAAGAAATACAAGAATCGCCAATAACAAAAGCCATGATAACATCCTCCTTAAATTTTGCGTAATATATAAATATATGTCTATTTTAATCGATTATATATATCATATCAAGTGTTATTTGTAAAAAGATTGTTCTATAAAAAGTACAAACCACTAATTTCCACTATTCATTTCTTTTCTTTTTCGTTTCATAGCTGTAAGAATTGTCTCTCTAGCTGCGAATGCATCATCATTAGTTAATGGACTAACGCCCTTTAGCGGATAGTCTAGGCCTAGATTTTCATACTTAACTATACCCATATCATGGTAAGGTAATACATCAACAACAGTTATATGTCTGAATTCTCCTAAGAAATAACCTAATCTATCAAGATACTCATCAACATAAGTGATCTCTGGAACTAATACGTGTCTAATCCATATAGTTTTGCCAATATCGTTGATATAACTAAGGAATTTAAAAATATTTGTATTAGGTTGTTTAACTAATTTTATGTGCTCATCAGGATCAATATGCTTGATATCTAACATAATTAAATCAGTAACCTTCATAAGCCTATCGAATTTGCTCATAATTTCAGGACTATCAGGGTTAAAAGTAATTCCGGAAGTATCTAGGCAAGTATGAACGCCTCTTCCGTGTGCTTCTTCAAATAATTCTATAAGAAAATCAATTTGTAATAATGGTTCGCCGCCAGTAGCAGTAATGCCGCCACCTTTAAGAAATGGCTCGTATTTGAAATAGTCATCAACTAAATCTTTTGCTGTACGCATCTCACCGCCAGACAATTCCCAAGTGTCAGGATTGTGGCAATAAGCACAACGCATAGGGCAACCTTTAAAAAATACTACGTATCTAATACCTGGACCATCAACGGTACCAAATGTTTCTATTGAATGAATTCTTCCTTCCATAATAAGCTCCTTTAAGATAAAATAAGGACAAGTCCTTATATATTATTATAGACCAATATAGGATATTTAACAAATGTTATAGTAGAATAATTTGTATGCAAATATGAAAGTAATTGATTGATGAAAACATTAGCTAATAAGCGTATTGTTAATTAAAATAAGAAGTCCCATACTCCTTACCGTATAGGTAGTGAGTATGGGACTTCTATATTATATCATAAGCAAAGCTTATAATCACATTCGCCGGTCATTGTGTGAGAGCACGCTCTCACAAGTTCCCTTGCGCTCGTTATATAATAACTTTAATTAAATTGTTTGGTGGAAAGTACGAGATATAACATCGTTTTGTTGTTCAGCAGTTAATTTAATAAAGTTAACAGCGTATCCAGATACACGAATTGTTAATTGTGGGTAATTCTCTGGATGAGCTTGAGCATCTAATAAAGTTTCTTTAGTGAATACGTTAACGTTTAAGTGGTGACCACCTTTTGTTACATATCCGTCTAACATTGATACTAAGTTGTCTACTTGTTGATTACTTGGCATAATACTTAACCTCCTATATTATTTATATTAATCTTGTTCACGGCCTTCGTCGATGCCCTCGTGTAATGTAGGAATACTACATGCGAGATCACCTTTGGCGCAATCTGTACAACCCATTGTTTCTACAGACTTACCGTCTTGGTTCTCATCAACAGAAACGTTAATGTGACCAACACCTGAGCCTACCATATTGTCTAACATTGAAACTATGTCATCTACATTGCTAAGTTTATCATTCATTGAATCATATCCTTTACTAATTAGTCGATGTCAATAGTGTCTCCAGCAAATACTTTATCCTCTTTACCAAGAGCACCTGGAATGATAGAGAAAGTATTTGAAATACCATCTTGTGAATCCATGAATGGAAGCTTAGCTACTGAAGATAAAGAAGCTAAAGCACCGTTAGTATCTCTCTTATGCATTGGGTTAGCACCTGGAGCTAAAGGCTCGCCATATTTTCTACCATCTGGAGTATTACCAGTGTTCTTACCGTAAGTTACGTTTGAAGTGATTGTAAGAACTGACATTGAAGGGAAACCATTTCTGTATACATGGTTCTTTCTGATCATGTTCATGAATGTAGAAACAAGCTCTACAGCAATATCATCAACTCTATCATCGTTGTTACCATATTTAGGGAAATCGCCCTCTGTCTCATAATCAACTACTAAACCGTCTTCGTCTCTGATAGCTTTAACCTTAGCATATTTGATAGCTGAAAGTGAATCTGCAACAACAGATA
>JAVBSS010000027.1:0-28450 GCA_031556525.1 Lachnospiraceae bacterium
CAGAAATTATGCGTTAACTGTATCCTTTAAAGCTTTACCAGCTTTAAATTTTGGAGCTTTTGAAGCTGCGATTGGCATTGGCTCGCCAGTCTTAGGATTTCTTCCTTCTCTAGCTGGTCTATCAGCTACTTCGAAAGTACCAAATCCAACTAATTGGATCTTCTCGCCTTTCTTTAACTCCTCTGTTACAACGTCAGTGAAAGCTTTTAAAGCCTTCTCAGCATCCTTCTTTGATAATTCAGTCTTCTCAGCAATTGCTGCAACTAATTCAGTCTTGTTCATAGGAATAATTCCTCCTCTAAAAAATTAATTTTATGTAACCCCCATGGGTATACAATGTAAGTAGCACTTTTCATTTATGTGCCCTATTGATAGTTATAACTGTTCTTCTAAGATTTGTCAAGTAATTCAAGGCAAAAATGACCATTTTTTATGGAATTTTTTGCAAAAACTATGCAATATGCAAGGGCATACGCTGGCATATGCCCTTATATATTTTTAACCTTCCATTTGTCTACCTAAGAAATTGGCTGCGACACTTGCCATTTTTTCTTCTATTTCACCAAGATTGTCGTTATCATCCTTAGAAAGTATAATAACTGCACCTATTGCATCGCCTTCTGAAATAATAGTATGAACTATTTGAGTTTTGTATTCGCTATCATCTCCAGATACTAGTCGCACATAGTTTCTATCGCCTTTGTTTGCAATTACTGATACTCTATCATTAATAGCTTCTTCCAAATCCTTATGCAATTGTTTTCCTAATAGATCTTTTTTAGAAATTCCTGCGACTGCTATTATTTGATCCCTATCACTTACACACACTGGATGCCCAATAACTTGTGCCGTTGCATCCACATATTGTTGTGCAAAGTTACTTAGTTCACCTATTGGAGAATATTTTTTCAAGATGATTTCTCCATCTTTGTCTGTAAATATCTCTAAAGGATCTCCTTCTCTAATTCTTAGAGTTCTTCTAATTTCCTTAGGTACTACTACACGCCCCAAATCATCTATACGTCTTACTATTCCCGTTGCTTTCATAAAACTATATTCCTCCATTTAACATAATTTAGTGTCGCGGCCTTACTTACTTGCAAGAATCAGTCGCAACCGCCAGATTAAAAATTTGTTTTTCAATCCTAATCGTTTTATATATGAATATATTGTTTGTTAAATGTGGGAATTTATACATGTTATTTTGTTTTTTATTTTTTATTTTTATTATTCATTTATTTCAACTACAAATCTCCATAATATATCTCTATATTCAGGGGTTGCATAATCAATTCCAATTCGTTTGCTTGTAGTATATTTTGGTTCATATCCATCATCTTCTATCCAAAGTTCATTAGAACTAAGCATATCTATACCATTTAAACCTCTATCTATATTCATTGCTTTAGTTAACTTCCCTGGACCATTATATCCTTCTACACCTCTTATTAGCACTGCTTCTGGATGTCCAACTTTGCCTGTTACAACATTAAATAGGTTGTGAATTCCATAGCATAAATATACATATGAAGTGCCTCCTATTTCATATAAAACCTTTGTACGCTCTGTTTTTCCCTTGCTAGCATGGCAGGCTGTATCTTCCTCCCCATAGTAACATTCTGTTTCAGTTATTCTATATTTAATTATTTCACCGTCTACATTTCTACATAGTAATTTCCCTAGTAATCTAGGAGCTATGTCTGTAGCAGGTTGTGTATAAAATTCTCTTGCTAGTTTTTGATTTTTCATAAGGGTCTCCTTACTTTAAGTATTCTTATAGGCTCGATAACACCTCGCCAAGTATTCATAGTATATCACATATTCCTTGTTCTATTTGCCATTAATTCTCCTTCGTGTTACACTTATATAACACTAATTATTTGGAGGAATCATATGTTATCTAGAGAATCATTTACCGAAACATTACACTTAGTTGCAGAGATTGCAAAAACTCAAGAGACACCTCTTACAGAAGAAGAGATCAATTCTTATTTCAAGGATATCGAATTAACTACCGAGCAAAAAACTCTTATATATAATCATTTAACCACTATACATTCAGCCGATGAGGAAGATGAACCAATAGACAATATTGATGATACAAACGATGAGGAACCTAACGCTGAATCCGATAGTTCTGATGATGTTGAAGCTTTCCTTAATCTACCTTTTGTTAAAATGTATCTAGAAGATATAAAAGGTCTAGATTCTCTATCCGAAGATGATTTAGATTCTCAATACGAGAAGCTTGTTACTGGCGATGAAGCTTCAGTTAATATTATACTTGATAATTGGTATATAAAGGTTGTTGATATTGCTAAGTGCTATGCTTCTATGAATGTTAATATGGAAGATGTAATACAAGAGGGTAACATAGGCTTATTTCAAGTAATAAGTTCATTATTAGGTTCAAATGAAACCTTAGATTTTGACAATTATATTGAAGATGCTGTTAAAACCTCTATGATAACTTTTATTAACGAATTCTTAGACGAAGATACCTTAGAAAATTCTATTATCGCTAAAGTTTCGCTACTAACCGAAGCTAAAATAAAATTGTCTACTGAACTTAACCGTGAACCTTCTGTTAAAGAATTAAGTGATTACACTAAACTCGAAGAAGATGAAATATCTGACGTTCTTTCACTTATTAGAGAAGCAAAGAACTAAATATTACTATTCAAACTATGATTATTATGTTTTATAAAAACAGTGGCTATAATAATAAACATTCCTATAGGAAGTATTTATTATTATAGCCACTACTTAATTTATTTATATAATTATTTTGTTCCGAATATTCTATCTCCAGCATCGCCAAGTCCTGGACATATATATGCTGCTTCGTTAAGACATCTATCTAATTGACCTACATATATCTGCACATCTGGATGCTCTGCCGCTAATTTTTCTAAACCTTCTGGCGCTGCAATAATTGCCATAAACTTAATGTTCTTTCCGCCATGTGACTTTATCTGTGCAATAGCATCTACTGCTGAACCACCTGTTGCTAACATTGGATCTGTAACAACGATTGTTCTCTCTTCAATAGGTATTGGTAATTTGCAATAGTATTCTTGTGGCATATGAGTTTCTTCATCTCTATATAATCCTATATGTCCTACTTTAGCTGTTGGTGTAAGAGCTAGTATTCCTCCCACCATTCCAAGTCCCGCTCTTAATATAGGCACTACTGCTAGCTTTCTTCCTGCAATCATAGGTGTCATGCAAGTCTCAATAGGAGTCTCAATCTCAACATCTTCTATTGGTAGATCTCTTAGCGCCTCATAACCCATCAACATTGCTATCTCTTCTACTAGCTTTCTAAACTCATTAGTTCCAGTATTCTTATCTCTTAACATAGAAATCTTATGCTTTATTAATGGATGATCCAAAATATATACGTTCTCGTTCATATGCTATCTCCTTCGTATTGAAAAGTCTTCTTATATTAAGATACATTATAGCATAATACATTCTCTAATTAAATTAGTATTACAATATTTTTTCTAAAAATGCATTGCATCCTTCCACTATATCATTATAGGTAACGTCAAAGTTTCCTGTATACCAAGGATCTGCTATATCTCGTGGTCTATCTGAGAAATCAAGCAATTTACATACTTTGTTGTCATTATCATTGTCTATAATTCTCATAATGTTTCTGATATTAAAATCGTCCATTGCAAGTATATAGTCATATTTGTTATAGTCACCCTTAGTAAGTTGAACCGATGTCTTCCCCGCTACAGATATATTATATTGTCTAAGCTTATTTCTCGTGCCATGATGTACAGGATTACCTATCTCTTCTGTACTAGTTGCAGCAGAGGCTATATAAAATGAATCCTCTAACCCCTTTTCCTTAACTATATCTTTTAATACAAATTCTGCCATTGGCGAACGACATATGTTGCCGTGGCAGACGAATAGAACTTTTATCATATCTTTAATCTCCTTAAAATATACATATTACATTTTGGGTTTAGGTACAAATTCTATCTTAAGAACCATACCCATTCCATCTGCTAATCTCTTCAACAAATTAATAGATGGATTCCTTGTTCCATTTTCCAATTTACTTATATCAGCTTGATTAATACCACTACGTTCCGCTAATTGTTTTTGTGTTAGATTTTGAGATACTCTTGCATCAACAATTGCTCTAATAACATCAAACTCTGGTTGCAAATTTTCAAATTCTTTTTTAAATTCTTCATCCTTTAACTGTTCCGACAAGAAATCATCATATTTTTTCATTACTACCACACCTTTCCAAATAATTTTTTCTGTATATTTTCCCATTTTCTTTTTCATAAAATTCTATAGTAAATTTATTCATTTATCCTCTCATTCTTAATATCATTATATGGTATATATGCCATATTGTCAATTTTATCATCCACTTATACATTATATAATATTTCTTTACATTTTTCCATATTTTCTTATAATAAAAAATAACGACACAGAACATATCACCATTCCGCATCGCCATTTTACTTATAGCAAACTCTTATTTTGTCTTTCTTCAATAATCCTGTTCTTCTTTCGCACATCTCGATATGTACCCCAGATACATGCTGACGCAAACAGCAAAACTGCTGCACCTCCTAATGAAAGCATATAATATTCAAAAGCTGCATTATCCTTTGTTACATTACTACAATATATTTTCCCATTATACATATAAACATCTACCGGACAATGCATATCTTGTGCAAAATTACAAGCACTTGCAAAATGATCGTCACGTGTTACGATTTTATATGTCTCATTCTTATATTTAAGAGTAATTGTATATTCTCTTATTCGTGGTGCTCTATACCTATATATCTTATCTATTATACGGGAATCTATATCTTTTACATAGGCTTGTACGCTTTCATAATCTGAATTAACCCCTTTACTCAAATCAACTTTTATATATAGCGCAACTGCAATAACTATAGAAATTATAAATACCACAGATGCAAGAATTCCTATAGCTCTAAGTTCATTTTCTCTTTCCTTATCGTAACAATCGTCGCTAATATTATTTTCTCTGGTATTTTCGTCGTGAGCTTTCTTTTCTTTACCCTGTGTATTCTTCTTATTCCAATGTAAGCGTTCCTTGGAACGTTTTTTTTGCCTTAAAAATTTTCCATAAATAAGTCTATGAGCCATGACAATAAGACCTATGCCAATACATAGTATTATTGCACATAATACATACATATCCACATATTCTTTTGTAAAACCCTTTTCCCAAACAACCACTATCGCTGTTCGTATACTGACAACACAAAAAAACAAACCTGACAGCATAAAAATTATCCCAAATAATTTTTTAAGCATATTTCATCCCTTCTCTTAGTAAAGTGTAAGGTCACTTATAGCTTTTCTCTCTTAGCCTCTCTCCAAAATCTTCTTCTGTAAGAGGTCTATCAAACAAGTAACCTTGTGCTATATCACACTTCAAATCGAACATGAATTTCAGTTCTTCCTGCTTCTCAATTCCTTCTGCAACAACTTCCATATCTAAATCTTTTGCCATTTCAATAATATGCGTAACAATGGCTAAGTTTCTCTCATCTTTAAAATGTTTCCCTAAAAATGACTTATCCAATTTCAAGCAATCAAATCTTAATTCTTTTAATAAGTTAAGAGAAGAATAACCTGTTCCAAAATCATCAATTGCTGTGCAAAGTCCATAGTCCCTTAGATCCATAATGGTTTTAGACAGTTTATCATATTCATCAATATAAGCTGTTTCTGTAAATTCTACTTCTACATATTGAGATGGTACATTCCATCTCTCTACTACTGCTCTGATCTTAGATGCTACATTAAGATCTGCAAAATGCTTCTTTGAAAAGTTTACAGAAATTCGTACTACTTCTAATCCTTCATCCATCCACTCTCGAATCTTCTTGCAAACACTATTAAGTACAAAAAAATCAATTTCTGTTACAAACCCTGTCTCTTCACATATCGGAATAAATTCATTTGGTGCAATTATTCTTCCATCATGATTCCATCTAATCAGCGCCTCTGCTCCAATCAATCTCTTTTTCTTCATGTCTACCTTAGGTTGATAATATACTATAAATTCTTTATTAGACATTGCTGGTTTTAGCATCTGTTCTACTGAAACATCATTAATAACTTTTCGGTTAATCTCTTCATCATAATATACGATATCAACACTTTTATTTTTTCGAGCTAAGGAACAAGCATTAATTGCCCTATTTAAAATCTGTCTTGGATTATCTTCATCGCCTCTGATATCATATACACCCGCCTTAGCAGTAGCATCATATTGTATAATTTTGCCGTCTCTACCTTCTAGATTTAATGTTACCTTACTTAGTATTCTAGCAAAATTTGATTTTGAACCTGTTTTGATAATTGCAATAAAATCATCTCCACCTATTCTCCCCACAATCTCATCTGCTTCAAGGGCGCTTAATACCTTTTGAGCATATTCAAATAATGCCCTATCTCCCTGTGTGCTACCGAACATTTGATTAATCCATTTGAAATTCTTAATATTCAAATTAATTGCAACATACCCGTTTGCCACTTTATCCTGTATTCTATCTTCTAAAAATTTATTAACAGCATTTACGTTAGGAATCTGTGTCGAAGTATCTAAATAATACATACGCAAATTCTCATCTTTTACATAATGCACACAATTTTCTTTATAATTATACTCATTAAATATAGCCTCTGCCATCATAGCACACGAATCATACCCACAAGAATGGCAATTAATTTCCTGTAATTCTTTAGTAGTCTTATGCATACTACAAAAAACTTGCTGATAATCCTCCTCAGTCATAGCTTGCTTAAACTCACCCTCATATACATGGTATGCACGATGGAAGTCTTCTATATCTAACTTCTCAAACCTCTTATTTAATCGTTCTCTACATTCCTCATTAGACACATATTCCTCAAAAGGATCCTGACCATTATTATCTGTCTGTCGATTTCTCTTCTTTTGAAGTTCAAAAAATATGTCATCATCTAGTTCAACTTGTGCTCTTGCTGCTGTTCCATAATTACATCCTTGACAACAATTAAGCACATCAACTAAGAACGGTAACTCTTTACCTTGACGAACTCTTTCACTGTATTCACAAAGGTACGGATACACTCTCTTCTCTCCGTCAAGTTGACGTATCATCTTATCCTGACCAACAAATTTTTCCACATTAGAAGCCAATCCTCCAGGCATAGAATATATTGTTCCTAATCCAACATCCATGGCTTCTTCTTCAGCATAATATTCCTGTAATGAAACATCACCTAATCGCTCTAAAAGATGTTGAAGTGTAACGTTATAACTTACTTCTCCTTTTGTCTCTATTGAATCAATCTCATCTTTTTTCGCAACACAAGGACCGATAAAAGCTAATTTATCATTATTCCCAATGTATTTATGTATAAAAACCGCACTACAAATCATAGGAGATTGTATCGGCAATAATTTCTCACGCAACCTTCTACAATACTTTTCAATATAGTTTACAACTGCAGGACATGGTTGAGAAATACCACCTTTTAATTGATTTTCTTCAATATATTTTAAATATGCCCATGTTGTAATATCAGCACCATAACTTACATTGTATATCTTATTTACTCCCAATGATTTTAAATATCCGAATAGGTTATTTGTCTTATCTGCCATATTAATATAGACAGATGGGGCTACCACTATAGAAATAGATTCTCCTCTTGCCAAATCCCCGATAAAACGGTCTGTGTCATCACGATACTCTCTAGCATTATGCCTACATGTTTTTAGACATCTACCACAGTGAATACATTTGTCACCATCTACGTATATTCGATTCTGTCCATTCTCCATATTAGAAACATTAGCCCCTAATACAGGACAACCCGAAATACACCTATTACACCCAATGCAATTTTCATTTGTATATATTAATCCTTGATTATGTTTCAAACAGACACCCCTCTCCAATGAAACATCCATAATTTTCGTGCTTTATATTATATCATATCTCCTACTTTTTTTCTAGATTTAGCATGACCTTTTTCCCAAATCATCCCTTATTACAACGAAAAACAACGACACAGTTGTACACCCATCGTTGTTTTTATCACTACACTATTTCTCGTTTTTCTCTACCTTATATATTATAGCTTCATATAACCCTAATATTAAACATCCTACAAAGTAACATAATATGTCGCCCCAATCAAATGTTGAACCAATTACTATTCTGGCAATTCTATTATCTTGCAAACCTAGCATTTCCACTATATTAAAATACTGCATGAATTCAACAAATGCTGCAAATATGAAAATATAAATAGGCATTAACCTTATCTTTTCTGGAAATAAGCTTCTCACTAAGCAATATAACACTACTACTACAAGTACATCTCCTACATATGGTCTAATAAATCTATCATGTACATATACCGCTATTACTACTTCTATTAAAAACAATATAACAAATGCTATTATGTACATTACTCGTTTCTTATTCATATTATTCCTCTATCTTAAATATATTAACAAGCTTAAGTATTACTAGTATTATTGCACCAGTAGCAACACTTAAAATAGCAGTTAATAACTTTGACTCTTGTATAAACATTGGTATTATATATCCTACAAATAAGGCCGCACCATTAATAGTCATATGCAACAATATCGCAGGCAATATAGATTTACTTTTTATAACTATCCATCCGCATAGCAATCCTATGAAAAATGCATATACTCCTTGAACTATATTTCCGTGATATACTCCAAATATAAATGCTTGAACTACGTTAGCCGCCCATAATGGCATATAACGTTTCGCTCCATTCATTGTTAATCCTCTAGTCATACATTCCTCTGCTATTGGTGCAAATACTACCGTCAAAATAGTCGTTAATATTATTGAATCTCCCATTATTACCGTATCCATTAATATCATATACTTCTCAAATGTACGTGGAAATAATGGCAATATAACCTCTAATAATCCCGACAAGCAAATCTGTATTAATACACCTAGTATAATTAAGCATCCTATACTTTTAACAGTTAAGATATTTTTGTAAGTAGGTTTCGGCTCTTTTCTAACCAACAAATAATACCATACCGGAAAGATAACAGTTGTAATTCCAATTGCAATTACTGAAATTATTTGCAGCGTCGAACCTTCTTGTATTCCACTCATAAGCTCTGTCTGTAGTGCATTTACATCCATGTTGCCTCCACTTGCACTACCTTCCATTATTATCTGCACATATATCTTAATATAATATATCACTACTACTGATACCTGCACTACAAACCCTATTATCAATGGTAATATAGTTAATAATATACCTCCAACAATGCTTTTCTTCTTCTCTGAACCCATTTCTATACCTTCCTTTACATTATATAATTTGTTTATAGCAAAAGTATAGTTTACTTTACATTCAATGTCAATATTTATTTTTATATCTTCAAAACAACATCCTTAATGACTGCCACTACTTCTCTTGAATAATAGGCTGGTTTCATCCATTTCACAGACTTTGCGCCAAGACCATATACCTCTTCATATCCACATTGTTCAGCTATATGTATTGCCCTAAGCATGTGAAAGTCATTTGAGATAATAACCACACTTGCTCCCTCTTCTATATACTCTTTTGAGTATTCAAGATTTTCCATTGTACTTGTAGATTTATCCTCCATAATTATTCTATCTTCATCTATTCCCTTATCAACCAGATAATTTTTCATCGCCTCTGCTTCCGAAATCAACTCATCTAATCCTTGTCCTCCACTTACAATAACCTTAGAATTATCATTACTTTCTAAATAGTTATAAGCTTCATCTAAACGATATTTTAGAGTCAAAGAAGGATTCAATCCATTAAGACCTGCTCCTAAGACTATAACATAATCTACATCTTCAGGAGGATTATCACTACCTATAAATATGATACAACCCAATATTATAGTAAATATAGTTACTCCTATTATACAGCTTGTGTTAAATGCTATTTTTACCCACTTAGGAATTTCTATCACCTTCTTCTTAACTAGTAATAATATTATTGATATTGTAAACATTATTATCCCTAACATTAACCACATAATATATGCCTTATTTCCAAATCCAACAGCGGTTACTAACGATATATAATATATTATTGACAAACTACCTAACAAACATAATATACTTTGTATAAATAAATATATAATACTTTTCATAAAAACAACCCCCTATATCTACTAAGATTTACGCTTCTACTATAAATCTTAGCAAATAATAAGAGGTTATATTTTACTTTTTTATTAAAGTTCTATAATATAATTATAACAATCTTCTAACTTTAAAATGTGATTCTGTCATATACTTCTTTGTTTACATCCTTATCATAATCAAAATTTCCTACTGCAGATTTTCTCCAACCAGCATATACTTCATTAAAATACTTCTTCTCATTTTCTTTATTAATCTTATCTCTATTTGCTGTTGTCGCCTCTGTATCTGTCGATGCTATCATCTTAACTATATGGTATCCATAATCTGTTGCTATTACTGAGCTACATGCTCCATCTGATAGAGAATATATTACTGAGCAAGCTTTTTCACCATATTCTGTAAGCATCTCATCATATGACAATGTATGATTAGTTGCATATTTTAAATTATATTCATTAACTATATCTTCAATTACTACATTTTCACTAGTTACAAGTTTAGCAAATGCATCATTGGCTTCGTCTAGACGAATTTGTTTCTCTTCTTCTGTATACGGAATAGGACTACCATCTTCATCTATATTGTAAGTCTCAAATACCATATCAAATATAGTAGTCATCCTAGCTTCTTCCTCTGATACTTCATAAGTATTGCCTTTTAATATCTTAGAATATACTTTATCAGCTATTGCGTTCTCTTCAAACACCTTCATTGCAAGTTCTACACTAGCTCCACACTCTTGAATATTCTCATCGGTTAGATGTTCAAAAAATTCTTTTGATTGTTGATTAACTATTTCTTTTTCTTCGCCACTTAAGGCTACATCATATTCCGAGGCTTTAGTTACCAATACTTTTGTTCTAATTATTGTCTCTATAACATCTCTTCTTGTTATATCACCTATAGTAAGTGTCGCATCCTCGCTATTATCAACTGATAAATTCCATATGCCATTTCCATATGAAGATTCATATCCTTCTTTTATGGTATTAGCATATATCCAAACCTCACTATATGTTATATTTTCACTTCCAACTTTTAATACAACATCTTTTGATGATATTCCTTCTGTTGGCTCTTCCTTAGCACATCCTACTAAAGAAATCAACATTACAATACCTAATATTGCTATAATCTTATTTAAAAGCTTCCTCACCCGAAAACCTCCTTAGTACCGAGATATCTTTGTATATTAATTCTAACTTACTGTTGAACACCTGTATTTAATCCTAATTGCTCAAACCAAGCTGTAAATGGAACAAATGAGAACCTATCCCAAGTATCATCATACATATCGTTAACAACATCTATTTCTACTGATTTAAACCACTCAGTTTGCTTATCAAGTAACGCTTGATCTCTCATCGAACTCTTATAATACTCTTTAAAATTAGCAGCTTCATCTTCATTATTCTTAGTAATTAATTTTACTATATTATAACCATAATCGCTCGTAAATACATCAGAATTTTCACCATCTTCTAACTTATCTATTTCAACATTCATCTCATCTGCAAAGTTTCCATACACACTGCTTTGTTCACCTGAAGTATAGCTTAATCCATATTCTTCAGCTACAGCCTCAATATCTTCACCATCATTTATCTTGGCTAACGCCTCATCAGCCTTTGTCTTAACATCCTCTATGTCATCATCACTAAGTGTCATAGGATTTCCTGATTCATCAGTAACTAAATTACCTTCTTCATCCATTTGAACTGTTAAAAATGTAAGATAGTATATAGTAGTTATTTGATAATCCTCTATCTCACCTTCATACTCTACAGTTGCTTCTAATGCCGAATTGTACATTTGTTCAAGGAAGCATTTACGAACAACCTCTTCTGTAATACCGAAATAATCCAACATAGCATCATCCATTGCATTCATAAAGTTTTTAACGCCCGTATTCATAGATGCCATTTGCTCTTCTGTTAATTCTATTCCTTCTTGTTTAGCTACATAATATTCAATCTTAGCTTCACGTATCTTGGATAAAAGTTGCTCCTTGTGATAATCACTATAAGTTGTGTTTTCACCAGTTGCAACAGAAAGATCACCTGTTGTTAATGCAAACGAATATGCATATTGCAACGCATACACATTTACTTCATCAAGGTATACTATCTCATCTCCAACTTTCATAACTTCAGTTTTACTAGCATCTGTGTTATCTAGAAAACTTGTTTCATCTCCACCTTCTGTTGTTGTATCCTTCTCGCATCCAACTAATACTCCCATTAGAAGAATAACAGACATAATTAGTGCTATGCGTCTTATACTTGCTTTTTTCATCTTTCTTACTCCTTAATTTATTTATACAAATTATTTTTCTTACCTATCTTACACATTTTAGTACATTTTTATTTTTCAAGCAATACGTTTAGATCATTTATCACATTTTGAACACAAATAAGTAAGTCTTTTGTAATTATATCCTTGGTATCCAATGTAAATATAGGTTCCATTCCTATTGTTATCTTCATTTTACCCTTATACTTATCTAATAATTCATTAACTTTATCAGCATTAACTTTTGCCTTAGGATACATTGTTATTTTAATATCTTTTGTTTTCTTAGATATTTCAGTAACATATACTTTCTTAGCTAATGCTTTTAATAAGGCTATATTTATTAAATTATATACTACTTGAGGCATATCTCCAAATCTATCCGTAATCTCATCAATTATATCATCATAATCCTCATTACTTGATATCTGAGAGATTCGCTTATATAGCTCTAGCTTAACAAATTCATTTTTTACATATGTTGCTGGTATATATGCATCTATTGGAAGGTCTATAACTGTATCAAAATCTTCCACTGCGACCCCACCTTTTTCTTCTTTAACTGCGTCATTTAACATCCTGCAATATAAATCATATCCCACAGCTTCCATATGTCCCGATTGATCTGCTCCTAATAAGTTTCCAGCTCCTCTAATCTCTAGGTCTCTCATTGCTATCTTATAACCTGAACCCAAATCAGTAAATTCCCTAATGGCTTTAAGACGCTTCTCAGCAGTTTCCTTTAGCATTGTATCTCTCTTATACATTAAAAATGCATATGCACTTCTATTAGAACGTCCAACTCTTCCTCGAAGTTGATATAGCTGAGACAATCCGAATTTATCAGCATCATGTATTATCATAGTGTTTGCATTTGCAATATCAAGTCCTGTTTCAATAATAGTTGTTGTTACTAACACATCAATTTCTTTATTAATAAATTGATACATTATATCTTCAAGTTCTCTTTCCTTCATTTGCCCATGTGCAAATGTGATTCTTGCATCAGGAAGAATATCCTTAAGCTGGTTAGTTATCTCTTCAATATTATTTACTCGATTGTATACATAGTATACCTGTCCGTCTCTTGCAAGTTCTCTATTAATTGCTTCTCTAATAAGTTCTTTATTATATTCTAATACATAAGTTTGAATAGCTCTTCTATCTACAGGTGGCTCCTCTAATAAACTCATATCTCTTATTCCAATTAAACTCATATGGAGAGTTCTTGGAATAGGCGTTGCTGTTAGGGTCAATACATCTATATCCTTCTTTAATTGTTTTATCTTTTCTTTATGAGAAACACCAAAACGCTGTTCCTCATCTATTACCAAGAGTCCTAGATTTTTGTAATCTATACTCTTTGATAATAATTTATGCGTTCCAATAACAACATCTACCTGACCACTTTTTAGACCTTCCATTATCTCTCTCTGCTCTTTAGCTGTACAGAATCTAGATAACATCTTTACAGTAATTGGATAGTTCTTCATTCGCTCCAAAAATGTTGCATAATGCTGTTGAGCCAGAATTGTTGTTGGCACAAGATAGGCAACTTGTTTACTATCTCCTACTGCTTTAAATGCTGCTCTTATAGCAACTTCGGTCTTACCAAACCCAACATCTCCGCAAATAAGCCTATCCATGATCCTGGTGCTCTCCATATCGGATTTTGTTTCTGATATAGCTCTGTCTTGATCATCAGTTTCCTCGTAAGGAAACATTTCTTCAAATTCTTTCTGCCAAACACTATCCTTTGAATATTGATAACCTTCTTTAGACTGCCTAATTGCATATAGTTCTACCAATTCCTTAGCAATTTCTTTTACTTGACCTTTTACTCTACTCTTAGTCTTTTCCCATTCAGTTCCACCTAATCTATTTAATTTAGGCGCTCTACCTTCTGCACTAGAATACTTTTGAATAGCATCTAATTGAGATGCCAATATAAATAATTTGCTTCCACCCTTATATTCTATACAAATATAATCCTTTGCAATCTTATCTACTTCTATTTTCTCTATACCTTTATATATTCCAAGACCATGCCTCTCATGTACTACATAATCACCTACAGATATATCTGCAAAGCTATTTATTTTCTCTCCAGTGTATATAGGCTTTTTACGTTTGCTTCTATTAGTCTTAACACTAAATATATCACTCTCGCTAATTACCACTAACTTCATATCATCTATTCTAAATCCATTAGATAATCTTCCTGTAGTAATCAATACTTCTGTAGGTTCTAATGCTCTATTGGCATTTTCCATATAGAAACTTACTATATCCCTATCTCTTAGATCTTCTACTAATCGTTTACCTCTCGTAACAGATGGTGATACTACAACAATTCTATACTTATCTTTCTTCCACTTCACAATATCTTTTGTAAGCAAGTCAAAGCTATTATTGTAAGTAGTAACACTTTTACTCTCAATAAACACTTGCTTCTTACTATTTAATTGCTCTATTTCTTCACCAAAATATGAAAATATAATGGTCTTTCGAAAATTTAATTTTGCTAAGATTTCATTATAATCATACAAAACATCAGCTTGACCAGGAAGTATGTATCCACCCTCTAAACGCCCTGCCATACTTTCTCTAAACTCAATACACGAACCTTCCGCTCTTTCTAAAACTTTTGCTGGTTCATCAATATATATATATGTTGATTCATCAAAATAGTCTAGAAACGACACTACCTCATCATAAAAATAGTTAATATAACTATCTATACCGATGGCTGCATTAAATTCTGTAAGTTCCTCTTTAAGAGCATCTACAGCCTTATTAATCCTTGCATATTCTTCCGTCTTAAATGCTTTCTTTAAGTTTGAAGCAAATTCCTTATGTTCTTTGCTTATCTTTTTTAATCCTTTTTCAATTCTATCTTTTGATAAAACTATTTCAGTTGCTGGATATATAATAAGCTCTTCTACTTTCTCAATTGAACGTTGACTCTCAACATCAAAACTTCTAATAGAATCAACATCTTCTCCCCATAGCTCAATACGATAAGGACACTCTCCAGTAAGTGGATATATATCTATTATTCCTCCACGAACTGCAAACTGCCCTGCACCATCTACCCAATCATTTTTTTCATAACCAAATTCAACTAAAGTTTCTGTAAGTTTATAAATATCTATTGTGTCTTGATCTTTTATTTCAATAATATTTCTAATGAACTCTTCCTTCTTAGGAAGTCTGTCTAGTAAAGCATCTATAGTTAAGATTACGGTTCCACTTTTTTTAGTAGCCAATGTTTCTATAACTTCAAGCCTTTGCTTTGCAATAGTATTTCCATGAATATCTGCACTATAAAATAACAAATCCTTTGCGGGATATACATATACTTCTTTATCAAAAAACCTGTACTTTTCATATAAATCTCTAGCTCTTTGATCGCTATAAGTTACTATTAATCTATACTTGCTACTATCTCCTATGCCATCCATAAAATAGCATCGTTCCACATCACCTAATCCAGAAACATGGACTGGTATATTATCTTCTGTAACATAATCTATAACTTCACTAAATTGCCTACACGTTCTTAGTGGTGCCTTTAATGCCTCCATTAATAGCCTCTACTTTCTCTTAACATTATACTTATTCATAGCACTTGCTATATCTTCTGTAATCATTATTCCTATTGCATCTGCTGCATCTTCACAGCCTTCACGAATCAACGGTAATTCAGCTTTTGAAAATCTAGATAATACATAATCTGCTAAGTCATAATTTTTAGGTTTTTCTCCAACTCCTACTCTCACTCTCGGAAAATTATCCCCACCTAAATGAGTAATAATGTTTTTCATTCCATTATGACCGCCAGCACTACCTTTTTCTCGTATTCTCAGTTGTCCTACTCCTAAATTAATATCATCATATATAACTATTATATCTTCAATATCAACCTTATAGTAATTACAAAATGCACCCACACTTTCACCACTTAAGTTCATAAATGTTTGAGGTTTTACAAGCACTACTTTCTCACCAGCTATAACACCTTTGCCATAAAAAGCTTTATGCTGTTTACCATCAACACTAATATTATATTTATCTGCTAACTCATCTATGACTGCAAATCCTACATTATGCCTTGTACCAGCATACTTATCCGTTGGATTTCCTAATCCTACTATTATTTTCATAATTAACTCCTATTTGTTCACTAACTCTACTCAACAATCTAACATAAGTTCTAGATTTTATCCTATACCCTATTTTATTACATAGAGTTTTACACTCTGTTTCTCAATATATCCTCTGCTTCTGCTAATTGCTCTGGAGAATTAACTCCCTTTATCTCATCTGCATCTTGAATAACATATGCATTTACTTTTCCCAATCCTTCATTCTTAACTATCTCAAGTGTATCTGTTAAATAGTATTCACCTTGAGAATTATTATTATTAAGCATGCCTAAACTCATTGATAATGCCTTTGAGTTAAATAAATACATTCCTGAATTAATTTCTCTAACTGCTAGTTCTTCCTCAGTTCCATCCTTCTGCTCAACAATCTTTAGAAATTCTCCGTTGTGATTACGAACAATTCTTCCATATCCTGTTGGCTCATCAACAATTGTAGATAACACTGTAATAGTATTATTCATTTCCTTATGTTTATCAACTAATTCTTTTAATGTCTTTCCTGTAATAAGAGGTGTATCTCCGCATAACACAAGAGTATCCCCTTCTTCGCCTATAAAATCAAGAGCACATTTTACAGCATGACCTGTTCCTAATTGTTCTGTTTGTTCAACATAAGTTACTGCATCACCTACTACTTCCTTAACCAATTCTGCCTTGTGTCCTACAACTAAATATATATCTGTTGCCCCAGCACCCTTTGCCGCATCTATAGAATATTCTACCATTGGTTTTTCTAACGCTTCATGAATTACCTTTGGTAAATCCGATTTCATTCTTGTTCCTTTTCCTGCTGCTAGTATAACTGCTTTTATCTTATCCATATTAAAATCTCCTTCTAGGTTATATTTATAATTGTTTTTGAACATAGTAAAAGTGTACACTTTGTATTAAGTGCACATTGTTATGTTCTTTAGTTATTGCCATGTCCTCTTCGTATCGCCGAGGATAGTAGTAGTATAACACAACCTTCTTTTATTATCTATATCCCTTATTGCCAATAGCATAATATAATTGCAACCATAATAATATTCCATATCACCATAATTATATTAACTGTTTTCCATATATATCCTTCATAAAATTTTTCTATGTATTCTTTTTCATGTGTTCTTCCTGGCAACAACTCAAATTCTACTTGAAAAGCATCATATGCTGTTTTATACATATCCCCCGTTGATAAATCCTTTGATTTATGATTTTTCTCTAATTCTTTTTTATATTTATAATCAATAATACTATATCCTATAACTTGACAACATGGCGCTAACATAAGCAAAACAAACAAAATCTTTCTATCATCAAAAGTATATATAATTACTATTAGCACTACTTCCAATATACTATTTATAGTAGTGATTATCATTTTTTTAATAATATTACCATCCATCATGTTCACCCATCAATCATTTAATCTACTTATCCACTTCTAATATAAATTCATATTTATTCACTTCAGTATACTGATCTTTGAATTTCTTATTATATACCATCAAATAAGTTATCAAATATAATTTGATAGTGATTATAATTTAGCGGATCTAATAACACATATGCATATTCTTGATTTTTCAGTTTCTCCTTATAAACATCTACATATTGAGATTTTCCTGATTTAGCATCATATCTTTTTTCAACTTTAGATATTCCGTAACCATATGCTTTTGCATTCTTAAAGATGTATATTCTACTAGTCTCTTGATCAAACCAGCTACACTCTATAAATACACTAGATCCCCCTTTACTATGGTGAAGAAATGTATTATCATGATTAATACGTGCTTTTACCCTTATTCCATCCCTTATTAAGATATTGTACTCATCATTAATTCTCTTACCTCTTTTCACAAACACGATAATCAACGCTATATCGCTTATAATTAAAATAAGAAATAACCTCAATAAATCCCACAATTCTGGAAAAATAATAAGTAGCGATATAAGCGCGACTAAAATCATACCCAAAAGCACTGCCATCATAAATTCATCATTACTAATGCCTTTTTTCTCTTCTAAACCATATTTATTAACCATATCTATATATCCCCCATCCATCAAACTACGATAAATATAACATCTATATATACAATACCATAAGCGAAATTAGCATCATCAGAATATTAACACCAATTAAAACTCTATTATATGTTTTATCAATTCCTGACTTAAATATATCCTCTTCGCTAAATACTACTTCCCTATAAAACATATAGCACTTATTGCCATCCCACATAACAAATACATAACCTGTTTCTCTAATGAAGTCTATTCTTAGAATAATACCCACCTTTTTTATATATCTATTTCCAACTAAACACTCCAACCTATTTATCCTAAAATAGTTACCCGACATATATATTGGACTTATTATTACGCCTCCACATCTTTCATCGTTCAAAGGAGCTCTATATATATTTCCTGTCTTAATGAGATTATTAAATTTTGTAGTATCAATATACGACTTAATAATTGCTAAGATAAATATTAAAAGCAAGTATATATTAATGTTAATTTCCTCGTGATAGATTATGTTAATGATTCCACCAATTAATATAATCGCATTTACCATTACTAGCTCAAAACTTTCTAATATACTTCTTCTATCAACCAAAGAACTCGCACTTCCGACAAGTCCTCTATCATTACTTTTTTCATATACCAATTTTCACTCCCCCCTCTTTTGTTCCCATTATTACCTCTTATTTTACATTTTTTAATAACATTTTAAAATCCACATATATGCTATATATTTTTGTTTATTATCACTACTATCGCACTTTCAAAAAAGTGAAGCATCTATATTTCAAGACACTTCACTCTCTTAATTTCTTTATACTCTATTATTTACTTTCTAAAACCTTCTTCTGTACTTCTGCTGGCATTTCTTCGTATCTAGCAAATTCATATTTGTATTCGCCTGCTCCACCAGTCATAGATAGCAAGGTTGTTGAATAACTTAGCAAGCTCTTCATTGGTATTTCAGCAACAATCTCCTGCTTCTTCTCACCAATTGGATTCATTCCAATGATACGTCCTCTACGTTTATTAAGGTCAGCCATTATGTCACCAGTAAATTTATCTGGAATTAAAACCTTTAACTCTACAATTGGTTCTAATAGTACAGGACTTGCTTCTAATATACCATTTTTAAATGCAATTGTGGATGCCATCTTAAATGCCATTTCTGATGAGTCAACTGCATGATATGAACCATCAACCAAAGTTGCTTTAATGCCAACTACAGGATAGCCTGCAAGTGGGCCTGCCTTACAACTTTCTTCTATTCCCTTTTCAACTGCTGGGAAATAGTTCTTAGGAACTGCTCCACCAAATACTTTCTCATTAAACTCATAAGTTATAGAAGTGTCACCTAATGGCTCGAATTCCATCTTTACATCACCAAATTGTCCATGTCCGCCTGATTGTTTTTTATGGCGTCCCTGAACTGCTACTTTCTTACGTATGGTTTCCTTATATGCCACCTTAGGTTCAACAAGTTCTATCTCTACCTTATAGCGATTCTTTAGTTTACTTACTACAATATCTAATTGTTGTTCTCCTATACCATATAGTAAAAGCTGTCCATTTGCTTTATCATTTACTTCTTTTAATGTTAAGTCTTCATCCATTAATTTATGCAATGCTGAAGACACTTTATCTTCATCACCTTTTTGCTTAATCTGATAAGCCATAAATGTATATGGTTCTGGCATCTCGAATCTCTCAAAAGTAATCGGATTAGCTTTAGTAGACAGTGTATGCCCTGTTTTCGTGCCAGATAATTTGGCTACTGCTCCTATATCCCCCGCATGCAACTCTGTTACCTCTACAGTTTTCCCTCCTACGAAGGTGTATAGTTTCGCAATCTTTTCTTCTATGTCTTTCTCAGCATTATATACCGACATTCCTTGCTTCACTACACCTGAACATACCTTGAACAACGAAAACTTTCCAATAAACGGATCAACTATTGTCTTAAATATATACATTGAAAGAGGTTTGCTCTCATCATAATCTGCATGAAATACCTCCCCTGTTTTCTCATCTTTTCCTTCTTTTCTTAACAACGAACCTGCTGGTGAAGAAAAATATTTCTCAATACAAGTCAGTAACATTCTTATACCTTTTCCATTAATACTCTCACCCATTAATACTGGTATAATTGTTCCATTATGCACATTTTCTCTAAGTGCCATGGATATTTCTTCTTGCGTAAATTCTTCTCCGTTAAAAAACTTATCCATTAATTCTTCAGAAGTCTCTGCAACTGCCTCTAATATCATTTCACGGCATGCATTTAATTCTTCATCTGGTGTATCACTATCTGGAACATCATATTCCTCATACGTTCCATCATTTTTAAACTTTCTACCACCCATCTTTACAACATTTACAAATCCAACAAATTCGTTTTCTTCATAAAGTGGTAAATGAAATGGTGCTATTTGTTTTCCGTACCATTCCTTTAATTTATTTACCGTTTTCATAAAATCAACTTCTGGATCGTCCATATCTGCAACGAATACCATACATGGTATATTCATTTCCTTACAATACTCAAATGCTTTGATAGTTCCTGCCAATACGCCATCCCTACCAGAAATTAAGATAATTGCTCCATCTGCTGCACTTAAAGCCTGATACACTTCTCCCTTAAAATCAAAAGATCCAGGTGTATCTAATACATTAATCTTGATACCTTCCCATTCAACAGGCAACATAGATAAGTTTACCGAGATCTGTCTGCTAACCTCTTCCTTATCATAATCACTAACAGTGCCTCCTTCTTCCGTCTTCTTCATTCTCTTAGTAATTCCTGTTACATATGCCATAGCCTCCATCAATGTGGATTTTCCACATCCGCCATGGCCAAGCAATACCACATTTCTAATGTTTTCTGAGGTGTAAATACCCATATGCAAGCCCCCTTTTCGTAAATGCTAGCATGTCTTTGCACATTATATTTCAAAGTATTGTGTCTTATTACACAATCCCAATAAAATATTCGCAAAATTATCAACTCTTACCTTCTAATTTTACAATATTATAGGTAAATAGTCTATATTTTTGTATAATTTATACTGTTTTTGTGTAAAAGTCACAAAACATCATTTCCCTATACTTTAATACAACCCTTTTCTCAGATTCTATAGCATAAAAAAGGAGCAGAATTAAAATTCTGCTCCTAAACCTACATATTATACATTACACTTCTTCAAAAGCCTCTTCTCTTACTGCTACTTCATATTTCTGTAGAATAAGGTCTTGAATACGTTCTCTTGTCTTAGAATTAATCGGATGAGCAATATCTCTATATTCGCCATCATTTGCTTTGCGACTTGGCATTGCTATAAACAGTCCCTTCTCTCCTTCTATTACCTTGATGTCATGTACTACAAACTCATCATCTAATGTAATAGAAACAACTGCTTTCATCTTTCCTTCTTTGTTGACTTTTCTCACTCTGATATCTGTTATCTCCATAAGTTATCCCCCTTACGTGCACAGTCTCGGAATTATAATGCGTATCTAATATTCTTCTCCACTACCACTTTAATCTGTCCTGGTTCAGCAGTATGAATAGTATTCGCACGTAAAGTGTCTCTACTTTCAATTATGCAATTCTCAATATAAGAATTATCACCAATGTGAACGTCATTAAGTATAATAGAATTCTTTATTACACAGTTATTGCCTACATAAACCTTCTTAAATAATACTGAATTCTCTACAGTACCATTAATTATACATCCACTTGAAACTAAACTGTTCTCTACAACAGCGTCTCCATTATATTTTGCTGGTGGTAAATCATCTACCTTTGAATATACATCTGGATATTCTCTAAAGAAATAATTTCTAATATCCTTATCTAAGAAATCCATATTAGTCTTATAATAAGAATCTACAGTACCAATGTTTCTCCAATAAGAATCCATCTTATATGCGTATATCTTCTTAACATTCTTATATCTAACAAGAATATCTTTAACAAAATCACTTCTACCTTCTTTGGCACATGCTTCTAATAATTCAATAAGTTGTCTTCTTCTGATTACATATACACCTATTGAAGCTGTTGAAGTCTGAGCTACTAGAGGTTTCTCTTCAAAATCCAATATTCTTGAATCAGAATCCGTCTTAACAATACCAAATCTGCTAATATCATCTTCTCCTGGATTAATATCTTTGCAAACTACTGTTATATCTGCACCCTTGCGAATGTGATCCTCTAATACTTTGTTATAATCTAATTTGTATACACCATCACCAGATGCAATAACTACATATGGCTCATGACTACTCTTTAAGAAATTGATATTCTGATATAACGCATCTGCTGTACCTGTATACCAATAACTGTTAGTTGCTGTAATAGTTGGTGTAAATATAAATAATCCGCCTTGCTTTCTACCAAAATCCCACCATTTTGAAGAATTAAGATGTTCATTTAATGAACGTGAGTTGTATTGTGTAAATACAGCTACTTTTTGAATATTTGAATTAGTCATATTACTTAATGAAAAATCTATTGCTCTATAACTTCCTGTAACAGGCATGGCTGCTATCGCTCTCTTGGCTGATAAGTCGCCCATTCGATTGCTGTTTCCACCTGCTAGTATAATTCCTATAGCTCTCATGCCAAATCACCTACCTTTATTAAACTAGAACCCGATTTTAATAATCCATCAGGATATTCGTCTGCTGTTGTTGGTCCAAATATAGCTGTGTTCTTTCCTACCTTAACATTATCAGGCACGACTGAACCTTCACCTATAGTTACAAGACCAAATGAATAAATATGAGGTGCTAAGTCATTAGGCTCTTCTTTACCTATTCCTAACTCAACATTATTTCCAATAATAGAATTCTCTGCAATAACTGCTTTATCTACTATAGCTCCATCACCAATAACAGTTCCATTCATAATTATAGAGTCTTTAACAACTGCGCCCTTGCCAATCGTTACGCCTGAACCTATAACTGAATTACTTATCTCACCATATACTTCTGTACCTTCACCAAGTATACTCTTAGATATCTTTGTTGCATCTGCAATATATTGTGGTGGAAGCACATCACTCTTAGTATATATTCTCCAAAATTCCTCATATAGATTGAACTCTGGTATTATATCAACTAATTCCATATTAGCTTCCCAATATGATCCTAGTGTTCCTACATCCTTCCAATATCCCTTAAAGTCGTATGCACAAACTTTGTTGCCTTGCTCATGACAGTATGGAATAATGTGTTTACCAAAATCACATGAAGGCTCGTCCTTCATAACTTGTAATGCATTCTTAAGTACTTTCCAGTTAAATATGTAAATACCCATAGATGCCTTATTACTTCTAGGATTCTCTGGTTTCTCTTCAAATTCTTGAATACAACCATCCTCATCTGTAATTACAACTCCAAATCTGCTTGCTTCCTCAAGTGGAACCTCATATGTAGCAAGTGTAATATCTGCTTTTGTTGACTTGTGGAAATCTAACATTACCTCATAATCCATCTTATAAATATGGTCACCTGATAATATTAATACATAATCAGGATTATAATACTCCATATATTCTAGATTCTGGTATATAGCATTAGCTGTACCCGTATACCATTGACTATTATTACTCTTCTCGTATGGTGGTAATACTGTAACTCCACCGATACTACGATCCAAATCCCAAGGTATTCCTATACCTATATGTTGATTAAGTCTTAACGGTCTATATTGAGTAAGAACCCCCACTGTATCGACGCCTGAATTAATACAGTTACTCAATGGGAAATCAATAATCTTGTACTTACCACCGAAAGCAACTGCTGGCTTAGCAAGTCTTGATGTCAAAACGCCTAATCTGCTACCTTGTCCGCCTGCTAAAAGCATGGCTATCATTTCTTTCTTAATCATAATGTCACCCCTTCTGCACGTAGTTTAATATACAGAGTATTATACCACTATCATCCAAAAAAGGAAACGGCTTTTATGCAATTTTACAAAAAACTTAAGTCATTTTGATACATTTTTTTGCCTTTTATCAATAATACCCCTATTATTTTTGATGACTTGATGAATTATTTCTCTATTTTTAACTATTTTTGATTAATTTTAGCTAACTTTTAAACAATACCAGCAATATATAAGTGAAAATATAATAATTTTTTATTATTTACAGCAAAAAATGAAAAGAAATATTTCTCACAAATCTATTTGACTACTTTTGTCATATTCGCTATAATTTGAGCAATATGAGAGATCAAATGACACTGACGAGATACAAAAATGAGAGGAGAACCGAAAGGATTTATGAAAAAGTTACTGTTTTTAATACCTTTATTGTTAACTTTAGTAGGATGCACAAGTATAATAGGTTCAAGTGATGAAGAAATTGACTATAGCCAGTACATTAATAAAATCTGGATTGTAGAAGATAGGGATGGTGGTGCTTATACCAACTCATCATTCTTTATTGAAAAGATAGAAGACGGAAAAATTTTCGGAAAACTATCAATAATGTCAATTTCATTTCCAGATTTTTTTTATTATAATTTTGAATCGAGTTCATATTCGTTTGATTTTACGGGTACAATCAGTTCTGATATGGCAGACTGTCAGTTCAGCAGTAAAGATGGAGATGTTGGAAAAATTAAATTAACTTTGAAAGAGGATAGTAAAATTGAAGCTGACATTGAGTATATATCCATAAATTCTATAACCCCAGAAGAGTATTATGATAAATTATATAGGGATTATAGTGAAACTGAAAGTGGGAAAGAATTTCTTAGCAAACTAGAACCATTTAATGGAGTATATTCTTTTAGACCGTACAATATATCAGATATAAGTGAAGAAATTGATTTAGCTAAAATTAATACCTTTGAAACAGAGTTAGACACTTGGGGTAACATTAATCTTGTAACAGTTGTGTTTAATGGCAATAAACCTTATCCAATGGCTTATATAACAAATGATAATGATGACATTTTTTATAAATTCGGAGTACCGTTTCAGACTGGCAGCGAGATTATTGATATGACAATAGAAGATATTAATGGCGATGGCTTAAACGATATAAAAATGATTACCAGTTTTTATAATTATAAAACGGGCTTAATTGATAAATATAATACAGAATATATAGAGTGGGGTTTCTTTCAGGATGATGAGGGTTTCTTTTATGACAGTAAAATTCTCGAAAGATAAAAAGCATTAATTCTATTGGGTATATAGCAAGAAGAGGGTATCCTTCAAGTCATTACTTTTGGGACACCCTCTTCTTGCTATATGCATACCGTTATGAAATTCTATAATATATTAACATTTCTGCTCTCAGCATACTCTATTATATCATCTGGCCATATCGAAGCTTGAACCTCTCCAATATGTGCCTTTCTTAAAAAGAACATACATATTCTTGATTGTCCAATTCCTCCACCTATAGTGTAAGGTAATTCTCCATTAAGTAATGCTTTTTGGAAAGGCATATTAGCTCTATCTGGACATCCTGCCTTCTCTAATTGCTCCTTAAGAGTTACTTCATCAACTCTTATACCCATTGAAGATAATTCTAAAGCTATATCTAATATTGGATAGTATATAATGATATCGCCATTAAGCTTCCAATAATCATAGTCTGGCGCCCTACCATCATGTTTCTCTCCTGATGCTAGCTTATCGCCAATCTCCATTAAAAATACAGCACCATATTCTTTTGCTGCTTCATATTCTCTTTCCTTTGATGTTAAATTAGGATATCTATCTTCTAATTCTTGAGATGTTATAAACTTAATCTCTTCCGGAAGAAAACATTCTACATAATTATATCTATTAGCAATATATTTCTCTGTTACTCTAAGTGCTTCGTAAACAGACTTAACTACATCTTTTAATGTATCTTCATTTCTCTCTGTCTTGTTAATAATCTTCTCCCAATCCCATTGATCAACAAAGATTGAATGAATATTATCTGTTTCTTCATCTCTACGAATAGCATTCATATCTGTATATAAACCTTCGCCTTCAGAAAAACCATATTTCTTAAGGGCCATTCTCTTCCATTTAGCTAGTGAATGAACTATCTCTGCTTCTTTATCATCTTGCTCTTTGATACCGAACTTTACAGCCCTCTCTACACCATTAAGGTCATCATTCAAACCTGAATCTGGCATTACAAACAAAGGAGCTGATACTCTTCTTAGGTTAAGTTGAGCTGCTAATTCCCTTTGGAAGAAATCTTTAACTCTCTTTATTGCTATCTCTGTAGCCTTTATGTCTAATACTGCTTCATAATTATCTGGTATATAGATTTTACTCATAATCATCTATAGCTTGCGCTATATCTCCTTTCAATTAAATCCTATAATTCACAGTTACCAACTGTTCTTGGGAACGGTATTACGTCTCTTATATTTCCCATACCAGTTAAATACATAACGCATCTCTCAAATCCAAGTCCAAATCCTGCATGTCTCGCTGTACCATATCTTCTTAAATCAAGGTAGAAATCATAATCCTCCGCATTCAGATCTGATTCTTTCATACGCTCTATTAACTTATCATAATCTTCTTCTCTTTGGCTTCCACCAATAATCTCACCAATACCTGGTACTAAACAATCCATTGCTGCAACTGTTTTGCCATCTTCATTAAGTTTCATGTAGAAAGCCTTAATCTCTTTTGGATAATCCGTAACAAATACAGGTCTTCCAAATTCTTTCTCTGTTAAGAATCTCTCATGCTCTGTTTGTAAATCACAGCCCCAAGAAACCTTATATTCAAATTCATCGTTATGTTTCTCTAAAATTTCTATAGCTTCAGTATATGTTACATGAGCAAAATCAGAACTTACTACATTTTGAAGTCTCTCAAGTAATCCCTTGTCCACAAATTGATTAAAGAAGTTCATCTCTTCTGGCGCATTCTCTAATACATATCTAATAACATACTTTAACATCGATTCTGCAAGCATCATATCATCTTTCAAGTCTGCAAAAGCCATCTCTGGTTCAATCATCCAAAATTCTGCTGCATGTCTAGTTGTGTTTGAATTCTCTGCTCTAAATGTTGGTCCAAATGTATATATATTCTTAAAAGCCATTGCATATGTTTCACCATTTAACTGTCCACTAACTGTTAGATTAGTTGGTTTTCCAAAGAAATCCTCGCTGAAATTAACTGAACCATCATCATTCTTAGGCATGTTAGCAAGGTCCATAGTTGTAACTTGGAACATCTCTCCTGCACCTTCACAGTCGCTTCCTGTAATGATTGGAGTATGAACATATACAAACTCTCTTTCTTGGAAGAACTTATGAATAGCATAAGCAATTAGAGAACGAACTCTAAATACTGCTTGGAACGTATTAGTTCTAGGTCTTAAATGTGATATTGTTCTTAAATATTCAAATGAATGTCTCTTCTTTTGAAGTGGATATTCTGGAGCTGAAGCTCCCTCGATTAATACTTCTTTTGCTTGTATCTCAAATGGTTGTTTAGCATCAGGAGTTGCTACTAATGTTCCTGTAACGATAACTGCTGCTCCAACATTTTGTTTACCTATTTCACTAAAATTCTCAAGGCTATCAGAATACACAATTTGTATAGGCTCAAAGAAAGAACCATCATTGATAACTAAGAATCCAAATGTCTTAGAATCTCTCTTACTTCTTAACCAACCTCCGATAGAAACCTCTTTATCTATATATTCACTTTGATTTCTAAATAACTCTTTAATATTAACTAATTCCATGATAATATCCTCTATTTCTATA
>JAVBSS010000034.1:0-13668 GCA_031556525.1 Lachnospiraceae bacterium
TCAATGGTAGAGCACACGGCTGTTAACCGTGGGGTTGTTGGTTCGAGCCCAACTCGGGGAGTTATGGCGCCATAGCCAAGTGGTAAGGCATAGGTCTGCAACACCTCTATCACCAGTTCAAATCTGGTTGGCGCCTCTCAAAAGGAATCTAAAATATTTTAGGTTCTTTTTTTTATGAGCAAAATAGACAATATGATTTAATATAGAAAAGTGTTATAATTATACTATCAAAAATAAGAGTCAGTAAACGGTGGTTGTAACTATAATTTATTTAGAAGGAGATTAATTGTGAAGAGTAAGATAAAGATTATACTAATGATGTTAGGCGTAATGTTTTTTACATATGGTTGTTCACTAACAACTAGTAGCGATAATAAGGCAGAAGATACGGAAATGGATATTAGTGATACTCAAGAGGAGGAATCTCGAGAAGTTACTAGTGAGCTTGAAGATAAAGAAACTAGGGAAGAAATAGGTAAGATTGATGATACAAAAGAGTTAGTATATGATGTATTTAATGCTGAAGGAAGCGATTATATATATGCTATACCAGCTATCAATATTGATGCAGAAGAGGTTATGGGGATTAATTCTCAAATAGAGAAGGAATGTAGAGAAAATGTAGATCCAGAAATAGCAAATAGTAATCAAGGAATAAGTGTATTTTTACATTGTGTTGAATATGAATCATATGTAAATGATAATATTCTATCACTTGTTATAAGCCAAAAGTATGAGAATGATTTTGTAGAATATGTAGTATATAATGTGGACATTAGTACTGGAAAAGCTATAGATAATACAGAATTATTAGAGCGTAAGGATATACCTGAGAGTGAATTAGCTACAATTTTAGGGGATAAATATATTGAATTGTATGGTACTGAAGAAGAATATATAAATAGATTTAGTGATCTTACCCTTATTGAAGATCATAAACAATGGTATAGAGACCAGTATAATAGAACAATAAGTGGAGAGAATTGCAATGATACACTTATATTTTTAAATGAAAATAACAAAATAAATATAATAGCAAATATATATTCAATGGCAGGAGCAGATTTTTACGCATATATTCTTGAAATTGAATAATATAGGTAACATATATATGGGGGATCGATATGAATAGTGATTTTATGAAGAAAAAAGGGATGTTTAAACTGATATCTGTAATTCTAGTGGGGTTGTTGACTTATGGTGTAAATAAAAACGAAGAGGCTGAGAGAGCAAAACAAGAAGAAATTAATCGTTCGTTTCAAGATACAATGGAAGTAAGGCAAGAGCAACAAGAAAAAATTACGGCTGATATAATGGTGAATGATGTAATAGACAAGACAGTAGGGGATAGTACATATCATTTACCAACTTTATTATCAAAATCAAGTGATGCAATGGCTATGAATTTAGAGATATTAGAGACATATAAGAAAAAGATAGAGGCAGAAGAATTTAGATTAAACGGTGGCGAAGAGTTGACCATAAAGGATGTATTCTATGAATCATATTATGGTACAAAAGTATATTCTATATTAATAATAGAAGAACACTATGATGGAAGCATAATATATAAAGCATATAATATAGCTAGTGTAAGTGGCAAGAAACTTAGCAATGGTGAATTAATAACGACAGCTGGGTTGACAAACCAAGAGGCTGCTGAGCAATTACTTATTCTTTGTGGGGAAGAATTTGTTGATAAATATGGAGAAAAAGAAGTATATGAAGCTAATTTGAGAGATCAAGAGGAGTCATTATCTGAAAGTGAAATACAGGCACGATTAGAATTATATGATGAACAATATAGTAAGACTATTGCATATGAGAATTATGACATAGGTGCAGAGATGTGTTTAAATCAAGAGGGAAATCTTTGCATAGCAGGAAAGATATATTCAATGGAAGATAATGAGTATTATATGAAAATACTTGAGATTAAAAAGTAGTGAAATAATAGGTACTATAGATTGTAAATAGTTATGGGCATTATAAAAGGGGTAATACATGAGAGAAATTAGAACATCAGATTTAAAATTAAATATGGTAATAGGACAAGATGTGTATAATAGTGCTAGTCAACTTATAATCCCAATGGGAACTATTTTAACGAAGTATGCCATAGATAGACTGGAGCAATATTCTATTCGTAGGGTGTATATTATAGAAGAAACGCCTAAGAAAGAATCCTTTATTGAGGAGACACCTAAATTTACGGAGACTAAGAAATTCAAAGAATTCAAAAAAGAATATGACGAAGGAATACATTCAATACAGGACTCGTTAAATGACATTGTGGAAAAAAATGCGCCAGTTGATATTGATAATATGTATAATAACATGGAGTCATTAATTAATGAAAGTGATAGCATTAATGTTATGGATATGATTGCTAATCTAAGGCATTATGATGATAGTACATATGCACATGCAGTAAATGTATCACTTATATGTAATATGTTAGCTAGATGGTTGAATTTTTCAGAAGAAGATATTAAAATGGTTACAATGTGTGGACTTCTTCATGACGTGGGGAAAATTAAAATACCTAGTGAAATAATTAAAAAACCAGGGAAATTAACAGAAGAAGAATATACTATAGTTAAACGACATTCTCTTGAAGGATATAAGATATTAAATGGACAAAAAGTAGATATCCAGATACAATATGCAGCATTAATGCATCATGAAAGATGTGATGGAAGTGGTTATCCTAGGGGATTACATAGGGAACAGATAAGTCCTTTTGCTAAGATAGTAGCAATAGCAGATGTATATGATGCAATGACCGCAAATAGAGTGTATAGAGGTCCAATATGCCCATTTGAAGTAATTCGAATATTTGAAAATGAAGGGTTAAGAAAATATGAAACCGAATATATAATGACATTTTTACAGCGAGTAGCAGATACTTATATGAATGCAGAAGTAAAACTTACTGACGGAAGAGAAGGTAAGGTAGTATTTATTAATAAAATGCAAATACATGCGCCTACTATACAATGTGGAGGCGATATTGTAGATTTATCTAGGCAAAGAGAATTAAAAGTAGTACAGATATTGTAATAGATTGAACATAGATTTCCGCAATTTTTAATAATAAGAATTGCGGATTTTTTATGTGAAGGGGTGATTATTCTGATGTAGATGAAATAAATAAAATTCATTTGCCTTGACTTTGAGGAAAAACATCTATAAAATGTAAAGGGCACTAAACCTAGAAAATATAAGGAGGAGACGTATGCGTACAAGGATACAAGAATTACGAAAAGAAAACAATGTTACACAAAAGCAATTAGCAGAAGCTGTTGAAGTAACAAGGCAGACTATTATATCGCTTGAAAATGGTAAATATAATGCGTCCCTATCTTTAGCGCACAAGATATCAAAATTTTTTAATATGTCTATAGAAGATGTATTTATAATAGAAGATGAAGAAGAGAATATGTAAGGAGATATAACATGGGTCAAGGCTATAGAAACGAAATAGAAAAGAGAAGAACATTTGCAATTATTTCACATCCCGATGCAGGTAAGACTACATTGACAGAGAAGTTCCTATTATACGGAGGAGCAATTAATACAGCAGGTTCTGTTAAAGGAAAAGCAACAGCAAAGCATGCTGTTTCAGATTGGATGGAGATAGAAAAAGAAAGAGGTATATCTGTAACTTCTTCTGTACTTCAATTTAACTATAATGATTATTGCATTAATATTCTGGACACACCAGGTCATCAGGATTTCTCAGAGGATACTTACCGTACCCTTATGGCAGCGGATTCAGCGGTAATGGTTATTGATGCATCAAAGGGTGTTGAGGCACAGACAATAAAATTGTTTAAGGTATGTGTAATGAGAAACATACCTATATTTACATTTATAAATAAAATGGATAGAGAAGCTCAGGATTCTTTCGAATTATTAGATGATATCGAAACAGTTCTTGGCATTAAAACATGCCCAATTAACTGGCCAATAGGTTCAGGAAAGAGATTTAAGGGTGTATATGACAGAGAAACAAGGGAAGTATCTATGTTTCAAGCAGTTTCTACAGGTGGTGCGAAGAAAGCTGCGGAAACTGACGTATCAATTGATAATCCAGAACTTCAAAAAGAAATTGGAGATGAGTTATATAATCAATTAATGGAAGAAGTTGAGTTGTTAGATGGCGCATCAGAAGAATTAGATATTGAAGCAGTAAGCCAAGGAAAACTATCACCAGTATTCTTTGGTTCGGCACTTACTACTTTTGGTATTGAGACATTTTTAGAGCATTTCCTTAAGATGACTAGTTCTCCACTTGCTAGAACATCAGATGAGGGACTAATTGATCCGATTGAAGAGCCTTTTTCAGCATTTGTATTTAAAATACAAGCAAATATGAACAAGGCACATAGAGATAGAATAGCATTTATGAGAATATGTTCAGGTAAGTTTGAAGCTAACAAAGATGTATATCATGTACAAAGTAAGAGAAAACTAAAATTATCTCAACCACAACAAATTATGGCACAAGATAGAAAAATAGTAGAAGAAGCCTATGCAGGAGATGTAATAGGTATATTTGATCCAGGACTATTTTCAATAGGCGATACAATATGTACAACAGGAAAGAAGTTTGAATATGAAGGAATACCTACATTTGCACCAGAGCATTTTTGTAGAGTAGTTCAATTAAATACAATGAAGCGTAAACAATTTGTACAGGGTGTTACTCAAATTGCACAAGAAGGTGCCATTCAAATATTCCAAGAGTATACAGCAGGAATGTCAGAGATTATTGTAGGTGTTGTAGGTGTGCTTCAATTTGATGTATTAAAATATAGACTTGAGAATGAGTATGGATGTGAGATTAGATTAGAGACATTGCCATATAACTATATTCGTTGGATAAAAGATCCTTCAACAGATGTTACAAAGCTTAAGAGAGTAAATGATGTTAAGAAGGTTAAAGATATGAAAGAGAATCCTCTATTATTATTTACTAATGAGTGGACTATTAGAACTGTATTAGAAAATAATGAAGGACTAGAATTGATGGAATTCAAGAAAAACTAGGATTACGTTGAATATATAGAATCTTAGGAAAACTAGGATTATATTGAATATATAGAATCTTAGGGAAACTAGAGTTATATTACGTAAATGAAACTAGAAGTATTGGAATAGTTGTAGGCAAGACAAAGGAGATAATTAGATGAGTTATAGTGCTAAGAATATTACCGTTTTAGAAGGTTTAGATCCTGTTAGAAAAAGGCCAGGAATGTATATTGGTTCTACTTCTGTAAAAGGTCTTAATCATTTAATATATGAAATAGTTGATAACAGTGTTGATGAACATTTAGCAGGACATTGTAATGAAATATATGTTGCAATTAAGAAAGATGGATCAGCTGTTATTAGAGATAACGGAAGAGGTATACCAGTTGACCTTCATAAGAAGGGAATACCTGCAGAGCGAGTTATATTTACTACTCTTCATGCTGGTGGTAAGTTTGATGATAGTGCATATAAGACATCAGGAGGTCTTCATGGAGTTGGTTCTTCAGTTGTAAATGCTTTATCTGCTCATATGGATGTCAAGGTAATGAAAGATGGAGTAATTAGCATTGACAGTTATGAGAAGGGCAAGCCTGTAATGAAGCTAGAAGACGGCAAGCTTCCTATAATCGGCAAAACTAGAAAAACGGGAACAGAGATTAGCTTTGTTCCGGATAAGACTATATTTGATACAGTAAAATTCAAAGCCTCATCTATTAAGCAAAGACTTCATGAAACAGCTTATCTTAATCCAGAATTAACAATTATATTTGAAAATGAAAGAGATGATAAAGATCCAGTTACTTTTAATGAACCAGAAGGTATTAAAGGTTTTATAGCTGAACTTAATAAAGACAAAGAGCCAGTTCATGACACAATATATTTTAATGCTGAAAAAGACGGAATTATGATGGAAGTTGCATTTCAGTTTACAACAGAATTTGGTGAGAATATATTAGGATTTTGTAATAACATTAATACTATTGAGGGTGGAACTCATATTTCAGGTTTTAAAAATGGTTTCACAAAGATTATTAATCAATATGCTAGAGAGCTTGGAATTCTTAAAGAAAAGGATACTAACTTTACAGGAAATGATACTAGGAATGGTATGACAGCAGTAATATCTGTTAAGCACCCAGACCCTAGATTTGAAGGACAGACAAAGACTAAACTTGATAACGTAGATGTAGCGACAGCTATGACGGCAGCAGTAAGTAGTGAGTGTCAGCTATATTTTGATAGAAATCTAGAGACTCTTAAGACTGTTATTAGTTGTGCAGAAAAAGCAGCTAAGATTAGAAGAGCAGAGGAAAAGGTTAGAACTAATTTAGGTGATAAAAAGTTTGCATTTGAAGGTAATGGAAAACTTGCAAAGCAAGAATCTAGTAAGTCAGAAGAATGTGAAATATTTATTGTAGAGGGAGATTCTGCGGGTGGTTCAGCAAAGACTGCAAGAGATAGAAGAACCCAAGCAATCCTTCCTATTCGTGGTAAGATTCTTAATGTAGAAAAGCAATCTATTGAAAAAGTTCTCGCTAATGCAGAAATCAAATCAATGATTAATGCTTTTGGATGTGGATTCCTACAAGGTTATGGAAATGATTTTGATATAAGTAAACTTAATTATGACAAGATAGTTATTATGACAGATGCGGATGTAGATGGAGCTCATATATCTACATTACTATTAACGTTCTTCTATAGATTTATGCCAGAGCTTATATATGAGGGAAAAGTATATAGAGCTATGCCACCACTATACAAGGTTGAAGAAGGCGTAGGAAAGAAGAAAAAAGATGTATACTTATATGATGATAGAGCCTTAGAAGAATATAAAGAGACACATTCAGGCAACCTAAGTGTTCAACGATACAAAGGTCTTGGAGAAATGGATGCTGGTCAGTTATGGGATACAACCCTTAATCCAAGGACAAGAACTCTAAAGCGTATAGAGATTGAAGACGGAGTAAGTGCAAATAAAATGACAGAAGTTCTTATGGGAAGTGATGTACCACCGAGAAAAGCATTTATTAATGAAAATGCTATGTATGCAAATCTAGATCTGTAATTAGTTAAGGAGTGTAAGAGATGGCAAAGAAAAAACAAGAGGAAGAATTTGAAGAGAAGATAACCACCGTTGAATTTTCCGATGAGATGTCTACTTCATATATAGATTATGCTATGAGTGTTATTGTAGCAAGAGCAATACCAGATGCAAGAGATGGATTAAAGCCCGTTCAGAGACGTATTTTATACGCCATGAGAGAACTAGGTCTTAGAAATGATGGTCCATTTAAGAAATCAGCTCGTATCGTAGGTGATACAATGGGTAAATATCACCCTCACGGTGATAGTTCAATATATGAAGCAATGGTTAACTTATCAAAAGAATGGTCACTTAATCATCCACTAGTAAGCAGCCATGGTAATTTTGGTTCTATTGAAGGTGATGGAGCTGCGGCTATGCGTTACACAGAGGCCAAATTATCTGGATTATCAGAAGAAGTATATTTAAGTGATCTAGACAAACATGTAATAGATTTTGTTCCTAACTTTGATGAATCAGAGAAAGAACCAGAAGTTTTACCAGTTAGAGTACCTAACCTATTAATAACAGGAGCAGAAGGTATCGCAGTAGGTATGGCATGTAAAATACCAACTCATAATCTTGGTGAAGTATTAGATGCAACAGTAGCTTACATTTCTGATCCTAAGATAACGACAGAAGGCTTAATGGAGTATGTTAAGGGTCCTGATTTTGCTACAGGTGGAATTATTGCAAATGCGTCTGATTTACCAGATATCTATGCTAGCGGACAAGGAAAAGTTCGTGTTCGTGGAAAGGTAGAAATAGAAGAAGGCAAGAATGGAAAAACCAATATAGTTGTTACAGAAATACCATATACAATGATAGGTGCAATAGACAAATTCATGAGTGATATTGCAGATATGGTTAGAAATAAAGTTACAGGTGATATTGTAGATATTAGAAATAACTCTGATAAAGACGGTATTAGAATAGTTGTAGAACTTCGTAAGGGTGCAGATGTTGAGCGAAATGTAAATCTTCTATATAAGAAGTGTAGATTAGAGGATACATTTGGCGTAAACATGTTGGCAGTTCTTGATAAAAAGCCAGTTCTATTATCACTTAAAGATGCTATCAAGAATTTTGTTATATTTCAAATAGACATTAATACTAAGAAATATGAATACTTGCTTGGGAAAGAATTAGATAAGAAAGAAGTTAAAGAAGGTTTGATGAAAGCATATGATGTTATCGACCTTATTATTGAGATTCTTCGTGGATCCAAGAACCTTAAAGATGCAAAAGCTTGTCTTATTGAAGGTATAACGGAACCTATCAAATTCAAACATGCTTCTTCAGAGAAAGAAGCAAAAGAGCTAAGATTTACTGAGCGTCAAGCAACAGCAATTCTTGAAATGAGATTACAGAAGTTAATTGGTCTTGAGTTAGATATCTTGAAGAAAGAGTATGATGAAACTCTTAAAAATATTAAGACTTATGAAGGATTATTAAATAGTCCAACAAAGATGAAGAATAAGATTCAGTCAGAATTAAAAGATATTAAGAATAGATATAATACTCCTAGAAAGACTGTAATAGAAGATGCAGCAGATATAGTTATTAAGAAGGAAGAAATAAAAGAACAAGATTATTATGTTGTAATAGATAGATTCCGTTATGTAAAAGCCTTTGATGAGCAAACATATCAACGTAATATAGCTAATATTGAAAACGATTTTAAAACGGTACTTAAGATTAATAACCTAGATAGGGTATGTATATTTACGGATAACGGTAAGCTACATAAGATTAAGGTACTTGATATACCTGTTAGTAAGTATAAAGACAAAGGTATACCAGTTGAGAATATAAGTAACTGTACTTCAGAAGAAGAATTAATATATGTAGATTCATTTGATAATATTATGACCAAACAATTCCTATTTGCAAGTAGTAAGGGAATGGTTAAGAGAGTAAATGGTGCTGAATTTGATGCAACTAAGAAAACTATAGATTCAACTAAATTACCAGAGGACACTAAGCTTATTACTATTTCTGCTGTTGAAGAAAATAATGAGGTTGTACTTGGTACTAAGAACGGATTCTATATTAGATTTAAGGCAAATGAAGTTAGCGAGCTTAAGAAAACAGCAGTCGGAGTTAGAGGAATTAAATTAAAAGAAGATGATAATGTAATCTTATGTGCAGTTGGAGATACTAAGTCTGAGTTTATGTATGATGAAATACCAGTACAATTTACTAGAGTAAAACCAACCAAGAGAGATGGACAAGGCACAAAGATAAGATTATAGATTTGTAGAGGGATAGATAATGATATTTGACACACATGCACATTATGATGATGATTCATTTGATAATGACAGAGAAGAAGTAATATTAACAGCATATAATGAGGGCGTAGTAGGCATTGTAAATATGGGTGTCGATATAGAGAACTCGAGGGCTAACATTGAATTTGTTAAGAAATATGATTTTATGTACGGTGCGGTTGGTGTTCATCCCAATGAAGTTGGGGATATGACTGACAAAGACATAGATATTTTAAGAGAGTTATCAAAGGAAGATAAGATAATTGCAATAGGTGAAATTGGATTAGATTATTACTATGATGAACCAGCCAAAGAAATACAGAAAGTATTTTTTGAGAAGCAAATGGATTTAGCAAGAGAGGTTAAGTTGCCTATATGTGTCCATTCAAGAGATGCGGCAAAAGATACCTTAGATATGATGATTGCTAATCATGCAGAAGAAATAGGCGGAGTAGTTCATTGCTATTCTTATAGCAAAGAAATGGCAAGAGAGTTTCTTAAGCTTAATTATTTCTTTGGAATAGGTGGAGTAGTTACATTTAAAAATGCAAAAACCTTAAAAGAGGTAGTAGATTATCTTCCTATAGAAAATATTGTACTAGAGACAGATTGTCCTTACCTAGCACCAGATCCATATAGAGGTAAGAGAAATGTATCTGGATATCTTAAGTATGTAGCTAAGGCAATAGGCGAGATAAAAGGAATTAACGAAGAAGAAGTTATAAGAGTTACTAATGAAAATGCAAAACGATTATATAATTTATAAAATGAGGTAGACAATGGAAAAACTAAGTAATCCACAGGTAACAATTGATACAATTAAAAAATATGACTTTGCATTTCAGAAAAAATTCGGTCAGAATTTCTTGATAGATGAACATGTGCTAACTAAGATAGTATCGGCAGCAGGAATTACCAAAGATGATATGGTAATAGAAGTAGGCCCTGGTTTCGGTACAATGACACAGTGGCTTGCAGAAGCGGCAAGGGAAGTAGTAGCAGTTGAGATAGATAAGCACCTTATTCCGATATTAGAACAGACTCTAGCCGATTACGATAATATTACAGTAATAAATGAAGACATTTTAAAACTAGATGTTAACAAATTAATTGAAGAAAAGAATAATGGAAAGCCAGTTAAAATAGTTGCTAATCTACCGTATTATATAACAACTCCTATTATAATGGGATTATTTGAAAATCATGTGCCAGTTGAGAATATAACAGTTATGGTACAAAAAGAAGTAGCAGATAGAATGCAAGTAGGGCCAGGGACTAAAGACTATGGTGCATTATCCCTAGCAGTTCAATACTATGCAGAGCCTTACATAGTAGCTAATGTTCCACCTAATTGCTTTATTCCAAGACCTAATGTAAGTTCGTCTGTAATTAGACTTACAACATGGGAAGAAGCTCCTGTAACAGTTAATAATGAAAAGCTTATGTTTAATATAATAAGAGCCTCATTTAATCAAAGAAGAAAAACATTGCAAAATGGAATTGCCAATGCAGGTAATCTGCAATTTACAAAGGAGCAAGTAGTAAATGCCCTAACTGAAATGAATCTAAGTCCTTCCATAAGAGGAGAGGCATTAACGTTAGAACAATTTGCTGCTTTAAGCGATATTCTAGGAAGAAACTAAGATTAAAACTAGGATTATATAGTACTATGATGATTAATGACATATAATCAAGGTATTTAGAAATAGAATAGTAATCATATAATGCTCATTCCCTTCATATATTTATGTAAAGAAGGGAGTGGGCATTTTGACTAATTATAAGAGGATAGTATCGTATTTATATAGATATGAAAACGAGGAAAAGACAGATAATGTAGGATATGTCAGAGTTGAATTAAGGGACAAGCAATGTAGGGTATTTGTAGGTATAAGAGATTATAAGATGCCTACAGACTCTAAATATAAGTTGTGCATGTATTCCAATAATGACGAAGGAATATTTGTTGAAAATCTATATACAAAAAATGGTATGGAAGAATTAAAATTAACCACAGATCCACAAAATGTATTCGGAAGTAAAAAGTCTGTATCTGATATAGAAGGCGTGTTTTTATATAGAAATGGGAAAATCATATATCTAAGTCAGTGGACGGACAGAACGGTAGATCTTGAAAATCTAATCACTGTAGAAGAAGAGAAGGATGAGTACAAAAACGAAAAGATGCTAGTAGAGGCTGAATTAAAAGAAGATATGCAAAAAATCAGTGAGTACGAAGAAGAGATTAATGCACAGACTAAAAATATTAATAATGAAAGTAATCAATGGGCAGAGAATAATATTACAGAAGATATAAATAAGCTTCAACAAGATAATACCTATTCAGAAGATAACATAGATAATCAAAAAAATATATATAGTCAAGAAAAGATAGATAGTGAGAAGATAATATTAAAGGCCATAGAGCCAGAAAAAGCATTAAAAAACATGTTAGACACATATCCTAAACTACCAGCATTTGATAACAATGAGTTGTTTAACTGTGTAAGAATTAGACTTAATGATATAGGTCTGTTAGCAATGGATAATTGGCGATTAGGTACTAATAGCTTTCTTGTTCATGGATATTATACATATAAATATTTAATGTTAGGTAAAGTTATTTTTAGTGATGGAAAACATGCAGTTGTGTTAGGGATCCCAGGGATGTATTCAAATAAAGAAAAGTACCTTGCTAATTTGTTTGGGTTTAATCAGTTTGTGCCAGTAAAGAAAACAATGGTAAAGACAGGTGTGTTTGGATATTGGATAACTAATATTGTATAGGATAGTTGTTATTAATTAAGCTGAATCTATATAGGTTCTCGCGATTGCCATTTATTGATACGGCACTATATTCAATTCCTTCATAAGTAAAGTGAAGACGCTTTAATAATTTAATAGAAGGAACATTACTCGGAAGTACTCTAGCATCAATTCGTTGTAGACCATAATCATTAAACATTATGCCTATTGCAGCAACACAAGCTTCATAGGCATAACCTCTTTTATGGTGATTTTTATCAAGTTTATATCCAATAGACGCACTCATAAAAGCGCCATAATTAATACTAGAAAAATTAATGGCACCTATGATTTTTTGCGGATTTGATCGTAGATATATATAGTATCTAAGAAATCTTTTGTTGATAATATCATTATGTTCAGCCCTAAGACTAGCCCTATGAAAAGCCTCAGTGTAGAAGTTAGTAGGTCTAGTAGGCTCAAACTTATCAAATAAATCACTGTTATAACTGTAAAAGTCTAGCACATCATATGACTTATCTGCATTTTCCACTTTAAGAATTAAGTTAGTTGTCTCAATCTGAAATTGCATAGAAATCTCCTAATATTTGCTTCTGAAAAATCACATTTGGTAATTCACTTGCTAAAATTACGTAAATGTAAATATATAAATTTATATAAATAAGTATAGACAATTAGAGTATGCCTATATAATATAATAAATATAGCATATTTTAATATATAGTAAAAGATAATATCCCCTAATTAATGTATATTAGTAAAGGGCAAATAATATTATAAAGGAAGAAATATTTGATGACAGTAGATGAAATATATATGAAAAAAGCGATTGCACAGGCAAAGGCTGCAGGTAGAAAAGGCGATGTCCCTATAGGTTGTATAATAGTATATAAGGATAAAATAATTGCAAGAGGGCATAATAGAAGAAACTTAAAAAAAACTACACTTGCTCATGCGGAATTAGATGCAATAGCAAAAGCATCGAAAGTGCTCGGCGATTGGAGACTGGAAGAATGTACAATGTATATTACATTGGAGCCTTGTCAAATGTGTTCTGGTGCGATTGTTCAAGCTAGAATTCCGAGAGTGGTAATTGGAGCAATGAATCCTAAAGCGGGATGTGCGGGCTCAGTAATTAATCTATTAGATATGAAAGCATTTAATCATCAAGTAAGTATTGAGAGCGGAATTCTAGGTGAAGAATGTAGTAATTTATTGACAGAATTCTTTAAAGGTTTGAGAAAAAAATAGTGTTAAAAGTAAATACTTGCAAGTTGACTTTGAATATAGATTAAGTTATACTTAACTAGCATTTAATATAGTTTATAACCTTTCCGTGCAGCCGGGGAATTAGCGGAGCCTTGAACCTGCAATCCGCTTTAGCAGGGGTGATAATTTGCCGAGGATTATAATTTTGTAGAGCTGCCTCTAGCAAGTGGTGTTGAAGCTTGGGTCTTGCGCAACAGATGTCTGTGAACCATGTCAGGTCGGGAACGAAGCAGC
>JAVBSS010000008.1:0-26483 GCA_031556525.1 Lachnospiraceae bacterium
AATACTTTTTTTATTGTATTTTGTAATATATTTTCGTATAATGTTAAATGTTGCAATTAGTTCTTTCTTATTAAAATGTATTTAAGGAGGTTAAGGGGATTCACCCTTATAATATATTATGAAATATACTTTAGGAATTGACGTAGGTTCTACTACTGTTAAAGTAGCAGTCCTAGATGAAAACAATGATATTATTTTTTCAGATTACAAGAGACACTTTGCTAATATCAAAGAAACTCTTTCTGACTTAGTAAATGATGCTTATACCAAATTAGGAAACTCAGACATATGTGCTGCCATCACTGGTTCAGGAGGTTTTGCATTATCTACAGTTCTTGGTATTCCTTTCACTCAAGAGGTTGTTTGTGTATCAACTGCTCTTACCGACTATGCTCCTCAAACTGATGTAGCTATAGAATTAGGTGGTGAAGATGCTAAGATTATATATTTTACTAACGGTATAGACCAGAGAATGAATGGTGTATGTGCTGGTGGTACCGGTTCTTTTATAGACCAAATGGCTTCTCTTCTACAAACAGATGCTACTGGTCTTAACGAGTATGCAAAAAATTACGATACTATATATCCTATCGCAGCTCGTTGTGGTGTATTTGCTAAAACTGATATTCAACCATTAATTAATGAAGGTGCTACAAAAGAAAACTTATCTGCTTCTATTTTTCAAGCAGTAGTTAATCAAACAATAAGTGGTCTTGCTTGTGGTAAACCAATCAGAGGTAATGTTGCATTCCTCGGCGGGCCTCTTCATTTCTTATCAGAACTTAAGAACACTTTCATTAGAACATTGAATCTATCAGATGATGCAATTATTGCACCTGATCATTCACATTTATTTGCAGCTGTTGGTGCTGCCCTTAATTCTAATCCAGATATCTCTACTACTTTAGAAGATTTATCTGAGCAATTAAAGGGTGATGTTCATATCGAAATGGAAGTCGAACGTCTCGATCCATTATTTAAAAATCAAGCTGCTTATGATGAATTTACAGAGAAGCATAATCGTTTTTCAGTAAAGAGAGGCGACTTACAAAAATACGAAGGAAATTGTTTCCTCGGAATAGATGCTGGTTCTACTACTACTAAAGTTGCTTTAGTTGGAGAAGACGGTTCATTATTATATGATTTCTACAGCAGTAACAATGGTAGTCCACTTAATACTACCCTAAAATCAATTAAAGAAATATATTCATTACTACCAGATAGTGCTTCTATTGTTGGTTCTTGTTCTACAGGATACGGTGAAGCTCTTATCAAATCTGCTCTTATGTTAGACCACGGCGAAGTTGAGACTATTGCTCACTACACTGCTGCTGCTTTCTTTGAGCCAGAAGTTGATTGTATTCTTGACATTGGTGGTCAAGATATGAAATGTATCAAAATCAAAAAAGGCGTTGTTGATAACGTATTACTTAACGAGGCTTGCTCATCTGGTTGTGGTTCATTTATAGAAACTTTTGCAAAATCCCTAAATTACTCTGTAAGTGATTTTGCTGAGATTGCATTATTAGCTGAGAATCCTATTGATTTAGGTTCAAGATGTACTGTATTTATGAACTCTAAAGTTAAACAGGCCCAAAAGGAAGGCGCTACCGTTGCTGATATATCAGCAGGTCTTGCATATTCTGTTATTAAAAATGCCTTACTTAAAGTTATCAAACTTACTGACCCTAAAGACTTAGGTGAAAAGGTTGTTGTACAAGGCGGTACTTTCTATAATGATGCTGTTCTTAGAAGTTTTGAAATTATATCTGGTAGAGAGGCTGTTCGTCCTGACATTTCAGGTATAATGGGTGCCTTCGGTGCTGCCCTAATTGCTCGTGATAGATATGATAGCACAGTAGAATCTACAATGTTATCAATTAATAAGATTAACAATCTTCAATATGATACTACTATGGCTCGTTGTAAAGGCTGTACTAACGCTTGTCTTCTTACTATCAACAGATTTACTGGTGGACGTCAATTTATATCAGGTAATAGATGTGAACGTGGCGTAGGTATGAAGAAGAATAAGGATAACGTACCTAACTTATTTGATTATAAGTTAAAACAAATGTTTAATTATGAGTCATTAGCTCCAGATATGGCATACAGAGGTACTATCGGTATTCCTCGTGTGTTAAATATTTATGAGAACTATCCATTCTGGCATACATTTTTAACTAAATTAGGATTCAGAGTTATTTTATCGCCTCAATCAAATAGACAAATATATGATTTAGGTATTGAATCAATTCCTAGTGAATCAGAATGTTATCCAGCTAAGATAAGTCACGGTCATGTAATGTGGTTACTTAAGCAAGGAATTAAAGATATTTTCTACCCATGTATTCCATATGAGCGTAATGAAACACCAGAGGCTAATAATAACTACAACTGCCCTATCGTTACTTCTTATGCTGAGAATATTAAGAACAACATGGAAGAAATAAATGATGAATCAATAACATTTATACGTCCTTTCTTAGCATTAGACAATAGGGATGCTCTTGTAACTAGAATGTACGAGGAATTAGATCACTATTACGATATTCCTTTACAAGAAATAGCTGATGCTATTGATGCAGCATATGCGGAAGATGATAGAGTCCGTAAAGATATTCGTAAAAAAGGTGAAGAGACAATTAAATACCTTGAAGAAAATGATAAATTAGGTATCGTTCTTGCTGGACGCCCATATCATGTTGATCCTGAAATCAATCATGGTCTTCCTGAGTTAATTAATTCATATGGTATAGCTGTTCTTACTGAAGATTCTATATCTCACTTAGCACCTGTTGAACGTCCTCTAATCGTATCTGATCAATGGATGTATCATTCAAGACTATACGCTGCTGCTAACTATGTTAAAGCTAGCAACAACCTTGAATTAATACAGCTTAACTCATTTGGTTGTGGTCTTGATGCTGTTACTACTGATGCTGTAAATGATATATTAACTAAATCAGGTAAAATATATACTGTTCTTAAAATTGATGAAGTTAGCAACCTTGGCGCTGCTAGAATACGTATCCGTTCTCTAATAAGCGCTGTAAATGTTAGAAAGAAAAAGCATTTCAAACCATCTCCTGTCTCTTCTGCTTATAATCGAGTTTTATTTACAGAAGACATGAAGAAAAACTATACAATATTAGCTCCTCAAATGTCACCTATACACTTTAATATGTTAGAACCTGCATTAAATTCTTCTGGTTATAATGTTGTTGTATTACCAGATGCTACTAAGGCCGACATTGATATGGGATTAAAATATGTAAATAATGATGCTTGTTACCCATCACTTATTGTAATAGGTCAGATAATGTCTGCTCTTAACTCAGGCAAATATGACCTTAGCAAAACTGCTGTTGCAATAACTCAAACAGGTGGTGGTTGTAGAGCAACTAACTATATTGGATTTATCAGACGTGCTTTAGAAAAATCAGGTCTAGGTTATATTCCTGTTATATCTCTAAGTACTCAAGGTATAGAGAAAAACCCTGGTTTTACTTATAGCTATTCAATGATCAAGAAAGTTTTACAAGCAATTGTATACGGCGATGTTTTAATGAGAGTATTATATAAAATGCGTCCTTATGAGAAGGTTCCTGGATCAGCTAATGCCCTACACCAAAAATGGGAAGACATCTGCAAGGAATCAGTTAAGACAGGTAAGACTTCTACATTTAAGAAAAATATTACTGGTATCATTAGAGACTTTGATAATTTAGAGATAACTGATGAAGTTAAACCTAGAGTTGGTATTGTTGGCGAGATTCTTGTTAAATTCTTACCATCAGCAAATAATCACCTTGTAGATTTATTAGAAGCTGAAGGTGCTGAAGCTGTAATGCCTGACTTATTAGACTTTTTCATGTACTGTTTCTATAACAGTAATTATAAACACAGATTCCTAGGTAAGCCTAAGAAATCTGCTACAATTGCAAATATGGGAATCTGGTTCTTAGAACAATTTAGATCTCATGCTAAGAAAGAACTTACTAAGAGTAAGCACTTTACTGCTCCTGTTCACATTAGTAAACTTGCTGATTATGCTAAACCATTTGCTTCACTTGGAAATCAAACCGGTGAAGGTTGGTTCTTAACAGGCGAGATGATAGAATTAATCCATAGCGATGCTTCTAATATTGTATGTGCTCAACCGTTTGGTTGTTTACCTAACCATATAGTAGGTAAGGGTGTTATCAAGGAACTTAGACGTGCTTTCCCTGATGCAAATATCGTTGCTGTAGATTATGACCCTGGTGCTTCTGAAGTAAATCAGTTAAACAGAATCAAACTTATGTTATCTGCCGCTAATAGAAATATGGAAAACAAAGATAATTCCCAAGCATAGGCTTATATAAACAAAAAGTAACACTTAATAATTTCTTAGGAAATATTAAGTGTTACTTTTTTGATTATATCTTATCTGTATTCAATTATCATCCATTTGTATTCAATCATCTACTATCTTATATATTGTATCATTCCTGGACCTAGATTATCTGTAGGCCTAGAAATAAATCCATACTTTTTATAAAACTCTTCTCGTCCTTTGGCGCACATTAGACACAACATTATTTCCGAGTCAGCTATCTTAATACTATCTACATATTCAATAAGCTTTCCCAATAAAGCATTCCCTATATGCATAGATTGACATGTCGGAATTACAATTAAATCTTGTATATAACATACAACTGCACCATCGCCTACTATCCTTCCCATACCAACTGGTATATCATCAACATAGGCACATACAGTATACATACTATTATTTAATGCTTTATCAGCTTGTTCTCTAGATAATTCTTTCCAGTTAACACTTGCTCTTAACATTAGATAGGTATTTACATCTATAACATTTTCCCTTATATCTATCATTAATTATCCTCTTATGCTAATATGTATTAATCTTAAAATAAGATTAAATTCTCATATCTAGCCCTTTTTCAATTAAATATCTCTTTAAGTCATTTATCTCTAATTCTTTGTAATGAAATAGCGAAGCCGCTAATGCTGCATCTGCTTTTCCGTCTGTAAGTGCATCATAGAAATGATCTTTGGTACCTGCTCCACCTGAGGCAATTACTGGTATAGATACATTTTCTGAAATAATCTTAGTTAATTCAATATCATACCCTGCCTTTGTACCATCACAATCCATGCTTGTTAGTAGAATCTCTCCTGCACCTAGCTTATTTGCCTTCATTGCCCATTCAACAGCATCAATGCCTACATCTACTCTTCCGCCGTTCTTATATATGTTCCAACCAGAACCATCTGCTCTACGTTTAGCATCAATAGCAACTACTACACATTGGCTTCCAAATTTGTCAGCCGCCTCGCTTATTAGATTAGGATTATCTATAGCCGAAGAATTAATAGATACCTTATCTGCACCTTCTCTAAGAATCTCCTTGAAATCATCAACTGTTCTTATTCCACCACCTACTGTAAATGGTATAAATACAGTCTCTGCAACTCTTCTAACCATATCAACTACTATATTTCTAGCATCTGATGATGCTGTTATATCAAGAAATACTAACTCATCTGCACCTGCGCTATCATAAGCTCTTGCAACTTCAACAGGATCACCAGCATCTTGTAAATTAACAAAATTTATTCCCTTAACAACTCTTCCGTTATGAACATCAAGACAAGGAATTATTCTCTTTGTATGCATATCTATTCCTCCTCTAGATTAATAAAGTTCTGTAATATCTGTAATCCAACCTTGCTACTTTTCTCTGGATGGAATTGGCACGCAAAAATATTGTTATGCTCTATAGATGCATGTATATGCGTAGAATACTGCGTAGTTGCCGCTACATCACTTTCATCTTCTGCTTTCAAATAATATGAGTGAACAAAATATACATAAGGATTCTTATCTTCAATACCTTTAAATAATCTAGCATTATTTGTTATATCTAGTGAATTCCATCCCATATGAGGTATCTTAAGACCTTCCGCATCTGGAATTCTTAAAATCTTACCCTTTAACAATCCAAGACCACTAACACCTAGTGTCTCATCGCTACTCTCATACATTAACTGTAATCCAAGACATATTCCCAAAAATGGCTTATTAGCTTCTACGACATCATATATAACCTTATCAAGATTATATTGTCTTATCTTACCCATTGCATCTCCAAAACTACCAACACCTGGTAAAACAACCTTATCACTTGCCAAAATAACATCTCTATCTCTAGTTATAACAACTTCTTCACCCAGATATATTAATGCTTTCTCGACGCTTTTTATATTTCCAGCATCATAATCGATTATTGAAATCATTATTCTTCCTCCGCTTGTGTCTCATCCTCTGGTGTAATATTTGATGAATATTTTTCAATGGCATTTACATAGTCATAATTATTCATTTCATTAATACTATTGGCCTCTTCTAAACTTATCCCATACGTAACTTCTAGCGCATCAACTATCTTAGACTTACATTTATCAATATCATTAACAATATCGAGTTCTACTGCTTCTTCATAATGTTCATCATACTTAATTAATCCTCGCAATAACGAATCCAATGCTTTATCATACCTTTTTAATTCATAAAAATTAGTATTATATGATTCATATAATCGCTCCACATACATTACTGTATATATTCTATCTTTCAAATCTTGATCTTCTTCTTTTACATCTACACCATATACCTCGTCATATGCTAATCGATATTTCTCTCTAGAAAAATATTCTCCCGCTTTCTCTATAACCAACTTATAATTAAATGCTTTTGTTCCTAAAAACAATACACCTATTATGGCTATACCTAATACAGCTAATATAATAACATATACCTTACTAATTTTCTTTTCAGGTACAGCTTCTATATTTTCCTGTTCTTCTTTTCTCTTCTTAGCTAGCTTTTTGTTTAGTTTTTCTTCTTCATTTTTCTTCTTAACAGCTTCTTTTGCTACTTTATTTTCATTCTTCTTTTGATTGCTAATTTCTTTGGCTGCCTTCTTTTCCTCTTTGCGAGCAAGCTTTGCTGCCTTCTTCGCCTCTAATTCTTCTAGACTAATTCCTTCTTCTTCGTCTTCATCAGGATCACCAAAAATAATCTGTGAGAAAGTCTTTTTCTTCTTAGCTTCAATAGCTTTTTCAGGAATATCTGTTAATTCAATAGAGTCATTATCAATTTTACTAGATTCTACACTAATTTCTGTAGATTCTTCAGTATCACCTTCATCTTCGATTCCAAGCATGGCAAACAAATCATCTAATTCTTTGTTTGTGTCATCTAGATATTCATTAGTTCCAAAAACATCTTCTACATTAATTTCTTCTGTATATTGCGACTCTTCATTATTCTCATTAATCTCCATATCCGAAGATTCTTCGTTATTAAAAATATATTCTTCTGTATAATCATTATTTTCTTGATTATTATACTCATCATCTATATTATGATTGTATAAATCCTCGTCCTCTACATCAGAATCTGTATTCTCTATAGCCTCATTATCAATTTTATCATCTTCCACATAATCATCAAACAATTCATCCCCACCTAGTTCCTCTGGAAATGCTATCTCATCATCCGTTTTCTCGATTTCTTCAAAAAAGCTATCATCCAAAGCTTCCTCTTTAAAGAACTCATCTATATCTATATCTTCTAAATCATCTAATTCCAATATACTATTTTGATTATTGTCGAGTTTGATATTGGTTACATCAATATCATCAAAATCAATATCATCAAAATCTAATCCGTCCATATCAAGATCAGCTAGAGAATCTAATTCATCTAACTCGTCCAATTGTTCAACACCAATGTGTGAATCTTGAGCTTCAACCTCTTCCTTTGAATCGTTTTCTACATGACTATCTACAGTTTCCATAGCCTCTTTTTCAGCTATATCCCTCTTAACTAATTCATCATCTAGCTCTTCTTCTATTCTATTGTCTATCTCTTCATCAAGAGTAATTTCATTTAATAAACTGTCAAGATAATTTTCATCCATTTGGTCACCTCATAGTTTTAACGATAATAATCAAAAAATCACTTGTATATTCTAACATAATAACTAACAAAAATCAATTTTACCAATACTTTTTGCAATAGTTACTTCACTTATTCATACGATATAATTATACATTATTTAAATACTTTTTTCTACTTAAGCTAGAATTAATATTTTTTGTAGATTTTAACGGATTATTCACACATTTTGTTATACAATTCTAACAAAATGCCATTGCTTTTTTATCAAATATGTTATATATTATAATTGTTTTATAGTATATTGTTACATAGAGGAGGTAAATGTTATGAAATCATCTTTATACGTAGAATTTCAAGAGAAACAATTAGACGAGAAGACTGTTATTACTCTAGCTAAAAAAGTATGGACTGATGCTGGTAATAAAGCAGCTGATCTTAAAGATCTTAAAGTATATATCAAACCTGAGGAAAACACAGCATATTATGTTTTCAATGATGATATATCTGGTAGCTTCAATCTTGATTAGTATTTAACATAATAAATGCAGGGATTATATCCCTGCATTTATTATGCCATTTATTCTATATTCTCACTTCTATTTGTTTCCTGTCAAATTATCCACTATTCCTACTAATTTGCCTATCTCTGGTTTTGAAACTTGAGCATTAGCTCCTAGTCTAGCTCCTTTTTGCATCATCTCCTCATTGATTAATGAAGAAAATACTACGATAGGTAAATGCTTAACTGCTTCATCTTCTCTTACTAATCTGATCAATCTATGACCATCCATCTGTGGCATCTCAATATCAGTAATTATACATTTAACACCATAATCAACACCATTATTACGCTTTAATTCCATGAGCTTATCCCATGCCTCTTGACCATTAGCTGCCATAGTTATATTATTGTAGCCAGCCTTGTACAATGAGTCATGTATTAACTTACTTAATAGAGGCGAATCTTCTGCTATTAATATAGGAATATTATTTCTATGCTCAGAATCAACTTCTACAATTTCCGAAACCTTCAATGAAGTTCCAGGACATATCTCTTCTACTATCTTCTCAAAATCAAGAACAATTATTAAATCTCTATTTTTCTTGATTATTCCTGTTGCAATAGAAGACTGGGTGCTATTCACTGTTGCATCTGGTTTAACTATGTCAGACCATGATACTCTATGTATACCAATTACATAATTAACTTCAAATCCTATATTAAGGCTATTAAAGTTGGTAACAATAAGCATATTATTTTTTCTATTTTCTGATTCAACAAATCCAAGTTTCTTTGTCAAATTGATTACTGTTATAATAATATCTCTAGGCATAAACATACCTTCAATACAAGGATGTGAATTAGGTATAGGAATAAGCTCTTGATGTGTTAGTATCTCTCTAACCTTTGCTACATTAATGCCGTAATGATTACCTGCTACGACAAATTCTAAAATCTCCAATTCATTGGTTCCACTCTCTAATAATATATTAGTATCCATATAATGCCCTCCCTGAAACTGTAAGTCTATATAATTTTTATAATGTTTTCTTCATTAGAATAAGTTACTTTAAGTATTAAGCTATCAATACTCTCAATCAAACTATCTGATATTTGAAAAACTAACACTGCATCATTTTTATTATTTGGTGCAATAATACCATCATACGTAGATAAATCATCCATTAGGATTGTAAGCATCGGTTTAGCAGCCTTTGTCCCATTTAAGACTAATTTGTATTCTATATCTAAACTCAATAGATCAACAGTAATTGGACTAGCTGTATTGTTAACCACATTAAACTTTAATACCAATAACTTCTTACCTTCTGGTGCTTCCAAATAAATAAATGCTCCGTCTTCATCAATAGCTGGATACTTACTCACAATTAAATACTTATCAAATACTATTGACACACCATCTATTCCTGTTATCTTGGCAATGTCAGTATTATTGCCACTAAATTCGGGGGGGATATTATCTCCGCCTCCCTCTGTAACGTCATCTGCTATATTTTCTGTTGAAACTTCTTCTGTTGTAGTATCTTCTTCTGTTGCCTCTGTTGTTTCCGTTGCTTCCTCTGTCTCTGGGACAATCTCTTCCGTATCTAATATATCCATATCTTCATCATTATCGCTATATTTAACTTCATTATACTTTGAATAATAATTAGAATCATACTTTAGCAATAATTCAGCTGCATATTCTGCAATAGCTTTATTATCTTTATCTGACAACTCTATAACTTTGGTACATCCAGTTAATAGACTTATCACTAGTACAGTTAGCAACAGTACACTTGCCTTTTTATACATAATGTACCTCCATACAAATCATATAAATATTTTATCATTTATCGTACATTTTAACAAGAAGTATCTGCATCAAGTTTTATATAAAAGACCACACCATCATCAGTATTATATGCTCCATATTGTTTACCATGTGCATTCATTGTTGCAGCTACGATAGATAATCCAATTCCGCTTCCACCATATTCTCTTGTTCTTGCCTTATCGACTTTATAAAATTTAATCCAAACTTTATCAATATCTTCCTCAGGTATACTACTTCCGCTATTAAATACAGATATCTTTATTTCTTGTTCAACTTTCTCAAAGAAAATCTTTATCTGTCCACCCATCTCTGCATAATGAATAGCATTTGAAATATAATTAGATAATACTTCTTCTATCATAAATTCATCTGCCCATACAAATATGGATGTGTCAGATTGAATATCAACTTTTAATTCATTCTGATTAATAAGTATCTCCGATGAACTGACAATATTCTTAAGCATCTCCACTATATCAAAACGTTCAATTGTAACACTTTCATTACCGAACTCTATTTCATTAAGTGCCAGTAATTTTTTCACAAGTATATTCATCTTATTTGCTTCATCTGCTATAACTTCACAATAAAAATCTCTACTCTCTTTATCGTCAGAAACATTCTCCATAAGCCCCTCTGCATATCCTTGAATTAGTGCTATTGGAGTTTTTAATTCATGCGAAACATGTGATAAAAATTCTTTTCGCATTTCATCTATCTGCGTTTTCTTCTCAATATCTTTCTGTAATTCGTTATTTGCTGTCTTAAGTTCGGATATGGTATTTTCCAACCTATAAGACATATTATTCATTGATTTTCCTAATTCACCAATTTCATCATTACTTATTCTCTTAACTTTTGCATTAAAATCTAAATCTGACATTCTCTTAGCTATTATTGCCATATGATGAATCGGTTTTGCAAATTTGTTACTAACAATAAACATAGCCACGCAACCAAATGCAGTAACTATAATACCAACCGTTCCAAAAAGCTTACTTGCCAATTTAACACTGTCATCAACTCTCTTAATAGAACTTCTAATTACTACAAGATTACCATTTGATAGTTTACCTACCAAATCACAGAAATCAGAATCCAATCTATTATCATGATTTTGTTGAATTATATACTGTCCATTTCCTATTTTGAGTTCACTACTCATTTTAAAATCGATTGAATTACTCTTTTCTGAGGGTTTTGTATTACCCATAAGATTATCTAAAGCAATTAAGGTATCTGCCAATTTACTATCTTCATTAGTATTAGAATATACTTTGTTATTATCTGTATCTATAACCATAATAACAGTATCCGACTTAGCGCCTACCTTAGGAAAATTATCCTTAATATAGGATTCTTCATCATCTGCATCCGAAAACAAAATATCTAAATCATCGTATGTGGATATTAGGCTTTTTCTAAGCTCCATTACAAAATAATCTTTCATTATATAATTACTAATAAACCAAGTAGAAAAGACACATAATGCCATTAATCCCACAAGAAAAAGAGATAGTTTGAACCTAATTGAATTCTTCATTATAGCACCTCAAATTTGTAACCTTTTCCCCATATCGTTTTAATATAATCTCCACATGAGCCTAGCTTACTTCTTAGTTTCTTTACATGGGTGTCTATTGTTCTTGCATCCCCAAAATAGTCATAATTCCACACATTATTAAGAATCTTCTCTCTCGATAATGCTATCTTCTGATTCACAAAGAAATAATTAAGTAATTCAAATTCTTTATAGGTAAGTTCTACCGTATTACCACACACCTCTACACTATGTGCCGCTATATTCATGACAATATCACCTGCCTGTAATATGTCCTCACCTGAAATATTACTTGTTCTTCTTAATATAGCTTCAACACGAGCTACTAGTATCTTAGGGCTAAATGGCTTTGAAATATATTCATCCACTCCCAATTCAAAACCTCTTAATTCATCGTGTTCATCAGCCTTTGCTGTAAGCATAATAATAGGCACCTTTGAATCTCTTCTTATCTCTTTACAAACTTCCCAGCCATCCATCAGTGGCATCATAACATCAAGAATTATTAATGCTATGTCCTTATGTTGCATAAACAAATCAACTGCTTCTTCACCATTGGCCGCCTCTATAACTTCATAATTGCTCTTAGCTAAAAAATCCTTCACTAACTTTCTCATTCTACTCTCGTCATCAACCACTAATATCTTAACTGTATCCATAATATTATCCTCCTAACAAACCTTAAGAAAATCATATCACATCATTATGGCTAAAATGTGAAATTCGCAAAAAACTTTTATCAATCATTTTTATTAGTATCTATACCAAGTTCTTCTTCTTTAGTTTGAATTGCTTTTTCACGCTCTTGCAATTCTTCTTCCCAACCAGCATATTTATCAAGTATTTTATTTTCAGTATTAATATATCCAACATTTTTATTAGTTGCTGCTACAAAGAACATCCCTACTACTAAAACTGATAATGCTATTAATGCTATAATCATCTTTTTTCGTAATGAGGTAGCTTTCTCAATGTCTTCTTCAAGTTTTTCAATCTTAGCTGTATTATCTGGACCACGAGTTATAACTTGCTTTACTGCAATCGGTACTAATTCATCATCCATGCAATACCCGTCTTCTATCAAAGCATGTCTTAATTCTGATAAAAATTCATATCCGACTATTGTTTTGAAAAATTTTCTCTCTATTAATTTGTTGTATACTTCAAGCATTGAATCTTTGTTATTATAATCTGTCTTAGAACGTATCATCTCTACATTCTTTAATTCCCTTGTAGCAATCTGAGCTTCTCTATAATCTTGAAACATATATCCGCCTACTATAAGTTCTTCTCTATCCATATACTTACCTACTTCCTAAATCCAATTCTATTCTTCGCTAGTATCCACTCTAGTTTCACTACTATTCATTAATGATATATTATTATCTTCTGCTAATGTTTTAAGTTGATTCTTATATTCATCATATTTATTTGCCGCATCTGACAACATCGTACTTGCCTCTGATAATTTTTCTGTATTTTTCTCACCTATTGCTGTTGAGATTATAACCATTGCATCATACTGAAGTTTAACACTATCTGCATACATAATCTTCAAGTCTGTCACTTCATCAGTAGTAGTTTCAATAGCTTCTAATTTTTCAATATATTCTTCAAAACCAACAACAACTTGATCATTTATTATAACTACTAAATCATTAGAAGATATGTCTTCATTATTAAAATATGAATTATATGCACTAACTGCACCATCATGGATTGATTGAATAAGAGCTATCTGTTCTAAATATTGTTTTAAATCATCTGTAATAGGGTTATCTTCTTTACCACAACCAGTTAATCCAAACACTAATAATACAACCATTAATAATACACTTACTTTTCTCATATGTACTCTCCCTGTCATCATAAATATTACCTGCTTATATTGTGCAAGTCTTATACAATTATACACTAGTTTTATTTATATCTCAATTAAATATACAAATAAAATAAGCGTAAATAGTATAAACTATCTACGCTTATTCTATATGGAGCTGAGGGGAATCGAACCCCTGTCCGAAAGCTCTTCCATCAAAGCATCTCCCATCACAGTCAGTGTTTTAACATTCCCTCAAACTAACGCCCACTAACAGGCTTTAGTTCTTAGTAGCTTCATAAATCTTCCGCCATCTCAAAGCTTTGATGGTGAAGTGCCTCACAAATTCGGTACCTTAGCTAAGCTGCGAGATTCTTAGAAAAGGCAACTGCCACTAGGCAGCGTACGCTAAATTTTCGTCTGCGTTTATATTTTTTTCTAAGTTTTTATGTGGTCCTAGTCCACAGATGGCTTCTTCAACTTCTAAACCCCCGTCGAAACCAGTACAACCCCTAAATTAGGTGTTTGGTTTACAGACGTTGTATATATTATAGCTTATTCTGCTTCTGTTGTATCAGATTCTTCTGAAGCACTTTCAGTATCTGTTGCCTCTTCCGTATCAGAATCACCTTCTGAAGATTCGTCTTCAGTTGCAGTATAAGTAGCTAACCAATCTGAAAGTTCTTGTTGCATTGCTTGATTTTCTTTGTCCTTTTTATTGTTATTATATATAGTATATCCAAAAGGTGTTGCTACTATTGCTAATAAAACAATTATTATAGCGGCAATACTAATATTTTTCTTTAATTTATTTTTCTTTTCAATTTCTTTTCTATGCTTTTTCTCGTATTTTTTCTTATCTACTTTTTCTTGACTCATAATATCCTCCAAAATCATTACATGTATATTCTTATTAGCTAATAATGGGTAGATTTCTTCCTCTTTTATTCGCTACCGTTTATTATATCACACTCCAATAAATTATCAATGAATTATTGAAGATTTCTAATTTTAAATTCTCTTTCGGCCTCTCTCTTTTGGTCTTTATTTGCTATATCTTGTCTCTTATCATATAACTTCTTACCTTTAGCTAAGCCAATTTCTATTTTAACTAAACTGCCTTTAAAATATACCTTAAGTGGTACAAGGGTATACCCCTTTATTTTTGCCTGCCCCATAATCTTATTTATTTCATATCTATGCAACAAAAGCTTTCTTGTTCTTAATGGATCTTTATTGAATATATTTCCCTTTTCATAAGGGCTTATGTGCATATGTTGAATATATATCTCACCATTATCTACCCCAATAAAGGATTCCTTGATACTACATTGTCCTTGTCTTAAAGATTTTACCTCTGTTCCTACTAGAGAAATGCCTGCCTCATAGGTATCCTCTATAAAGTAGTCATGATAGGCCTTCTTGTTATTAGCAATTAGTTTTACACCTGTCTGTTTGGCCATCTATATCAACTCCTCGTCATCATCTTTATACATCTCAAAATCTATAGTCCTTGTTAATTTATCGGTTTTGATAACCTTTATCTTAACTCTCTGTCCAAGCTTATATTCGATTCCACTATCTCTGCCGAGCATAACATATCTGGATTCATCATAGAAGTAATAATCTCCATATAACGCAGTTACATGCACCATTCCTTCGATAGTATTTGGCAGTTCTACATATATTCCCCACGCACTAATACTAGATATAATGCCTTCGTATACATTTCCTATTCTCTCTGACATATATTGAACTTTTTTAAGTTTTATAACTTCTCGTTCTGCTTCTTCTGCTCGTCTTTCGTTTCTAGAATTATCTTCGGCTACTTGTGGTAATATCTTATCATAATGCTCTCTTCTCTTTGCATTTAACTTACCATTCAAATTCTCCTTAATAATTCTGTGTATCTGCAAGTCTGGGTATCTTCTTATCGGAGATGTAAAATGGCAATAATATTTTGCTGCCAAACCAAAATGTCCTGCACATACAGAAGTATATTTTGCTTGTTTCATAGAACGTAATGTTAATCTACTAATCAATGGTTCTTCTGGTTCACCTTCTATTTTTTCAAGCAACTTTTGAAATTCTTTCGGATGAATATTTTCGGATGTTGTCTTAAAATAGTATCCAAAATTGTTAATTAACACACTTAATTTCTCTATCTTCTCTGCATCTGGAGCTTCATGTGTTCTATATTCGAATGGTATCTCTTGCCAGAAATAATCCTCAGCTATAGTCTCATTAGCTTTAAGCATAAAATCTTCAATAATCTTAGTCGCATCATTTCTATCATAAGGATAAACGTCAATAGGTCTACCACCCTTATCTAATATAATCTTTGACTCTGGGAAATCAAAATCTACCGATCCCCTTTTGTGACGACTCTGCCTCAAAATATCAGCCAATTCTTTCATCTCATTAAACATAGTTACAAATTCTGCATATTCCTCATTAGCCCACTCATCACCAGTAATTACTTTGTTAACATCAGTATAACTCATACGTCTATCAACATTTATTACTGTTTCGGCAATTTGATGTCCTACAACTTTGCCCTTCATATCTATATCCATAATGCAACTTAATGCTAATCTATCTACATCTTGATTCAATGAACATATTCCATTAGATAATTTGTGTGGTAGCATCGGAATAACTCTATCTACTAAATATACGCTAGTTCCCCTCTTCAACGCTTCTTTATCTAGGGGTGAACCTTCCTTAACATAATTAGTTACATCCGCTATATGAACACCTAATTGATATATGTCTCCATTTTTAGATATTGTTATAGCATCATCCAAATCTTTAGCATCTTCACCATCTATAGTAACAGTCTGAACATTTCTCAGATCCAATCTTCCTTCCATCTCTTCTAATGACACTTCTTCTGGAATAGATTCTAACTGCTTCATTATCTTTTCGTTAAATTCTACTGGTAATTCATATGCTTTAACAATTGACATAATATCGGTTCCAGGATCATTTATATGACCTATTATCTCAGTTATTTTTCCTTCAGGTTTTCTATCATTATCACCAAAGTCTGTTATCTTAACAACTACCTTATGACCACTGACTGCTCCTGACGTGAATTTCTTAGGTATAAATATATCTTTACCAAATCTCTGATTATCTGGTACAACAAAACCAAATGATTTGCTTTTTTGATATGTTCCTACCATACTTTTGGAGCATCTTTGTAATACCTTAATTATAACTGCTTCTTTTCTTTTGCCACTATTTTCAGTAGGCATTTTAGTAATTTTGAATAAAACCTTATCCTTATCAAATGCTCCATTTATTGCATCTCCTGAAACATAATAATCTTCTCTCTCTCCATCAACTCTAATAAAGCCAAATCCTCTTGCATGTCCTTCAAAAATGCCTACCCAATAATCATCATCTAATAATTGATATTTACCTCTAGCACTCATCATTATCTTTCCATCTTCTTCTAATGATACAAGAACTGCTTTTAATGCATCCTTATCCTCTGGTGCCAATTGAAGAAGATGTGCTATTTCTTTAATCTTAAGTGGCACATAATTTTCATCTTGGATTATTGTCAATATTCTATTTTTTCGCGAATCAAATAATTCTTTATCCATCCCTATCTCCTTATAAAAAAACTGAAGCATAATATATTCTCTCACTAACAAATCTGAAAGTATATATTATGCTTCAGTTAACAAAATACTGCTATATTCTAATCATTAGCTTAGGCAAATATTTTTGATGATAATAATAAAGCAAGTACTATAAATAAAAATCCTAATACTGCTGTTACTTTAACCATTAAAGCTTCCTTAGAACGACCTTTGTTCTTGCTCCAATATGTCTCACCACCAGATATTGCTCCTAAACCTGACTGTTTACCTTCTTGCATCAATACTAATATAGATATTGCTATCGAAATTATTATAAATATAATTGTAAGCACAAATTTTAATGTTGTCATACTATACACCTCCTAATACGTAAAAACTCACTAAACGGTATTGTATCATATAGAATCGATAAACACAACATTTTTTTTAAATTAGTTCTGTAAATTACACTAATATCTTGATATTTTCCCTAATTCCTCTTCTATTCTTAGTAATTGATTATATTTTGACGTTCTCTCTGATCTACAAGGTGCCCCTGTCTTTATTTGTCCCGCATTAGTAGCTACAGCTATATCTGAAATTGTGGTATCCTCTGTCTCTCCTGACCTATGTGAAATAATTACAGAATATCCTGCTGTCTTCGCCATTTCAATTGCATCCAAAGTTTCTGTTAGGGTTCCTATTTGATTATATTTTATCAATATAGAGTTAGCAATACCCTTTTCTATACCACTCTTAAGCCTTTTTGTATTTGTTACAAACAAATCATCTCCTACTAACTGTACTTTTTCTCCTAATCTATACGTAAGTAACTTCCAGCCTTTGTAATCGTTTTCATCAAGTCCATCTTCAATTGAATATATAGGAAATTTCTCAACCAGACTTTCATAGTATTGAACCATCTCTTCTGCATTTCTATATATTTCTTTTCCTGCCATCTTACTTTCACCAGAAAAATAGTATTTATCACTAGTTTCATCATACAGTTCAGATGCTGCCACGTCTATTGCAATTTTTATATCGTCGTTCAGTCTATATCCAGATTTCTCAACTGCTTCTATAATTAAATATAATGCATCTGAGGAATTTGCTAAATCAGGAGCAAAACCTCCTTCATCGCCTACCCCCGTTGACAATCCTCTTTCCTTCAAAACCTTTTCGAGGTTATGATATATTTCACATGCCATTTCCATTGCTTCTTTAAAACTATCTGCTCCGACTGGCACTATCATAAACTCTTGTAAATCTACTGTATTATTCGCATGCTTACCACCATTTAAAATATTAATCATAGGAATAGGCATGACTTTAGTATTAACACCACCTATATATCTATAAAGTGTTAATCCTAATGCATTAGCCGATGCCTTAGCCACAGCAAGAGATACTCCTAGAATCGCATTTGCTCCATATTTTGATTTGTTTTCCGTACCGTCCGAATCAATAAGTAATTTATCTATTTTTCCCTGTTCTAATGCATTCATGCCTATTATTTTATCTGCAATTCTAGCATTTACATTAGTAACAGCATTTTCAACTCCATTGCCTCTATGACGATTTTCACCATCTCTAAGCTCATGAGCCTCATATTGTCCAGTTGAAGCCCCTGAAGGCACGTCCGCTATACCCTTGGCACCCCCTGCCAATTCAACTTCAACTTCAACTGTAGGATTTCCTCTTGAATCTAGTATTTCTCTTGCTTTAACATCTGTTATCTCATATCGTATCATTTCTATATACCTCCATATATATGAAAATATTCTCTAATTTTTCTAATATTGTATCCAATATATAGAAATGATATACAATCCACTCTATCTGTTTTATATATAAAACATCATTACAATTAATAATTTCCTATTCTTTAATTATAATAGAGTCTATAACACCCATAATATCTCCTGTTGAACTATTTGCTGCCTCATATGCATACTCTATGTATATAGTGGTATCTTCATTTGAATAAACATATATCTCAGCACATATTAGTTCATTAAGATTATTATCTGTTCCGTATTTGTATACTGTCCATTTATAATTACCACTCTCATATGAAGTTTCTTCATAATTTTCTCCATATGTTTGAACTACTACTGTTTTATATGCTGCTTGCATATCACGTGCACTAAACATACCATTCCCTTGAACACAAATTGCAAATGTCTCATTTACATTTTTATTTTCATAAACATATGTAGTTTCCTGACTAGTATTATATTCCCAATTATCTCCCAAATCAAAATACACATTTTCATGATTATAATAATTTTCTGGTATTTCTACTTCCTCTGTTGTTTCTTCTGTTACTTCTTCTGTTACTTCTTCTGTTGTTTCTTCTGTTGTTTTTCCCTCATCAATCTTATTATCCATTATTTCTAACATATCATCCATATTTAATGTATCTTTTTCTTTGCTTCCGCATCCAGATACTCCTAGTACAATAATTGCTATTGCTATTACTAACAAACTTTTCTTCTTCATCATTTTCTCCTTATAATGTTATATATTTTATTGTATACATACTATATACTTCTCCATCACCTAATAGGTTGCATAAAAATAATCCAGATGCTATTTATCAAATAAATATCTGGATTATTTGTGATATATCTATTTTTTGATTAACAAAGTCTTGCCTGTCATCTCTTCTGGTTGAGGTAATTCCATAATTTCTAATAACGTTGGTGCAATATCTGCTAGACATCCACCTTCTCTTAATGTATAGCTATCATCATAATTAACTAATATAAATGGAACTGGATTAGTTGTATGGGCTGTAAATGGAGCTCCTGTCTCATAATCTACCATTTGCTCTGCATTACCATGATCTGCACATATAAATAATGAACCACCAACTGATTTAACAGCTTCAACGCAGGCGCCAACACATTGGTCAATTCTCTCTACTGCTGCAACTGCTGCTGATATAATTCCTGTATGTCCAACCATATCTGGATTTGCAAAGTTAATAACAATTACATCATATTTATCTGAAGTAATTGCTGCAACAAGCTTCTCAGATACTTCTGGCGCACTCATCTCTGGTTGTAAGTCATAAGTTGCAACTGCTGGTGATTTTACTAATGATCTCTCTTCATCCTTATTAGGATCTTCAACACCACCATTAAAGAAAAATGTTACGTGGGCATATTTCTCTGTCTCAGCAAGTCTTAATTGAGATTTTCCATTAGCTGCTAAGTATTCACCAAATGTATTACTAACTGAATCTTTTGTAAATGCTACTATTTTATTTCCGATTGTCTCATCATAATCTGTAAAGCATACGAAAGTAAGTGGTAAAAAACCATTCTTTCTCTCAAAACTATCAAATGACTCATCACAGAAAGTTCTAGTTATCTCTCTAGCACGGTCTGGACGGAAGTTAAAGAATATAACCGAATCATTAGCTTTAATTGTTGCTAATGGTTTGCCATCTTCTTCAATTACTACTGGTACAACGAACTCATCATTCAAATCTTTTGCATATGAATCTGCTACAGCTTGTACTGGATCAGTTGCTGTATTACCTTCACCTAATACTAAAGCATTATATGCCTTCTCAACTCTATCCCATCTATTATCTCTATCCATTGCATAATAACGACCTGATATAGATGCTACCTTACCAACACCTATCTTGTTCATCTCGTTAACTAAATCTTCAACAAAACCCTTACCTGATGTAGGAGCTGTATCACGACCATCTAAGAAAGGATGTACATATACGTTTGCTAATCCTTCTCTCTTTGCAAGTTCTAATATTCCGTATAAATGTGTATTATGGCTATGAACACCACCATCTGATAATAAACCAAATAAATGTAAATCTGTGTTATTGTCTTTAGCATTCTTAACTGCTTCTAATAAAGCTGCATTTTCAAAGAAATCGCCATCATCTATAGATTTTGTAATTCTTGTTAATTCTTGATATATAATACGTCCAGCACCAATGTTAAGATGTCCAACTTCTGAGTTACCCATCTGTCCATCAGGAAGACCTACTGCTAGTCCACTTGCATTTCCTTTTACAAATGGGCTTTCTGCCATTAATTTATCCATAACAGGAGTGTTTGCTTGTGCAATTGCATTTCCTTCAGTCTTATCATTAAGACCATATCCATCAAGTACCATTAAAACAACCGGTTTAATACTCATTATAATAATCTCCTTTAATATCTAATAGTTTTCTTTTGTAGTCCACAATATATTGTAACAAAAATCATATATATTGCAATAGTTTTGCAATTAAAAGTTTCTTCCATTCCAACCCCAATTGCTTACTGAATTATATTTAACATAAACATTTGCTGGACTTATATTCAAAACATCTTTATATATATCACATATTTCCTTTGTTAATTTATCAAAAGCCGATGGATTATCGCCTCCAAATACACTTACTTCAACGAATGCCATTGGCTCACTATTATCACCTTTAAAATACAACGTATATTCATCTTCAATTCCTATCATTAGCCAAGTTTCACTTTTGCCTGGTACTATCTCTATTGCTTTTCCTAATCTACTCTTTAATTCTATTTCCTCTTCTTTTGTAATCTTTCTACTAATCTTTGAATCAATATATGGCATAACTTTACCTCCTTATTAAATACAACAACAACTGCTTTTCTAATAGTTTTTTACTCAAAAATCAAATGCATATTAGAATGTCTATGCAATGAGTTTTTATCTTTCTCTATGTATTTCCATGTCTGTCTATAGGTCCCTGGAACCGCCAGGCTTGTATCTAATATAAACTCTAAAAAACCTTGTAAATTTCCTTCATATTTATCAGCAAAATCATCTGACAATATTTCTTTTTCTTCATTAGAAAAGCCCTTCAACTCATTGTATAGAACATGTTCAAGATTACATGAATTAAAATATAATCTATATCTAATATTATGAATCTTTCCTGTAGAATACAATTTAAACATAATAGCTGCCTTATGTCTATTCCTTCTTTCCGTAGCTTCCACATTAGAAGATTTCATATACTCCTCATAATACTGGATGTTTTCAATTTCTGCTTCTTGCACACATCCCGTTGTAAATGCTCCATCTGTATCTGCTATATGAATAATTTGAATAAAATCACTCCATTGATATCCATATTTGCCTCTAATTTCATCTATAAGATAATCAATCTTACTTACAACATCATCTACACTTGTATAATCATCAGAAGTAATATCCCCATGTACAACAGCAAACTGAACTTCATCTGATGAAAAATATTCCTTTAGGATTCCACCAATTGCGTTTTCGTCACTCGGACCTTCAACAATAACTGCAACCACACTTTTCTCACTCATTACTCAAACTCCTTCCCGCCTTTCGGAAGGCTCTCGCTATCCTCAAACTATCTGTTTCTTCATAAATCTGTTCTTCTTGTCCACCAAGCGTAATACTTCTTATATACATACTTCGAAGATTATTTGTACCCTTTACCTTCTTCATATGGATGTATCGGTTATTAGGATTAACTGTGGAAAACATGATACTTTCCTTATCAAGCATTTCTAGTGCTCTTAAATTGTGTGAAGTGAAAATCAACTGTCCCTTGGCACTCTTTCCAAAGATATCCAATAATTCTCCCAACATATACTCGAAAATACCTGCATCTAATTCATCTATCACTAAGCAAATAGATGGATTACCAAATGCCTGAATCAACGCATTTAAAATCGAAACAATCTTAACAATTCCCTCAGATTCCATTCTAATAGGAATAGGTTTCTTATCATCTCGAATAGACATTAATTCAACTTTCCAACCCTCGTTACCAGAATCTAGAGATTGCATCCCGTAATCCTTAACATCAATTTTCATACCTGGAATTATTGTATATAATACGGTATTAATCTGGTCTACAATTGAATGCAGAAGTGCTTTTCTTTCTACATCCAAGACAACTGGCTCCATTAGTGGAACTGCAAAATCTCCTTTAACGCCCATCTTATCTTTTTCAACACGAAATGCCATAGGAAGTATGAAGTTTGCAGAAATCATGCCCGAATGAGTATTTCTTATTACAAATAAATCCTTAAGCGCAAATTCAAATAAAGCATTAATTACAGTTGCATAATTCTTAAATTCATTGTTAGGTTTTTTTCCAAATATCTCTCTACTACTTTCTCCAAATATATAAGAGCAATTACTCTTCTCCGCCATTTTCCTAGCAACAATAAGATCTGTCTTTATCTCTTTATCTTTGCCAATTAATTCATCCAAGCGTTTCTGTGGTTTAAAAATCGAATCCGCTTCAAATTTCTGATAATCCATGAAAATATTCTTGTTGGTTCTTTTACCGTCTTGATTGATTGCACAGTTTAAATATTCTCTTTCAATGCTTACCTCTCCATCTATTCTGGTCAAACAAATATGATAGCCTACTTCAAAAATTACATCATTTCCTATAATCTTGAATTCTGCTGTAACCTCTGCTGATGCAGCATCAACATCTATATAATCAATCAAACTTTCATCAATCTCATTTCCAATCATTATCTGTTGTAAAAAATAGAGTGTATCTACAATGGCGGTTTTCCCTGATCCATTCTGCCCATAAATACCTAGTATTTCTGCTACAATTACATTCTGATTTTTCTCATTTGCCATAGGCATATATATTGTTCCGTTCTTAACATTTTTTATTCTTTTAAGTGTTAACGATGATAATCGTACTGTATAGTCTTTCATAATCCACCTCCATTTATATGAATAGCTAATGATATATTATCATAAATCCTTTACTTTTTCAATTATAATTTTGATTTCAGCATTTTTTATTCTTTTTTAAATTTTACAATCATGTATTAATATATTCATTTATAGATATATTATTCCGTGATTATCTATAAATGAAAAGAACCAAAAAGGAGAATCGTCTATGCTGATTGCACAAAAACGATTCTCCATTTATTTCAATTATAAATTGAATTTTTATTAAAATAATATATTTATTTATAATTAACAATCTTACCAAAGTCTGGTTTTAATGAAGCTCCACCAACTAATCCACCATCGATATCTGCTTGTGCAAATAACTCTGCTGCTGAATCAGCTGTTACAGAACCACCGTATTGAATACGGATTGCTGCTGCAGTTGCTTCGTCATAAATCTCACCGATACATACACGAATTGCTGCACATACCTCTTGAGCTTGCTCAGTAGTTGCAACTTTACCAGTACCGATAGCCCAAATTGGCTCATAAGCGATAACTGCTGTCTTAGCTTGATCTGCTGTTACATTTAAAAATGCAACTTTGATTTGTTGACGAATCCAGTCAATTGTGATTCCTTGCTCTCTTTGAGTAAGAGACTCACCACAACATACGATTGGAGTAATACCGTGCTCAAAAGCTTTGATAACTTTTTTATTAACAGTCTCATCTGACTCTGCAAAGTACTCTCTTCTCTCTGAATGTCCAATAATTACATATTTGATACCGATATCAGTTAACATGTTTGGAGCGATTTCTCCTGTGAAAGCACCACTCTCTTCAAAATACATATTTTCAGCACCAATTTCAATATTTGATCCTTTAGCAGCTTCAACAGCTGTTGTTAATGAAATAGCTGGTACACAAAATACTACATCTACTTCTTCATTAGCTACTAATGGTTTTAACTCGTTTATTAAAGTAACTGTCTCACTTGGAGTTTTGTTCATTTTCCAGTTACCAGCAATAATTTTCTTTCTTGACATATTTGTATCTCCTTCGTTATTTATCATTCGCTGCAGCTACACCTGGTAATTCTTTTCCTTCTAAGAATTCAAGAGAAGCTCCACCACCAGTTGAAATGTGAGTCATCTTATCACCAAAGCCTAAGATGTTAACTGCTGCTGCTGAATCACCACCACCAATAATAGTAGTTGCATCTGCATCTGCTAATGCTTTAGCTACTGCTACAGTACCTTTTGCAAAGTTAGGCATCTCAAAACATCCCATTGGTCCATTCCATACAACTGTCTTAGCATCTGCTACTGCATTTGCAAATAATTCAGCAGTCTTAGTTCCGATATCAAGACCTTCCCAATCTGCTGGAATATCTCCACGACCAACAACTTTGATGTTAGCATCGTTAGAGAAGTCATCACCTACAGTAGTATCTATAGGAATTAATAAATTAACTCCTTTTTCTTTTGCTTTATCAAGCATCTTAAGTGCGTAATCTTTGTAATCTGGCTCTAATAATGATTTACCAACTTCTTCACCTAATGCTGACATAAATGTATAAGCCATACCACCACCGATAATAAGTGTATCTACTTTATCTAATAAGTTCTCGATAACTGAGATCTTAGAAGAAACTTTAGCACCACCTAAGATAGCTACAAATGGTCTCTCTGGATTATTAACTGCATTTCCTAAGAAATCGATTTCTTTTTGCATTAAGTAACCAACAACTGCTGTATCTACATACTCAGTTACACCAACATTTGAACAGTGTGCTCTGTGAGCTGTACCAAATGCATCGTTTACGAATACATCTGCTAATGAAGCTAAATCTTTACTGAAAGCTTCACCGTTCTTAGTCTCTTCTGCTCTATATCTAGTATTCTCTAGTAATACTACATCTCCGTCATTCATTGCTTCAACAGCAGCTTTTGCATTAGCTCCAACTACTTCTGCGTCAGCAGCAAATTTAACTTCTTGTCCTAATAACTCTGTTAATCTTGCAGCAACTGGTGCTAAAGATAGAGAAGGAACTGCCTCTCCCTTTGGCTTACCTAAGTGTGAACAAAGAATAACCTTTCCTCCGTCAGCTACTAACTTCTTGATTGTAGGAAGTGCTGCAACTAAACGGTTCTCATCTGTAATCTTACCTTCTTGTAATGGCACGTTGAAGTCACATCTTACTAAAACTTTCTTGCCAGCTACATTAATATCATCAACTGATTTTTTATTAAGCATAATATATGCTCCTTTCAATATAGTAATTTCATAAAACTTTAAAGTATAAAAGGTCCGGTCCAATATAGACCGGACCCTTATGGATCTAATTAATAAAAACTATACAAGAATTAAGCTAACTCTGCAAAGTATTTAATAGTTCTAACCATTTGGCTAGTGTAAGAGTTCTCGTTATCATACCAAGAAACTACTTGTACTTCATATAAATCATCAGAAATCTTAGCTACCATTGTTTGAGTTGCATCAA
>JAVBSS010000071.1:0-8497 GCA_031556525.1 Lachnospiraceae bacterium
AGAAGGCGGAAGACCACAGGGAAACAGAGACGGTAATCGTGATGGTAATAGATCGTATGGAAACAGAGACGGTAATCGCGATGGCAATAGATCGTATGGAAACAGAGACGGTAATCGCGATGGCAACAGATCATACGGAAACAGAGATGGCAATCGTGATGGCAATAGAGAAGGTAATCGTGACGGAAACAGACCATATGGAAATAGAGAAGGTAATCGTGACGGAAACAGACCATATGGAAACCGAGAAGGTAATCGTGACGGAAACAGACCATATGGAAATAGAGAAGGTAATCGTGACGGAAACAGACCATATGGAAATAGAGAAGGTAATCGTGATGGCAACAGATCATATGGTAACAGAGATGGCAATAGACCATATGGAAATAGAGATGGCGGTTATAAGCCAAGAAGTAATGGCTATGGTGGTGGCTTTAACAAGGATAAGGACGATGATGATGATAGACAAGTAAGACAAAGTCGCCCAGCTAAACCTAAAGAACCAAAAGAGCAACAACCAGATAAATTTGAGACAATTAAGAGAATTGAACGTGAGAAAAAGACGGTTAAAAAGAAGCAAGAGAGTAAGAAGAAGAACGAATCTCAACGCCCACAACCAAAACAAAAACGTTCAAACAATGTTAATTATACAAGTGCATATATGAATGGCGATTATGCAGATTATGAGAATGTTGATGATGATTATGATGATACATATGATGATATGTATGATGATTATTAGGATATAGTAATAGAATTAAAATAGGTACTTCTAAGAGATTAGAAGTACCTATTTTAATTGCATAATCTATATGTTGTTTCTTAAGAATTGAATAAAGTCATCTTCTGAAAGAGGTCTGCTGAAGAAATATCCTTGAAGTCTATCGCAACCTTGTTGCTGTAAAATACGTAATTGTTCAATTTCTTCCACGCCTTCAGCAATTACAGAAATCTCTAATTGATGAGCTAGCGTTATAATAGTAGAAGAAATAAAACGATCTTTTTCTGAATAGCATAAGCCAGCAACAAATGATTTATCAATCTTCAATGTATTAATTGGTATTGTAGTTAAATAGTTAAATGAAGAGTAGCCTGTACCAAAATCATCCAAAGCTATTTTTGCACCCAAACTTCGTATTTCATTAATTATACTTAGGTTGTGTTCAAAGTTTTTCATAAGAACACTTTCAGTTAGTTCTACTTCTAGGTAGTCAAGGGACATACCAGTTCGCTTAGGAATATTTGCAATAGTAGCAGCAAGCGAAGCGCTTCTTAATTGCGGCGTAGATAAATTAACGGATGCAATAATAGGGTCGAAGCCCATATCCATAAGCTTTTTGTTAAAGGCACAGGCTTTATTAAGTGCCCACTCACCAAGTTCATCAATTAATCCACATTCTTCTGCAACAGGTATAAATTCATTAGGCGAAACAAGTCCAACTAAAGAAGATTTTAACCTCATCAAAGCTTCAAAACCAGTTATTTTACCTGTAGAAGCATTAGCTTGAGGTTGATAAACTAAATATACTTCATCGTTATCAAGGGCAGCTCTTAAAATATCAATTAAATCATTTCTTCTGTTAACTTCATCTTCCATAGTACTGTTAAAGAACATATAATTATTTTTTCCAGATGTCTTAGCTGAGTACATAGCTATATCAGCGTTTTTAATCAATTCATTAATTGATAGTCCGTTCTGTGGGAAGATAGAAACACCAATGCTCATTGAAATGTGAACACGCTCGTCTTCAAGTAAGAAACTGTGAGTAGCTATTGATACAAGTTCCTTAGCGAAGGAATTCAATTCTTCAATGTTAGTGATACGATTCTTGAATATAAGAAACTCATCGCCACCAGTTCTAGCTAATATATCATCCGAAGTAACATAAGAACCAAGTTTATCAGAAATTTGTTTTAAGAGTAGATCACCGTAATCATGTCCCAATGTATCATTTATATTTTTAAAGTTATCCAAATCAACAAAGAGTATAGCGTGTCGTTGTAGATTACTAGAGTTATGCAATATATCGTGAGTATATTTCATAAAGGCAACTCTGTTATACAAACCAGTAAGACCGTCATGATAGGCTAGAGTTTCAATCTTGGTATAGTTAGTAGCTAAAGCATCCTGACTGTCTTCAAGAGCTTGTTTTGTAGTAACAATTTCATTATAATTTGTTGAAATAATATCCATCATATTATTGAACATGATAGATAATTCTCCGAATTCATCCTCTGTGTCTATATTACAGTGGACATCTAATTGACCAGTGGAAGCTTCCTTCATCTTATCTGAAAGTGTATATATAGGATCAGTATATTTCTTAGATAGAGAACTACTTATCTTAAGTGAAATAATTAGTAGAATAATTAATACTATAAGTAATATTATTGGCAATCCAGAAATAATATTTTTGTAGTCATTACCATCTTGTGCAACAATATATATCCAATTCGTTTCAGGAATAATGCTATATCCGTACATTAAATAAGTACTGCTACCAGTATCAGTTATTGTGCCTGAAACAGGAGAGCTTTCTGTATAGTTGTTTAATATATCCAGACTTGTATCCACAACTGCAGGATCATGTTCTGCTAATTTGTCATTTCCAAATAAAAAGTGTCCAGAGCTATTCAATATATATGTACCATAATCATCAGATACAAATGCACCAAAAACACTAGAAGAAATATTGGAACGTAATAAACCGATAGTATTACCTTTAACCGTAACGGGAGTAACTATATCTAAAGTGGTAGAGTCTTTGTCAAAAAGAGAATCATCCAAAAATGAGGTAGAGGTATAAGATTCGATGGAAGTATCCATGTATTCAAACCAATCACTAGAAGAAGTTCTATCAGAAGAAGCAACTAAATAGCCATCTATGTCATATAGATAGTATTTAACAGAAAAATTGTAGTTTGAGGATTTGTCATATAAATTACTATCTACCGATTCATAATAACTAGAAGCTTGTTTTAAATTGATATCACTATTATTAACTTTATCAAGAAGATAACTCTTCATATCATTTAAATTAGCTAGAGCCTCAAGTTCTATCAACTGAGAACTTAATTGAGCATAGTAGCCAGTTTTATAATTATCTGCAGTGTTTTGTAATGATACTTTATTAAGGTCTAAATATTTATTTGATACAACTATATAAGTTATTATTACCACAACTATTACAGGAACAATAGAAAGTAGTAGGATATACGATTTGAGTGATTTCTTTATTGACATATTTATATGTCCTTTCATAGTTAAAGTGTTAGCTTATTGATTCTAAGCATTCTTAATAAATAATTATACACAAATATGAGAAACAATTCAATTAAAAATAGTATAAAATGGTTAAAATGAGGAATTAAGAAATCTGTAATGAAGATGCGCAACAAATTGTTAAATGCTATCAATATTTATTGCTTTATTATCTTGTTTTGTGTATAATATCATTAGAGATTTTGTGAGAATACGTACATACAGGAGGAGCGAAATGTTTGGAATATATTTTGGGAGATATCTGCAAGATAAAGGAATTATAACTCCAGCTCAATATGATGAGATTATTAATGAAAATAAAACTGCAAGAGTTAAGATGGGCTTATTAGCTGTAGAAGCAGGATTAATGTCACAGGAGCAAGCAGAAGAGATAAACCAATTACAGACGGTTATGGATAGAAGATTTGGTGATATAGCAACAGAGAAGGGCTATCTTACTAATGCACAAGTTGAAGAGTTGCTTAAGAAACAAGGTGATGCATATTTGTTGTTTGTTCAATCTTTAGCAGAGAGAAAGATACTTACATTAGAAGAGATTCAAAAGGAACTTAATGCATATAAGAAGTCGGAGAGATTTACAGCTCTTGATTTAGATGCTATTAAGAGTAGTGATATTGATAAGATTGTGCCTGTATTTACTAAGGAAGCAACACTCAGTCCAGCAGTAAAAGATTACATAGCTTTAACTGCAAGAAATCTTGTGAGATTTATTGATAGTGATGTGCGTATAGAGAGAGTAGAGAGAGTTAATGAATATATTGGACATTGCATATCAAGTCAAGAACTTGATGGAGATTATAGATTATTCACTGGATTTTCAGGAGACGGTAGTGGACTTAAGGTAGTGGCAGAAGCATATGCGGGTGAACTTTTTGATAAGGTTGACGAAGATGTGTTAGATGCAAGTTGCGAGTTCCTTAATTGTAATAATGGATTATTTGCAACAAAGTTAGGTCAAGAAGAAGTAGAATTAGATATGTTACCACCTATGATGTATAATAAGACAACAACTATCCATTCAGAGGGTGCTATGTATAAAATTCCATTTTATGTTGGTGGCAAAGAATTAGATTTAGTTATATGTGTAGAATCAAAATGGTTAATTAGTTAATATAGAATATAATGTAGAAAGGTTGAGTTTATTTATGGCTAAGATTTTAATAGTTGATGATTCAAGAACATCAAGAAAAATATTAAAGGGATTATTAGAGACAGCAGGACATGAGATTGTTAGCGAAGCTACTAATGGATTAGAGGGATATGAGAAGTACATAGAATATAAGCCAGATGTTGTTACACTAGACATTACAATGCGTGTATTAGATGGTATTTCAGCTCTTAAGAAGATAAAAGATGAATATCCAGAGGCTAAGATTATTATGGTTACTGCAGCAGGACAAAGAACTAAGATGATAGAAGCTGTTCAGAATGGTGCAGATGAATTTGTTACAAAACCATTTGATCCTGAATCATTAAAAGCAGTTATTGGTAGATTATTATAAAATAGAAGAAGGTGCTCTTGGGAGTACCTTCTTTTATGCGTATACATAGATAAATCAATTGACTAAAATAATGTAGTGGTTTATAGTATGTAATGAACAAAAGAAATATAACTTGGAGGTCATTATGAGTAACGTAAAGCGAATTTATGTTGAGAAAAAAGCAGATTATGCTGTAAAAGCTAAGGAACTTTATGAAGAGTTAAAGAGCTATCTTAATGTTGATGTTAAGGTGGTAAGAGTTCTAATTAGATACGATATTGAAAACGTATCAGAAGAGACTTACAATAAGGCACTTGGAACAGTATTTAGTGAGCCACCTGTAGACCATATATATGAAGAATATTTCCCTATGCAAGAGGGCGATTTTACTTTCAGCGTTGAATACCTTCCTGGTCAATTTGATCAAAGAGCTGATTCAGCAGAACAATGTGTAAAGCTTCTTAAAGAAGATGAAGAACCTATTATCAAGACTGCAGTAACATATGTTATTACAGGAGAAGTTAGTAGGGAACAAAAACAAAGCATTATATCATATTGTGTTAACCCAGTAGATTCAAGAATAGCAGATAATGAGATACCTGCAACATTAGCTACTGAATTTGAAGAGCCAGCAGATGTAATAGTATTTGATGGTTTCAAAGACATGGTAGAGGACAAGCTTCTAGAATTATATAGTTCTCTAGGTCTAGCAATGACTTTTAAAGATTTCCAACATATACAGAATTATTATAAGAATGAAGAAGACAAGGATCCTACAATGACAGAGATTCGTGTTCTTGATACTTATTGGTCAGATCACTGTCGTCATACAACATTTTCAACTGAGCTTACAGATGTTGAATTTGAAGATGGTTACTATAAGGCACCAATTGAGAATACTTATAACAAATATTTAGCAGATAGAGAAGTTATATATAAGGGTAGAGATGACAAGTTTGTATGCCTTATGGATATAGCTCTAATGGCAATGAAGAAATTAAAAGCAGATGGTAAATTAGAAGATATGGAAATATCTGATGAGATAAATGCTTGTAGTATTGTTGTACCAGTTGAGATTGATGGTGTATCAGAAGAATGGTTAGTAAGTTTTAAGAATGAGACACATAATCATCCTACAGAGATAGAGCCATTTGGTGGTGCTGCAACTTGTCTTGGTGGAGCAATTCGTGATCCGCTTTCAGGACGTTCATATGTATATCAAGCTATGCGTGTAACAGGAGCAGCAGATCCTACTAAATCATTAGAGGAGACTCTAGCAGGTAAGTTACCACAGAGAAAGATTGTAACAGGAGCAGCTCATGGTTATAGTTCATATGGTAACCAAATAGGTCTTGCAACAGGTCTTGTTAATGAAATATATCACCCTAACTATGTAGCGAAGAGAATGGAAATCGGAGCTGTTATGGGTGCTGCACCTAGAAGATGTGTAATTCGTGAAAACTCTGATCCGGGAGATATGATTGTATTACTTGGTGGTAGAACTGGTCGTGATGGCTGTGGTGGTGCTACTGGTTCATCAAAGGCTCACACAGAAGAATCAATAGATACTTGTGGTGCTGAGGTTCAAAAGGGTAATGCACCTACTGAGCGTAAGGTACAGAGATTATTTAGAAGAGAAGAAGTTAGTAAGCTAATTAAGAAATGTAATGACTTTGGTGCTGGTGGTGTATCAGTTGCTATAGGAGAGTTAGCAGACGGTCTTAGAGTAGATATGGATAAAGTACCTAAGAAATATGCAGGTCTTGATGGAACTGAGTTATCTATATCAGAGTCTCAAGAGCGTATGGCAGTGGTAGTTGACCCTAAAGATGTGGATGCTATGTTAGCATATGCAGAAGAAGAGAACCTTGAGGCAGTAGTAGTAGCAGAGGTTACTGAGGATCCAAGATTAGTATTAGTATGGAGAGGCAAAGAAATAGTAAATATTTCTCGTAAATTCCTAGATACTAATGGTGCTCATCAAGAAATAAAAGTTAAGGCATTAATGCCAAATAAAGAAGATAATTACTTAGCAAAGACAGAAGAAGTATCAGATGTTAAAAAGACTTGGTTAAATACTTTAAGTGACTTAAATGTATGTTCACAAAAAGGTCTTGTTGAAATGTTTGATAGTTCAATTGGTGCTGGTAGTGTAGTAATGCCATATGGTGGAAAATATCAATTAACACCTACACAAACTATGGTTGCTAAATTACCTGTATTAAAAGGAAAGACAGACACAATTACAATGATGAGTTATGGACTTGACCCATATTTATCAACATGGAGTCCATATCATGGTTCTATATATGCAGTAGTTTCTTCAGTAGCTAAAATAGTAGCTGCTGGTGGAGAGGCATCAAAGATTAGACTTACATTCCAAGAGTACTTTAAACGTTTAGGCGAAGATCCAACTCGTTGGGGAGAGCCACTTGTTGCATTACTTGGTGCATATGATGTACAAATGGGATTAGGTTTACCTTCAATTGGTGGTAAAGATAGTATGTCTGGTACATTTAATGATATTGACGTACCTCCAACATTATGTTCATTTGCAGTTGATGTTGCAAGTGATAAGTATGTAGTTACTCCAGAACTTAAAGAATCAGGAAACGTGTTAGTTAAATTAGATATTGCTACAGATGAATATGATGTACCTGTATATGAAGATGTACTTAAGGTATATGATGCATTCTATAATGCAGTTAAAGATGGTAAGATTAAGGGTGCTTATGCAGTTGGATTTGGTGGAATTATTGAAGCTGTATCTAAGATGGCATTTGGTAATAAATTAGGTGTTAAGATTGACAATGCAGTTACTACTAAAGAATTATTATCTAAGGATTATGGTTCAATAATAGCAGAAGTTAAAGCTAGTGATGTAGATAGCTTAGGCTTTGTAGCTAAGGTTATTGGTACTGTTACTGATGATGCTACATTTACTTGTGGTGATGCTAGTATTACTATGGATGAGGCGCTTAAGGCTTGGACTAATACATTAGAAAATGTATTCCCAACTCAGTCAGATGTTAAACAAACAGAGATTAAGACAGATGTATTCAATACATCAGATATATATGTATGTAAGAACAAAGTAGCTAGACCTAAGGTATTTATACCAGTATTCCCAGGTACTAACTGTGAGTATGATTCAACTAAAGCATTCGAGAGAGCAGGAGCAGATGTTGAGACAATAGTATTTAAGAATATGACTGCTGCAAATATTACAGATTCTGTAGAAGCATTTGCAAAAGCAATTAGTAATTCTCAAATTGTTATGTTCCCAGGTGGATTCTCAGCAGGTGATGAACCAGAAGGTTCTGCTAAGTTCTTTGCTACAGCATTTAGAAATGATAAGATCAAAGACGAAGTTATGAAGCTTCTTAATGAGAGAGATGGTCTTGCACTTGGTATATGTAATGGTTTCCAAGCACTTATTAAGTTAGGTCTTGTACCATACGGTAAGATTACACCACAAAAGGCTGATTCACCAACGCTTACAATGAATAGCATTGGTCGTCATCAATCTAAGATGGTATACACTAAGGTTGTTACTAACAAATCACCTTGGTTACAAAAGGCTGAGTTAGGTGGCGTATATGCAATACCTGCATCACATGGTGAAGGTAGATTCGTTGCTAATGAAGAGTGGATTAAGCAATTATTTGAGAATGGTCAAGTAGCAACACAATATGTTGATATTAACGGTAATCCAACAATGGATGAAGATTAT
>JAVBSS010000065.1:0-8358 GCA_031556525.1 Lachnospiraceae bacterium
TTCGCCATTATAGCGTACCTCCTAATAAACTGTGGTTATTCGGGAATTTCCCTCCCACTAATCTAACTTCTGAATATCTGTAAATCCTATTTCAACAGATGTTGCTTGACCAAACATTTCTACGTCGATGGTTACTGCTTGCTTATGAGTACTAATTGCCTTAACTGCACCAACAGTTCCTTCCCATGCACCAGCAATAACTTTAATTGCATCGCCGATTTCTACATCAATCTGCATAGTAGGTGCTTTAATACCCAATGGTCGCATCTCTGCTTCTGTAAGTGGAACTGGTTTAGATCCAGGACCAACGAAACCTGTAACACCTCTTGTATTACGAACAACATACCATGTGTTATCATTCATAATCATATGAAGTAATACATATCCAGGAAATAATTTCTTAGATACTTGTTTCTTAGCTCCGTTCTTAATCTCAATTACATCTTGAAGTGGAACTGCAACCTCTAATATTTGATCTTGTAAATTTCTGTTTTCAATAGTCTTCTCGATATCAGCTTTAACTTTGTTCTCGTAACCTGAGTAGGTATGGACTACATACCAATTTGCTTTTGTTGTATCTACGGATACTTCATCTCCGACTACATTATCTGTAGATTCATAACTTGCTTCTGACATACAATCACCAACCTTACCCTACTATTAACTCTAGACCTTTTACTACAATAAAGTCTATACCTGAAATTATAGCACCTAAAATAATCGCTGATATAATAACTGCTACTGATTTTCTAACAAGTGACTTTTTATCAGGCCATGTAATCTTACGGAATTCACTCTTAAGTCCTTTAAACCAATTTGATACTCGGCTTGTTAAATTCTCTTTGTTTTTACCCATATAATCACTTCCTTATCTAACCTGACTACTTAGTCTCCTTGTGCAAAGTATGTGCTTTACAAAACTTGCAATACTTCTTTGTCTCCATCCTATCAGGATGATTTTTTTTCTCTTTTGTAGTATTGTAATTACGCTGTTTACAATCTGTACATGCCAATGTTATTTTTACGCGCACAACTGCCACCTCCATTTATTTTTTAGTTTAAGGCATAAAAAAAAGACCTCTTCCATCGCAACGTATAGAATACCATACATTTATTACGTTAGTCAAGGACTTTCTTATATAAAATATCACTTTTCCGAACTGCTTTTTAGACCTTTTTTACACTGTAGTCTATCTTATCATGAAACCCCCTCAAATTCAATCGAATATGCACTAAATAATTCTTCTAATCCTATATTTTCTCTCTTCATTTTATCTTCCAATATTAGTGCCGTCAATTCAGAATCTATAGGTCTATTTATACTCTTAAACATCAAACTATGATATATATTTAATTTACTGTTTATACTTACTATTCTCTTTATTTCTTCTATATTGTATTTCATATCAAAGACATCCGCATTATTTATAAATAACATATTTTCATATCCGCTATCACTCATATTAATCACAACATCAACATTTATATCCTCACTAATCGGATTATCATATTGATAAATAACCATACCCGTCTCATCAAACATATCTTTAATAACATCTTCCCACTTATTCAAATTATCAGATACTAGAAACAAATGATTATAATTCTTCACAAGTTCTTCTAATATATATTGACTTTCAGCATTACCATCATCTATAAGCATAACCCTAATTTTTTTCTTTGATATTTTCCGCTGTCTTCTAAGCAATTCTATTACTTTAATCAACATTCTAAGATTTAGATTCTCTAGTGCTCTTTTATCATCAATTTTAAGTGCATCACATATGTATCTATCAAACCATATAGCCTCCTCTGGTATAGAAAAATGTTCTTCCATATATTTAAAATACCTCTTCAACATAATCTTATTTATAGAGCCTATATCATTTTTATTTATTGGTAATATAGCTTTTATCCCTGTGAACTCTCCCATATATTCTAAGCTAAATTCTATTCGTCTCGGATTATATAGCACAGTCTCCTTTATTATCTTAGGTAGCACCTTTCCAGCTATTTTTTCACTAGGTTTACTCTCTTCATATTCTTTTGTAACTACTTTTAAAAAATCTAATATCATATGCCACCTCGTAAGTCTTTTCTAATATTTTATGTGACAAGCTGTATAAATATGTTATTATGATAGTTAAGTAATTATTACAATTTGCGAGGTATAGAATGAAAAATTATAGATTATCCATTTCATATGATGGTACACGATATAATGGATGGCAACGACAAGCTACTACTAACAATACTATTTGTGGCAAATTAGAAGATATTTTAGAAAAAATGTGTGACACCCATATTGATATAATTGGTTCTGGCAGAACTGATGCTGGCGTTCATGCCTATAATCAAATAGCTAATTTTCACTGCGAAACTACCTATTCTCCTAGAGAAATACAAGACTATTTTAACGAGTATCTACCACAAGATATTCGTATTTTAAATGTGGATATTGCATCTGACCGCTTTCACGCTAGATATAATGCTAGTAAAAAGACATATGTATATAGAATAGACAATCAATCCGTGCTAGATACATTTAATAGGAAATACGCTTATAAAATAGATACTCCTTTGGATATAGCTATTATGAAAGAAGCTTCCGCACTTTTAATTGGATCTCATGACTTTAAAAGCTTTTGCCCTTCAAGAAAAACTAAGAAGTCTACAGTTAGAGAAATCTATTCTATAGAATTTGTAGATAACAATGATATTTTAGAGATACATTATACAGGAAATGGATTCTTATACAATATGGTTAGAATTCTGACTGGAACTTTAATTGAAGTTGGTTTAGGAAATATACCACCACAAGAAATAATCAACATAATTAACGCTGAAAATAGAGAAGTGGCAGGACCTACAGCCCCACCACATGGTTTATTTTTAAAAAATGTTACATATTAATATTTTTACTTTTCCAATCCTCTAGCATATTAATTAGTTCTTCTCTACTTTCAACTTGATTAATAGCATTTCGTAATTTTGATGAGTCTGGATAGCCTCCTGTATACCATGCTATGTGCTTACGCATTTCATGGATTGCTGTCCATTCTCCTTTGAATTCTATCATAAGTTCTATATGTCTATTCATCATATCAACAACATCCGTTATAGCTGGTTTACTTGGCATATTACCAGTTTGTAATGCTGTCTTTATTTGAGAGAATATCCACGGATTACCTTTTGCACCTCTACCAATCATAAATGCATCACAATTAGTCTCTTTCTTCATTCTTAGTGCATCGCTAGCAGTTAGTATATCTCCATTTCCTATTACAGGAATATTAACAGATTCTTTTACTTGTCTAATAATATCCCAATCAGCCTCACCAGAATAATATTGACTTCTTGTTCTGCCATGTACAGCAACTGCTGCTGCCCCATTGGCTTCTGCAATCTTAGCTACCTCAGGAGCATTTATATTATTTTCATCAAATCCTTTTCTAATCTTAATTGTTATTGGTAATTTACAAGCTTTACTCATTTCATTTACAATCTCACCAATAAGGTTAGGATTATTCATAAGAGCTGAACCTTCACCATTATTAGTAATCTTAGGCATAGGACATCCCATATTAACATCAATAAAATCAAAGCCTATATCTTGAACCCTAACAGCTATATCTGCCATTATTTTCGGATCTGAACCAAACAATTGTAATCCTATGGGATTCTCTTTGCTATCTAATGCAAGTAGAGGAATAGAATTCTTGTTATTATATAATATACCCTTGGCACTAACCATTTCTGTATATAGTATATCACAACCTTCTTCTTTACAAAGCAATCGAAAAGGCAGGTCTGTTACCCCTGCCATTGGTGCTAATATTAATTTGTCTTTTATATCAATACTACCTATAAATGCACTCATATTTTCTGTTTCTGTCTTTCATATATTATCTTAAGCCCTTTAAGAGTTAAGTTTGAATCATAATGGTCTATATATTCTGTCTCTTCTGCTATAATCTTTCCAAGTCCGCCTGTAGCAACAACTTTTAACGTATCTAACTTTGCTTCCTTCTTAACCTTCTTAATTATATATTCAGTCTGACCTATAGTTCCATATATTAATCCTGCTTGCATACTTGTAACCGTATTCTTCGCCATAATAGTATCTGGTTTCTTTATCTCTATCTCTGGAAGCTTAGCAGTTCCATTCCATAAAGCATTTGCGGCAAGTCTAATTCCTGGTGATGTAACTCCTGCTACAAAAGAACCATCTTCTAATATTAAATCATGAGTTGTCGCTGTTCCAAAGTCAATTACTAAAACAGGGCCTCCATGAAGTTCATAAGCTGCTACAGCATCCACTATTCTATCAGCTCCTAATTCCTTAGGATTCTCTGTCATAATTCTAATTCCTGTCTTAGTTCCAGGTCCTACTATCATAGGTTTTTTGTTAAGATATTTTACTATACCACTATTTAATGAATGCATAACATTAGGAACAACTGATGCAACAACTACTGCTTCTAATCTGCTAATATCATATCCTCTTGTTGTCATTAATTCACTTAAAAATATACCATATTCATCTGATGTTCTAGGTAACTTGGTTGTCATTCTAAATGTACCTAATAAGTTTTCACCATCAAATAAACCAATTGTTATATTAGTATTTCCTACATCAATTACAAATAACATATCTTAAATCTCCCAATCAACACATGAGCGTGTTGTTTTATATTTAGCAAGTTCTTTAGTTACTTCAACGTGAGCTGGATGTATCTGATACATTGCACAATCTTCAATAGAATTAAAATCACATATAAGTATTAATTCTGCATTATCATCTGGTGCATCAGTATGATTAACACCTACTTCTATATTTAATAATCCTGGTATCCTACCCTCTAAACCAAGTAATAATTCTCTAAGCTCTTTTGCTTTCTCTATTCCATTTAATCCATTATCGCCTCTTACTCCAAGTATAACAGCATGTCTTATCATATTATTTGTCCTCCTTGTATTCTTCACCTAACACGAAAACTTTATAATACATCTCTAAGCCTTCTAATAACTCTTGTTTATCTTCACGATATTGTTTAACCTTAAGAACGCTTCCAATATCATCATATAACAAATCACCTTCATCAGCCATAGTAACAAAATTAAGCTGACCATCTTCATCAAACTCAATAGTAAGTATTCCACCAACATCCTCTGTAAATAGAACACACATAATATTAAGTTCCTTCTTTATCTCGTCAGGCAATCCAATAAATTCCTCATTAAGATAATACTTTTGTTCATAATGATTCGAACCACATAACACTATATTTTCTTCATACATATTATTGTCCTCAATTCCTTACAAAATATATTATTTTTTTTAACATAAGTATTTTATCGTATTATAGTATCTGTTGCAAGTATTATCTTGAAAGGCACAGCGACATTCTCACTGTAAATCCGTCGGTGCGGTTAAATGCTTCTATACCTCCACCCATCTTCTCCATAAGTATCTTTGATATATATAATCCCAGACCCTCACCCTCTCTTTGAGAATTCTTCGCATTTTCACCACGATAAAATTTCGTAAAAATTAGCTCCTGTTCTTCTGAGTGAATACCTTTTCCGTAATCGTTTATATTAATCTGCAAATACTTACCGTTCACCTTGAAATCAACATCAATATATGTGTCTGCATATTTATAAGAATTGGTTATAATATTCCCGACAATCTGTTCCATTCTCATAACATCAATCTCAATCAAACAAACCGGAATAGTCCCTATACGAATTTTTAACGATGGGTCATTATTCTGAAATATGGTGGGAAGAACTTTGCTTTCGGTAGTAGTAACACTAACCTTCAATTCTCCTAATTCTTCAAGTGCACTATTTAACAAATCGCTAACTAAGAGGTCAATTTGAGTAGTTTTTGTTTCAATTGTTTCTAATGTTTCTGCTATAACATTATAATTATCACTGTCATTTTTGTCATTATCATTTATTGCCTGTAAAAGTTCAGTCATTAATTGTATTGATGTTATGGGTGTTTTAATATCGTGACTTAAAGAAGCTATTAATTCTTTTTGTGCCAGTTCTATTTTATTACGGCTTCTCTGGGCTTCAAGGAGTGACTCTCTCATAATATCAAAGGTCTGTGTAAAAAGTCCAAATGTATTGTTCTTATCCATAGGCAATGGTTCATCAAAATTGCCTACACTTATTTTATAAGCAAATTTCTCTAAACGATTAAACGGTTTAATCAAAATCTTGTGTAGCATTAATAGAAATATTAAGCTAAGCATACCCAACAAGATAAACGCAATTAAAATAGTAATTGACAACCTCAACTGTGTATCAGTAAACCTGTCATCTTTATAAACCTCAATGTAAACTTTACCGTCCTTTATATCCATAGGAATATAACCTTGGGTAATTAAATCTTCTCTTAACTCTTCGTTTTCGCTTATAACATACTGATAAAAAGTTTCTGTTGGCATTTCACCATTATTAAGTTGCTTTACAATCCTATTAATCTCAACATAATTCACATCCTGATTAGGCGTAATTTCATTCAAGCGTATGCTCAAAAATAATCCTATTAAAATCATTGCTGTCACTATAACATATAACCATATATATTTTTTCATATTACTCTGCCTCGAATATATAACCTCTACCCCATACTGTTTTAATGTATTGCGGGTTTTTAGGGTCGTTTTCTAATTTTTCACGTAAGTGACGCACATGAACACTTAATGTTCCTTCACAGATAAAAGCATCACCCCACACCTTTTCCAATAACTCATCTTTGGTAATTTCAATTCCTCTGTGGTCGTACAGATAAAGCAACATTTTCAATTCAAGTGGTTTAAGTTTAACCAGTTCGCCCTCTTTATAAATACTATTTGATCTTCTTTCAACTTCAATATCGCCGAATCTAATCAACGGTTGAGGTCTATATTTTTCAATCTCTTGCAATAGAGCATTACGCTTCAACACAGCTTTCACCTTAGCTAGTAGCACAGCCATCGTAAAAGGCTTTGTAATGTAATCATCTCCACCTGCTCCCAGTGACATTAATATATCATCATCAGTATTACGTACACTAATAAATATTACAGGAATATCAGAGTTTTTACGTAGATTCTTACATAAATCAAAGCCAGATTTTTCTCCTAAGTTTACGTCAAGTAGAATTAACTCTGGCTGTTTTTCGGAAATTTGTTTCAATCCGTCTTCATAATCAACCGAGTATTCCGCAGTAATGCCAAACATGTTAAAATATTGACATATAGTTTTAGCAATGCTAAGTTCATCATCTATTACAAGGCAATTAATCATTATTATTCCTCCAATTCTGCTATTAAGAATTATAACATATCTTATCGGTAAATATAATTAGCATTAAGAATTGATAAGAATTTGATAAGAATTAATAATTTCTTGATAAAGACTTTTAATATTGACTATTTGCATAATGAATTTATAAACAAGAAAATGGAGGTTATTGATATGAATTCAATAATACAAACAGAAAAACTTTGCAAATCCTTTAATGTTGGCGGTAAGCAGCTTCACATTATAAAAAACTTAGACCTTGAAATAAACGAAGGGGACTTTACCGTAATTATGGGGAGTTCCGGCAGTGGAAAAAGCACATTGCTATACGCAATTTCTGGAATGGATAATCCTACTCTAGGTGCAGTTAACTTTTCTGGCGAAAATATAGCAAATCTTTCTAACGATAATCTGGCTGTATTTAGAAGAAAGAATTGTGGTTTTGTATTCCAGCAGATTCAGTTAATGGAGAATATGAGTGCAATGGATAACGTACTTACCAGCGGCTTGTTATTAAACGATAACAAGAAATCCATTATTAAAAAAGCCGAGGAACTATTTAAGCAAGTTGGCATTGATTCTGATTTGTGGGATAAATTTCCGAGTCAACTTTCAGGCGGTGAAGCACAAAGAGTAGGTATAGTAAGAGCATTGATTAATTCCCCAAAAGTGCTTTTTGCAGATGAACCAACAGGAGCGCTTAACTCCGCTTCCGGCGCAAACGTACTTGACGCAATCAGTGCGTTCTATAAAAGCGGACAAAGTATTGTTCTCGTTACTCACGACTTAAAAACTGCTTTGCGTGGTAACAGAATTATTTATTTGCGCGATGGAGCTATATCGGGGGAATTAGAATTAGGCGAATACTCCGCTGATGATAACTCAAGATTAGAGAGTTTGCAAAAATTCTTGGATAAGATAGTGTAAAGTGAACTATGAAAAAGCATAATTGAAAAAATAGGCTCAAATGAACCTTGAAATTTAAAATGTGATAAGTTTTGGTGACGTACGCCACCCTTGACTGCACTAAAAAGTAATGCTCTGATAGTTATATCG
>JAVBSS010000007.1:0-14150 GCA_031556525.1 Lachnospiraceae bacterium
TATACGGGTGGTTGGTTTGTGGTGATTCAATTATACTGTTTTTTAGGGGGGCATTGCTTTTTTATTTGAAAAAGTTTTGTAACCCTTGATAAATAAGGATTTAAAAATAAAAAGCGGGTAGTAAATTTGACACTACCTATAAATATGTGGGGGGCATATAATGATGGAACGGTGCCATTTAGGTCAAATGAAATAGCGAGAGGTGTAGCTGAAAATGATGAAAATTGGATATATATATGTAGATTATATGATGATGAAACGAAAAGATTTAAAATAGAAGAAATTATAGGAGCAAATGAATGTATAGAATAGAAAGAAAACATATGAAGAAATTATATATATCAGTCATAGTATTAGTTATACTAAGTATGGGAATAGGAGTCATTGTATATAACTCAAAAAAGAATAATGATGATTATAGTTTTTACTATATAGACTTTGTGGCAGGTGAGCGTAGAATAGTTAAATATAGTAATTATATGGATAAGGTAGAGCCTGTTTTTGTTTACGAGGAAGGTATAAATGGTATATATGACATATATAGTGATGAACAAATGCTTATAGATGGAAACTTTGATGTTTTTTTTGATGTTGAATATAATAATGGAGAGATAACAAACCTTAATGAAATATTTGATATGAATGAACCAGTGCCAAATATAAAATATATAAAAGGTAATAGTGATATAGCATATCAGAAAGATCAATCCATTCTAGTATATCATAAGGATACCAAAGAAGTAGAAACGGTATTTGAATTGGAGGAAGGCAAAACAAGAAATATAGATAATTTCGATTTTTCATATGATGGGAAAACTTTATATTACACTTATATTGGAACTGTATATGCTTATAATATAGAAACAAAAACAAACCAAATGATAGTAAATGGAAAAATCATGCTAGATATCTCTCAAGATGGTAATAGTATCCTTCATACTAGGGATAATATATTATATATATATAATGTAGAAACAGGTGAAAATAAAGAAATAGATAGAAAGGGATGGAGAAGAAAGTTATATCCAGCAATATTTAATGAAGATGGGACAAAGGTACTGTATGCAAAGTATGCAATAGAACCAACCCATGTATGGTTTTATGTATATGATGTAGAAACAGGGAAGACAAAAATGGTACGTAAGGTGGCAAATGCATTACCATGTTATGGTTGGTAGGATTAAATTGTATGTGATGTTATTAAATCAATATTATTATAATGGAACACTACCAATAAGATTCAATGAAATAACAAAAGCTATAGAAGATGGAAATTGGATATATGAAGAAAGAACCTTGGAAGAAGGATGTATAGAATAGAGGTGTAGTATATGAAGAAAATATATAAGTTAGCTATAGTATTAATAGTACTAAGTTTAGGAGTATTATTTGTTGTATATAACTCAAAAAAGGATAACGATGAGTATAGTTTTTACTATATAGACTTTGTAGAGGGTAAAGATAGAGTGGTTAAATATAGCAATTATAAGGATGAGGTCGAACCTATTTTTGTCTATGAGAAAGGTATTAATGATATATATGACATATATAGTGACGAACAAATGCTTATAGATGGAAATTTTGGAGATTTTTTCGATATTGAATATGATAATGGGGACATAATAAATTTAAAGGATATATTTGATATAAGTGAATTGGAGCCAAATATAAAATATATAGAAAATAATAGTGATATAGCATATAAGAAAGATAACACTATACTAGTCTATCATAAGGATACTAAAGAGGTAGAAAAAGTATATGAATTAGATACTGGTGAAATGGGTAACTTTGATTTTTCGTATGATGGAAAAATACTATACTATAGTTGCAATAAAGTTATATATGCTTATGATATAGAAACAGAAACGATTAAAGAGATAGCAAGTGGCATGGGAATGATAGATATATCTAAAGATGGTAATTTAATCCTCCATAGGGTAGATAATAAATCAATATATATATATAACATAGAAACAGGTGAGGATAAAGAAATAGATAAAGATAGATGGTGGGGAAAGTTACGTTCACCTATATTTAATGAGGATGGAACGAATGTACTATATGCAAGGTATGCAATACAACCAACACGTGTAAAGTTTTATATATATAATGTAGAAACAGGAAAAACAAAAATGGTACACAAAGTTGAAAAGGCATTACCCTATTATGGATGGTAAAGTCAAGAATATGAAATTATGAATATATAACGGCACAGAATTTTCTGTGCCGTTATATATTTAATAAGGTGATTTTATTATAGGTTGAATCTGCTTTCCATCAAGAGCCATTTCTAATGTAGGAATAATATCTTGTGTATATGATATCATTGAACGAGGTTTTTTATCAAAATCATCTTGCCCAAATGGAACAAAATACATATTTTTAGTAGATATTAATGTTCCTATATTTTTTAGGTTAAGTCCAAGGGCATCGTTGGTAGATACAGATATTACAATAGGTTTTTCGTTTCGCATATGTCCTTTTGCAGCCATAAGAACAGGAGTATCAGTAATACCATTGCATAATTTTGCAAGAGTATTTCCAGTGCATGGCGCAATTATCATAATATCCATGAAGTTTTTAGGACCAAGAGGTTCTGCCAAGTCAATACTATTTACAATTGAATTGCCAGTTATTGATTCAATATACTGAATAAAGTCTTTTGCATATCCAAAACGAGTATCTATAGTAGCTGCGTTATATGAAAGGATAGGAATTACATTCGCACCTTCAGATATTAGTGAAGTCAGTTCAGTTTTTATTTTTTCAAAAGTACAAAATGAACCAGTTATACCTAATCCTATATTTTTGCCAGATAGTTTCATAAGTGTCACTCCATATTTATGTTGATAGGAGAAATGCTTTATATATGTTTAAGAAGAGCTTTTGTAAGAATAACTCCAGAAGTCTTAGGAGAGTATTTTCCAGGTAAACCAAGACATAATTTTGCATTAATATCTTGTGATTTGCAATATTCAAAATCACAACCACCAGGATTAGAGGCAATATCTATTATTACACAATCTTTGTCTAGGGCATCTATTACTGTAGAATTAATTATAGGACTAGGAATTGTATTGAATATAAAATTACAAGTCTTTAAATAATTAGTAATAGATAAATAGTCTATTAAGCTTTCGTTAGAAGATAGATTAGATATATCTAAGGTGTTATGACCGTTGCTACAAGCAGTGGATAACTGGACTATATTTCTTGCACCTACAGTAACGTAAGCATCTAAACCAGATAATTTATTAGCTAATGTTATGCCACATCTTCCATAACCGAGAACAAGGCAATTACTGTGATGAATATTAAGATTACTTTCCTTAATAGCTTCTGCTATTGCACCTTCTGCAGTTGAAATAGAATTCAGTATAGCAACTTCTTCACATTTCAATAAATCAATATATTTAATATTATGGTCATCACAAAAATCACAAACATATTTAGGAAATGCACCGCCGAATAAAGTGTGATTTTCGCTCAAATTGGATAACAATTCATCAATTGGTATAATGGTATTAGTTATACTTGTAAGATTTTCATTGTCTTTGCTAAAGGGAATAGGGCATATGATGATGTCATTTTTAGCAATATACTCAGATAATGAAAACAAGGTTATATCATCAAATAAACCATAACTATATACATTATAGCTGTCTATTAATTCATCTACCATATATTGGTTCCGTAGGTCTCCACCTAAGAATAAAATATTACATATATTTGGCATTTTAATACCTCCTTAGACTATATTATATGAAATAGTAACTTTTTTGGTTCTCATATTATAAAATGCGTGTTATAATTACAACGATATTGAGTTTTAAAATACGGAGGAATTGAAAATGGGCGGATTTTTTGGAGTTGCATCAAAGGAAGATTGTGTGTTTGATTTATTCTTTGGTACAGATTACCATTCACATTTAGGTACTAGAAGAGGCGGATTAGCAGTATACGATGAAGAGAAAGGCTTTGATAGAGCTATTCATAATATTGAGAATTCACCGTTTAGAACAAAGTTTGAGAAAGATATAAATAAAATGAAAGGTACTATGGGCATTGGCTGTATATCTGATTATGAGCCACAACCATTAATAGTGCGTTCGCATCATGGAACATATGCAATAACTACTGTTAGTAAGATAAATAATAAGGACAAGATTATTGAAGATCTTTTTGGAAAAGGTAATTCACACTTTTTAGAAATGAGTGGTGGAGATATTAATCCAACGGAGTTAATTGCAGCAATAATTAATCAAAAAGAAAATATCATTGAAGGAATTAAGTATGCACAAGACTTAGTGGAAGGTTCGCTTACATTATTGCTTATGACTCAAAAAGGTATATATGCAGCTAGAGATAAGATGGGAAGAACTCCTGTTGCTATCGGTAAGAAAGAAGACGGATATTGTGCTGCTTTTGAAAGTTTTTGTTATCTGAATCTTGGATATACAGCTGAGAAAGAATTAGGACCTGGAGAAATAGTAGTTATTACAGATAGTAAAGTAACGACATTAGTTGAGCCAGGAACAGATATGAAAATATGTACATTTTTATGGATATATTATGGTTATCCATCTTCATCATATGAAGGTATTAGCGTAGAGAAGATGAGATATAATTGTGGAGCATTATTATCAAAGAGAGATAATGTGAAGCCTGATATTGTTGCTGGTGTACCAGATTCAGGAACAGCTCATGCAGTTGGATATGCAAATGAGTCGGGAATACCATTTTCACGACCATTTATTAAGTATACACCAACATGGCCACGATCATTTTTGCCTACAATTCAGAGCAAGAGAGATTTAATCGCTAAGATGAAACTTATTCCTGTACATGATTTGATTAAGGACAAGAGTTTACTTCTTATAGATGATTCTATAGTTCGAGGAACACAACTTAGGGAAACAACAGAATTCTTATATCAAAGTGGAGCTAAAGAGGTTCATATACGACCAGCTTGTCCGCCACTTCTATTTGGTTGCAAATATCTTAATTTCTCACGTTCAACATCAGAGATGGATTTAATTACAAGACGTGCCATTGATGAACTTGAAAATGGAAATGTTACAGATGAAATATTAGCTGAATATGCAGATCCAGAAAGCAAAAGATATGAAGCTATGTTAGAAAAGATTAGAGAAGAGCTTAATTTTACATCTCTACGTTATCATAGATTAGATGATATGATTGAATCAGTAGGTATTGATCCATGTAAGTTATGTACTTACTGTTGGAATGGTAAAGAATAGTTAAAGGAGTAGTTGTTTGAAGAAGGTTTTTATAGCCGAGAAACCAAGTGTAGCAAGAGAATTTGCAAATGCTTTAGGGGTTAAAGGTGGAAGTAAAGATGGATATATAGAATCGGGAGAATATATAATTACTTGGTGTGTAGGACATCTAGTAACTATGAGTTATCCTGATGCTTATGATGAAACTTTGAAAAAATGGAGTTTAGAGACTATACCATTTATACCTAAAGAATTTAAATATGAGGTAATCGGACCAGTTAGCAAACAATTTAATATAGTAAAAGGCTTACTAAATAGAGAAGATGTAGACTGTATATATGTATGTACTGATTCAGGAAGAGAAGGAGAATATATATATAGATTAGTAGATAATGTTGCTAAGGTAAGTGCTAATAAGGAAAAACGTAGAGTATGGATAGATTCTCAAACCGAAGATGAGATTAATCGAGGAATAAGAGAAGCCAAGTTATTATCAGAATATGATAATCTAAGTGACTCTGCTTATTTGAGGGCTCAAGAAGATTATCTTATGGGTATTAACTTTTCAAGAGTATTAACGCTTAAATATAGTTATACTATTAAGAATTATTTAGGACTAGATAGATGTGTAGTTGCTGTTGGTAGAGTAATGACATGTGTATTAGGTTTAATAGTTAAACGTGAGCGAGAAGTTAGGGAATTTGTAAAGACTCCATTTTATAGAGTAATAGCAGATGTGAAGTTAGGAGAGACTAACAAGTTTGAAGCTGAGTGGAAGGCTGTAGAAGGTACTAAATATTTTAATTCTAATCTTTTATACAAAGAAAATGGATTTAAAGAAAGAGTATCTGCGGAGAATTTGGTAGAAGAACTTAAGACACCAGAACCTATAGAGGCTATTGTTGAAAATATTTCTAAGAAGACAGAAAAAAAGAACCCACCATTGTTATATAACTTGGCGGAGCTTCAAAATGATTGTTCAAGAATATTTAAGATAAGTCCAGCAGAGACATTGAAAATTGTTCAAGAATTGTATGAGAAAAAATTAGTTACATATCCAAGAACTGATGCAAGAGTATTATCAAGTGCTGTAGCTAAGGAGATATATAAGAATATTAATGGTTTGAAAAACTATTCTCTAGTTAGTGAATACGCTTCTAAAATCATAGAATTAGGCGGTTATAAGGGTATAGGAAAATCAAGGTATGTAAATGATAAACAGATTACAGATCACTATGCAATAATACCTACAGGGCAAGGACTTAATGCATTATCATCAGTATCAAATGAATCAGCAAAGATATATGAACTTATAGCAAGAAGATTTTTAAGTATATTTTATCCTGCTGCAGAGTATCAAAAGTTATCAGTAACTCTTAATAGAAATGATGAAAAATTATTTGCGAATTTTAAAGTAATGACCAAAGAAGGATATTTAAAAGTTGCAACTAACTCTTTTGGTAAGAAAAAAGAAGAGGATGAAGAAGCAAAATATTCACCAGAACTATTAGAGGCATTAGGTACTTTAAAGAAGGGCAGTATTCTAGGAATAAATGACTTTGAAATTAAAGAAGGAGAAACTTCACCACCTAAGAGATATACATCAGGAACATTAATTCTTGCTATGGAAAATGCAGGACAATTAATAGAGGATGAGGAATTAAGGTCTCATATCAAAGGAAGTGGAATAGGAACTAGTGCCACAAGAGATAGTATTATAGAGAAGTTAGTTAATATAAAATACATAGCATTAAATAAAAAAACACAGGTAGTTACCCCTACGTTGCTAGGAGAATTAATACATGATGTGGTTGCTTCATCTATAAAAGGGCTACTGAATCCAGAACTTACAGCAAGTTGGGAGAAGGGATTAAGTCAAATTGCAGATGGAAATATATCAAAAGATGAATATACAAGAAAGTTAGATGATTATATTAGTAAATATACTAATTATGTTAAAGGCATTAATAATCAGTATATGTTAAAACCATATTTTGATAATTCGGCAAGGCATTATAAGAAATAGTAATCATAGATATTAATGGATAAGAATTAATATATGGAGGATATAAACTATGGAAAATAGATTAACAGTAAAAGAATTATATAATTTGGATGAAACTATAGCAAAACCATTGTTAGAATCAGTAACCTATCCATGGGAAGCATTACCTAAGATACATGACTTTATATTAGAAATAGGTAATACATTAAGTGAAGATATATATGAGAAACGTGGAGAAGATATATGGATTGCAAAATCTGCAAAAGTATTTGACTCAGCTAGTATTACTGGACCATGTATAATCTGTGAAGAGGCAGAAGTACGTCAATGTGCTTTTATCAGAGGTAATGCAATCGTAGGAAAGTATACCGTTGTAGGTAATTCTACAGAATTAAAGAATGTTATTCTATTTAATACTGTTCAAGTTCCTCATTATAATTATGTAGGAGATTCTATATTAGGACATAAATCACATATGGGAGCAGGATCTATAACATCAAATGTAAAGTCTGATAAAACCTTAGTTCATGTTAAAGGTGAAGGATTTGATATTGATACAGGACTTAAAAAGTTTGGAGCAATGTTAGGTGATAATGTTGAAGTTGGGTGCAATAGCGTTCTTAATCCTGGAACAGTGGTAGGAGACTCAACAAATATATATCCGCTATCTATGGTTAGAGGATATATTCCGAGACAGAGTATCTACAAAAATAATAAGGAAATAATAGAGAAGTGCAATTGATTTTATACCCAAGATATAGTAGAATAATTGTATGTTTTATTATATTTTAAATGATAGAAAATGTATGGCTAAGTTCAATGTCTAATATTGATTGTCATGATAGGGAGATAATAATTTGGATAATATAGATATCAATAATGATATTGAAAATTTAATAGAAGAGAAGAGCTATATAAGAGAACTTCAAGCATGTTCTCAATTAGGTCTAGAGGAATCTAAGTTGAGAAACTTGGGTTTGGATTCTTCTCAATTAATGGAAGTCCGAAAAGGGCTTGAGAAGGGAATAGATGTATCTACATATTTAGATAAGAATATTCCTTGGTTTGAGATGGAAAAATTGCGCTTAGCCATTGAACATGGAGTAGATATGGCACAGTATGCGGACCGAGGATTTAATTGGATGCAATTAGATGAGATACAAAAGGGATTAATATCTAAAGTAGATGTAACTTTATATTCAGATGTGCTATATGTAGCACAACAGATGACGGAGATTAGATTAGGTCTCGAAAATAAAGTAGATGTTAGCAGATATTTAGATAAAGAATACGATTGGTTTCAGATGGCAGAGATTAGATTAGGCCTTGAAGAAGGTGTGGATATTAATCTATATTCTGATATAAGCAATAACTATCAAGTTATGCGAGAGATTAGAAAAGGATTAAGAACGGGCTTTGATGCTATTTTTTATTTGAATAAAGGATATGATGTCTTATCTGTAAGAGAAGTAAGACGAGGATTAGAACAAAATATAGATTTGACCATATATTTATATAATGGATATGAAGAGGCGCAACTAAGGGGCATTAGAAGGTCAAAAAAATATGGCGTAGATATAGAACCGTATGTAGATATTAATTTATTAGGAATGCAGATTGAAGAGATAGGTAAAGGGCTATTAGCTAGAGTAGATGTATCTAAGTATGTAAACAAAGGGTACAATAGATTTCAGATGCGAGAAATCAGGATAGGACTTGAAGAACGATTAAATATAGATTATTATTCAAAGCCATTGTTTACATGGAAACAGATGCGAGAAATAAGATTAGGATTAGAAGCAGATATAGATGTAACAAAGTATGCTAATTTGAGCAAGACAGAATTAGAGATGGAAAAAATAAGATTAGAATTAATGAATGGTAATTCTAATAGTAATCAAGATGATTTTAGTGAAGAACAAACTTTGCAGATAATATTAGGTTTAGAAGCAGGGATTGATGTTAATATATATGCGAAGCCAAGTTATACGGCAGAGCAGATGGAAGAGATAAGAATTAAGCTAGAAGCTGGGGAACAGGTAAATAATGAGGAGGGCTACGATGGATTGGACGTTCAAAGATAATTCAATTCAATCTAGTGTACATGTTAATATTTCTCCTGATGATATGAGGGCCACAGTTATTATTAAGGCGGATATAGACGATGAATTCTTTAATGTAGATACAATAATTACTATGATAAAGGAATTCGGAGTTAAACAAGGTATACAAAAGAAGGCTATTGAGAAGATTGTAGATGGAAGATTGTTTGGTTCAGAAATCGAAATCGCAGTTGGACGATCAGCAGTAAATGGAATTGATGGAAGGTTTGATTTCAAATTTAATATAGATAGTGCAAGTAATATGGTAGTCTTGTTGGATGGCTCATTAGATTTATTTAATAATAATCTTATTAATGAAGTCGTAAAGGATCAAGTTATTGTGGAATACATACCAGCTACAGCGGGAGGCTTTGGATATACGGTTACTGGGAAATTACTTATGCCAGTTAAAGGTAAAGATAAACCAGCACTCCGTGGTGTAGGATTCAAATTATCAGAAGATGGTAAGATATATACTGCGGCAATAAAAGGTAGAGTCTCTCTTGTTAAGGGAAATAGGCTTGAGGTTTCAAATGTATTTGTACTTAATAAAGATTTAGACATAAGTGTAGGAAATATCAGGTTTGATGGAGATGTATACATAAAAGGTGATGTTCAAGCAGGAATGCTTGTTGAAGCTACAGAGAATATAGTTATAGATGGGCATGTTGAATCAGCTTTTATAAAAGCGGGAAAGACGATTCTTATAAAAGGTGGTATGCAAGGAGCAGGAACAGGGAATATTGAAGCTGGTGAGAATGTAATAGGAAAATTCTTTGAAAGTACTAATGTTATGGCAGACGGAAATGTTAATGCTAATTATATATTGAATTGTAATATATATTCGAAAAATAAAGTGGAAGTCTTCGGAACAAAAGGAAAAATAATAGGCGGATTTGTAAAAGGTCTAAAGGGGGTTGAAACATTCACCTTAGGAAATAGTGCTCAAGTAGTGACAAATATTTCAGCAGGTGTTGATGATATTGTTATGAATCAGTATAATGAGATTAAGAAGAATATTGCTAAAGTGATATCGGAAGTAGATATTCTTGAAAAAGGAGTAGTTGAATATAGTAAGCAAAGAGAACAATATAGCGTAGCATATAATAAAATTTTGCAAGCGAGAGAAGTAAAGATAAGTGAAAGAGATGTGCTTATTAAAAAGTTAGAAGAGATAACAGTTGCATTACATAACACAAGAGAAGTCAAAATTGTGGCGCGTGGAAATGTATATCCGCAAGTTAAGATTAGCGTTGATATGGAAAAGGTCGATGTTAGTAAAGAAGTTAATAATGTTACTTTCAAGAAGGTTGATAATCGCGTAGGCGTATTTAAAAATAGTTAGAAAAGAGGTATTTTATGAGGGACACTATATTAATAGTTGATGATGTTAGTCTTAATAGAGAAATGCTGGCATATTTATTCGAAGACGAATACAATGTGGTTGAAGCTGGAGATGGGCAAGAAGCTATAGATTATATAACTTCTAATAAAGATAATATCTTAGTAATATTACTAGATTTAATAATGCCCCAAGTTGATGGTTTTGTAGTATTAGATAGACTGAATAATTCAGGGCTAATGGATTCTATACCAGTAATATTAATTACAGGTGATGATTCTATTGATACTGAGAGAAAAGGTTATGACTTAGGTGCATTTGATTTTATTAAGAAACCATTTGATGCACATGTTGTAAGAAAGCGTGTTAAGAATGCTATTGAACTATTCGAACACAAGAATCATTTAGAAACTTTAGTGGAAAAGCAAACAGAAAAGTTAAAGAAACAAGCAAATGAATTAAAAGAAAATAACTATAAAATAATAGATGCACTAAGTACAGTAGTAGAATTTAGAGATTTAGAATCGGGTCAGCATATTCAGAGAATTAAAGGATTTACAAAAATACTTTTAGAGTATGTATATAAGATGTATCCAGAATACGAAATATCTGATTATTTAATAGATATTATATCTCAAGCAGCAGCTATGCATGATGTTGGTAAAATAGCTATATCAGATAGTATTTTATTAAAACCAGGAAAACTAACGACAGATGAGTTTGATATAATGAAAACACATACAACTAGAGGATGTGAGATATTAGAGACTATATCATTTATATCAGATAAGCAATACTATAAGTATTGTTATGAAATTTGCCAATCACATCATGAAAGATTTGATGGACGAGGATATCCACAAGGTTTAGAGGGTGAAAATATTCCGATTTCTGCACAAGTAGTATCAATAGCTGATGTATATGATGCACTTGTTAGTGAAAGAGTATATAAGAAAGCATATTCTTATGATGAAGCATATCATATGATAATAAATGGTGAGTGTGGAATGTTTAATCCAAAGCTTATAGAATGTTTTAAATTAGCAAAAGTGGATTTAGAGAATCTTGCTAAAAGTGAGTAAAATATAAATATTAGGAGATTAAAGATGAGTATTCTAATCAAAGGTGGAAGAGTTCTTAATCCAGCTACACAACTAGATGAAATTATGGATGTTCTTGTGGAAGACGATAAGATTACAGAGGTTTCCGAAAATATTGAAGTTCAAGCCCATTGTGTTATTAATGGGACTGGGCTTCTTGTTATGCCGGGACTTATTGATTTACATGTGCATTTTAGAGATCCAGGTCTTATATATAAGGAAGATATAATAACAGGAAGTAAGGCAGCAGCAAGAGGTGGAGTAACAACTGTATGTGCAATGCCTAATACAGCACCAGTAGTTGATAATGTATCAACAATGGAATATGTTAATAATAAGGCAAAAGACATGCCTGTAAATGTCTTGCAATTATCTTCTATAACTAAGGGTATGGAAGGTGCAGAGTTGGTTGATATGAAGGCAATGAAATCTGCTGGAGCAATAGCGTTTAGTGAAGATGGTAAAAGTGTTATGGATATAAATCTATACCAAGAATCCATGAGACAGGCAGCAGATATGAATGCATTAGTTATGGCTCATTGTGAGGACAAGGATTTAGTAGGTAAAGGTGTTCTTAATAAGGGAGTAGCTTCTGAGAAATATAATGTTCCGGGTATAAGTAATGCAGTTGAAGATGTTATAACAGCAAGAGATATTTTCTTGGCGAAAGAAACAGGAGCTAGATTACATTTATGCCATTGTTCTACTAAGGGAGTTGTAGAATTAATTAAACTTGGTAAGAAGTTAGGAGTTAATCTAACTGGTGAAGCATGTCCGCATCATTTTATATTATCAGATGCAGACATAGATAGTAGAGACAGTAATTATAAGATGAACCCACCACTTAGAAGTGAAGAAGATGTAAGGGCTATTATTGAAGGACTAAGAGATGGTACAATAGATGTAATATCTACTGATCATGCACCACATAGCATGGAAGAAAAGTCTAAAGATTTTACAGAAGCACCATTTGGTATTGTAGGGTTAGAGACAAGCGCACAATTAACATATACTGCATTAGTTAGTACAGGAATTATATCGCCTTTGGATATGGCAGCTAAGATGAGTTACAATCCAGCTAAAGTGTTAGGCAGAGATGATAAGTACGGAAGAATTGAAGAAGGTATGATGGCAGATATAGTTATATATAATCCAGAAATAATGGATACAATAGATATAAATAATTTTGTCTCAAAGGGAAAAAACACACCTTTTAATGACAAAGCAGTTGTTGGTAGGGTAGAATATACTATACATAATGGAGATATTGTATATAAGGCATAGAAAAATATTTAGAAAACAATTTTAGGAGGATAAGATATATGATAAATGAATTAGTAAGTAAGATTGAAAAATTAAATGCACCTATAGTAGTAGGTTTGGATCCAATGTTAGACTATGTTCCAGCCCATATTAAGAAAGCGGCATATGAGGAGTTTGGTGAGACATTAAAGGGAGCATCAGAAGCTATATGGCAATTTAATAAAGCTATTATTGATTCAACTTATGATCTTATTCCAGCAGTAAAACCACAGATAGCTATGTATGAGCAATTTGGTACAGAAGGAGTAATAGCTTTCCATAAAACTTGCGAGTATGCAAAGAGCAAAGATTTAGTTATAATAGGTGATATAAAAAGAGGAGATATTGGTTCGACATCAACAGCTTATGCTGTAGGACATCTAGGTAAAGTACAGATTGGTAACAATGTTTGCTCGGGATTTAATGAGGATTTTGTAACAGTTAATCCTTATTTAGGTACAGATGGCGTTAAACCATTTGTTGATGTTTGTAAGGAAGAGAAGAAAGGAATATTTGTTTTAGTTAAGACTTCTAATCCTTCATCTGGAGAATTCCAAGATCAATTAGTAAATGGAAGACCGTTATATGAGTTAGTTGGAGATAAAGTAAGAGAATGGGGCGAAGAAGCTATGGGAGATAGCTACAGTTATGTAGGAGCTGTTGTAGGAGCTACTTATCCAGAGATGGGTAAGGTTCTTAGAAAACTTATGCCTAAAACATATATATTAGTTCCAGGATATGGTGCTCAAGGTGGTAAGGCAGAGGACTTAGTCCATTACTTTAATAAAGATGGTCTTGGTGCTATAGTTAATTCTTCAAGAGGAATTATTGCAGCATACAAACAAGAAGAGTATAGTAAGTTTGGTGAGATTAATTTTGCGGATGCATCTAGACAAGCAGTAATAGATATGCAATTAGATATTGCAGGTGCATTAGCTAATAGATAATAAGGAGTAACTTAAAATGAGTGCTAGTAAAATAATATCAAAAGTAGTTAGACAAGATAATATTGCTACAGATATTTTTAGCTTAGAAATTGAAGCAAGAGAAATTGTA
>JAVBSS010000012.1:0-158653 GCA_031556525.1 Lachnospiraceae bacterium
GGAAATATATTTTGATGGCGTGGATATAACAAAAGAAAGTGAAGCAAAAAGGGAAGAAATTAGAAGGTACAACGTAGGGTATATATTTCAATCAGTAGCATTAATACCAATGATGACAGCATACGAAAATGTAGAGTTTGCGCTAAGACTTGTAAACTATGAAGGCGATCGGAAAAAGCGAGTTGAAGAGTGCTTAGAAAAAGTAGGTCTACATGAACGTATGGGGCATATGCCAAGAGAAATGTCAGGTGGTGAGCAACAAAGAGTAGCGATAGCAAGAGCAATAGCTCATAAGCCAAAGGTTATATTTGCAGATGAGCCAACAGCAGAGTTAGATACTAATACATCTTTACAAGTAGTAAAAGTATTTAAGGAACTTATTGAAAAAGAAAATATAGCAATCATAATGACAACACATGATACAGGACTTATGGATATTGGTGATCGTTGCTTTGAGATGGAGGATGGTGAAATAATTGGAATCTATGATTAAATGTGAAAACCTAGTAAAAATATATAAGACAAAAGATATAGAGGTAATGGCATTACAAGGTCTTGATATAAATATTGATAAAGGTGAGATGGTAGCAATAATCGGAAATAGTGGAAGTGGTAAATCAACTTTCCTAAATATGATTGGCGGACTTGATAAACCATCAGCAGGAAGTTTGTTTGTAGATGGACAGAATCTATTTCAAATGTCAGAACAAGGATTAGTTAACTACAAACAAAATACAGTTGGATTTGTTTGGCAAAATAATGCTAGAAACCTATTTCCTTATCTTACAGCGTTAGAAAACATTCAAGTACCTATGCTTTTTAGTAATAGAAAAGAAAGCGAACAAAAAGCTCTAGAGTTATTAGAACTTGTAGGTATGGAGCATAGGAAAGATAGTAAACTTAATCAGTTATCAGGTGGTGAGCAGCAGCGTATAGCAATAGCAATAGCATTAGCAAATGATCCTAAGGTATTACTTGCCGATGAGCCAACAGGAGCAGTTGATGCCAAAACTGCAGAATATATATTAGAGATCTTCAAAAAACTTAATAAAGAAAAAGGTCTTACCATAGTAATAGTAACCCATGATATGAATCTCACCAAGAAGGTTGAAAGAGTCGTGCTAATTAGGGATGGCAAGACCTCTTCAGAGAGAATTATGAGGCAGGATTACAAAGAACAGCTTGATCATATTGGAGATTTCGAGAGTGAGAACAAGCATGAAGAATTTGCTGTACTAGATAAGGCGGGACGAGTACAGATAAATAGAGAATACTTAGAGGAATTAGGTATTGATAATAAGGTGAAGGTTGAAGTGGTAGATGGCAAGATTATTATCAGTACACCAGAAAGTGGGGAGTAGCGAAAGCTATTAAGAATAAATAAGACACTCATATACATATAATTTATTAATTAATATGTATGTGGGTGTTTTTATGTACAGTGAAGATAGAGAATTATTGTTAAAAGAATTCAGAGATGCACATAACCAAAATATAAGTAGTCTTGAGGATAAGACAGGAATAAGAAGTGATAGTAGGATTATTGAGGATGATGCTAGAGATGTACCCATTTCTTACAAAGAAGGTTTTAAACTAAGACTATTTTGTGCCATTGTGCTATTTGTTGGATATATAGTGTTAAGTAATTATAGTGAAAACAAAATTATAAATAAAATGGTTGCTTATATTGAATGTGATAAATCTTTTGGGGAGTTGTTAGATACAACAGGTAATGAAACAGTTGATGCCATAAAGGTAGTAAAAGAATGGTATATAGGACTTGACGATTAAAGATAATCTATAATATAGTATTATTGTATGCCTATACATATGAAGGATTATATTGCTCTATATGACGGATATGGCATTGCCCGAAGAATTAAGCGAGGCAAATAAGAAAGGTAAAATAATGAATACACTTGCATTATCAGATGAAATACTACTTAGTATTGAAAAACCAGCCAGATATATTGGCAATGAAGTAAATATGGTTAAAAAATCATTAGAAGATGTTGATATAAGATTTGTTATGTGCTTTCCAGATGTATATGAAATTGGAATGTCACATTTAGGAATTCAGATATTATATGATATGTTTAATAAGAGAGAAGATACATATTGTGAAAGAGTATATTCTCCTTGGCCAGATATGCATAAGATTATGAAGGATAATAATATTCCTTTATTTAGTCTAGAAACCCAGAAACCTATTAAAGAAGCTGATTTTATTGGTATAACCCTCCAATATGAGATGAGCTATACTAATGTGTTACAGATATTGGATTTGGGAAATATAAATATATTGTCAAAGGATAGAGGAGAGGATGAACCATTTATAATCGGTGGTGGTCCTTGTAGTTATAATCCAGAACCTATAGCAGATTTCTTTGATATGTTCTATATAGGCGAAGGTGAAGTAGTATATGATATGCTACTTGATACATATAAGTCTATTAAGAATAGTGGCGGAAGTAGAAGAGATTTCTTAATTGCTGCAGCAAAAGTACCAGGAATATATGTGCCTAGCCTATACGATGTTACTTATAAAGAAGATGGTACAATTAATACATTTATACCTAATGTAGATGGGATTCCTACAACAATTAAGAAACAAATAGCGATGGATGTAGATAATGTTCCTTATCCAACAAAACCATTAGTACCATATATTAAGGCAACTCAAGACAGAGTTGTTTTAGAAATTATGCGTGGATGTATAAGAGGATGTCGTTTCTGTCAAGCGGGAATGTTATATAGACCTACAAGACAAAAAGATATTAATACATTAAAAAATTATGCTAGAGAAATGATTAAAAATACAGGTCATGAAGAAATATCACTTAGTTCACTTAGTTCAAGTGATTATGAGTCATTAAGAGAGTTAACAGATTTCTTAATTGATGAGTTAGGCGAAGAACATGTAAACATATCTCTACCATCTCTTAGAATAGATGCATTTTCTCTTGAAGTTATGAGTAAGGTTCAAGATATTAAGAAGAGTAGTCTTACATTTGCACCAGAAGCGGGTTCTCAAAGAATGAGAGATGTTATTAATAAGGGTCTTACAGAGGAAGTAATTCTAAAGGGCGCTATGGAGGCATTTAGAGGTGGTTGGAATAAGGTTAAGTTATACTTTATGTTAGGTCTTCCAACAGAGACGTGGGAAGATATAGAAGGAATTGCTTTGTTATCAGAAACTATAGCTGAAGAGTATTACACTATTCCAAAGCCAGAACGTAATGGAAAAGTTAATATTGTAGCATCAGCTTCCTTCTTTGTGCCAAAACCATTTACACCATTTCAATGGTCACCGATGAATACGGCTGAGGAATTCTTAGAGAAAGCTTATTTTGTAAAAGACAAGGTTAAGGCTCAACACAATGCAAAGAGTATTAAGTTTAACTATCATGAGGCAGAACTTACTATTCTTGAAGGAATACTTGCAAGAGGAGATAGAAAAATTGGACAAGCTATATATGATGCATATATGAATGGAGCTATGTTTGATTCTTGGAGTGAATTCTTTAATAATGATATATGGATGAAAGCATTTGAGGCTAATAATATTGATATTGATTTCTATACATCTAGAGAAAGGGATATTAATGAAATATTGCCATGGGATTTTATAGATATTGGTGTTACTAAGAGATTCCTACAAAAAGAATGGGAAAATGCGCAAAATGAAGTAGTTACACCTAACTGTAGAATGAATTGTAGTGGTTGTGGAGCAGCTAGTTTTGAAGGAGGTGTGTGCTTTGAAAATAAGAATTAAATACTCGAAAACAGGAGTTTTAAGATTTATAGGACACCTTGATGTAATGAGATTTTATCAAAAAGCAATAAAAAGAGCTGGTATTGATATTGGCTATTCGCAGGGATATAGCCCACATCAACTAATAACATTTGCAGCACCATTAGCACTTGGAGTTACTTCAGATGGTGAATATTTTGATGCAGAGATTAACTCAGCGACATCAAGTGAAGTAATGATAGAACAATTTAATAATGTACTGGTAGATGGAATGAAGGTTACTGATATAGTTGAACTTAACGAAGGTGCTAAGACGGCAATGGCAATAGTAGCAGCATCGGATTATATTATTACTTTCAAGGAAGCGGTTGGATACCATAAAGAGTTATTAGATAAGTTTGATGAATTTACTAAACAAGAAGAAATAGTAATTCTTAAAAAGACAAAAAGAAGCGAGAAGGAAGTTAATATAAAGCCTTCTATATATGAGATTAGGTTAGATAATAACGGTATATATATGTTATTGGCTACAGGAAGTGTAGAAAATCTTAAACCAGAATTAGTTATTGAAGCCTTATATAACTATGCGGGTATAGATTATAATAAATATGATTTTAATATTCATAGAATAGAGACTTATATGAGAGACGAAAGTGATAAATTAGTATCACTGCTAGAGGCAGGAAGAAGAATATAAAATGAATAAAAATGTAGAAGAATTAAAAAAGAATGAAGATAGTATTGAAAACATTACTGTAGATAATAATGGTAATGAAGATGTAAATTTTAGAAATAATGATAATAGAGAAGAGAATAAAATGGGTACTATGCCTGTTGGTAGATTATTAATATCTATGTCCTTACCTATTATGATATCTATGTTGGTACAAGCTGCATACAATATAGTTGATAGCATGTTTGTATCAAAATTAGCTGATGGAGAAGCTGCTATTACAGCGGTTTCACTAGCATTTCCTATACAGAGTTTAATGATAGCCCTTGGTTCAGGTATGGGTGTTGGTATAAATGCTATTTTATCACGTAGCCTTGGTGAGAAAAATTATGATAAGGCAAATGATGCAGCAAAGAATGGCTTGTTTATTACAGCTATATCTTATGCAATATTTTTAATTGTAGGTTTATTTATTGCAAAACCTTTTATGGCAAGTCAAACGGATACTACTCAAATAGCAGAGTATGGAACAATATATTTAAGAATATGTTGTATATGTTCATTTGGTATGTTTGGACAGATGACTTTTGAAAGATTGTTACAATCTACAGGAAAAACAATATTTACAATGATAACTCAAGGTTTAGGTGCAATAATAAATATTATACTAGATCCTATATTTATTTTTGGATACTTTGGTATGCCTAAAATGGGAGTAGCGGGAGCGGCAGTTGCTACTGTAATAGGACAATGTTGTGCGTGTGCATTGGCATTAGTATTTAATATATACATTAATAAAGAAATAAACTTAAGTTTTAAAAAATTCAAACCTGATTTTAATATGGTATTAAACATACTTGCAATTGGTGTTCCGTCAATAGTTATGCAAGCCATTATATCAGTTATGAGCTATGTAATGAATAAGATTTTAGGTGCATTTTCATCAACAGCAGTTGCGGTATTTGGTATATATTTCAAATTACAGAGTTTCATATTTATGCCAGTATTCGGACTTAACAGTGGTGTTATACCAATAATTGCATATAACTATGGTGCAGGTAAGAAATCTAGAATGATTCGTACACTTAAATTAAGTATTATGGCAGCTATGATTATTATGCTTTGTGGACTTATAACATTCCAGACTATGCCAGAGCAGTTGCTTGGTATATTTAATGCATCAGAATACATGTTATCTATAGGCGTTCCAGCATTACGTATAATTAGTATAAGCTTTATATTTGCTGGTTATTGTATTGTGTGTTCTTCTATATTTCAAGCAATGGGAAATGGTGTATTTAGTATGCTAGTATCTATACTAAGACAAATATTTATATTGTTGCCAACTGCTTATCTATTTTCAAAAATAGGTGGTGTTAATATGATATGGTGGTGTTTCCCTTGTGCAGAAATAGCATCTGTAACACTATGTACAGCATTCTTAATGCATACTAATAAAAAAATATTAAGCAAAATGTCTGAATAAATTTAAAAGAATTTATTGAACAATAAATATATTATTGATATTATTACAAGTGAGTAAAGTTATTATGATACATAATATTATACAATACTAGGAGGAAAAAATATGAATCAACAAGAGGGAATTAGAGACGCAAAGGCTTTAGGTATACCTAAGATGTTAATTTTGGGATTGCAACATATGTTTGCAATGTTTGGAGCAACAATATTAGTACCTATATTAGTTAATGGTTATTTTGAGGGAGAAGGTCTTTCTATTCAAGTAACGTTAATCTGTGCCGGATTAGGAACATTGTTTTTTCATATTTGTTCTAAGTTGAAAGTACCAGCATTTTTGGGCTCGTCATTTGCATTTTTAGGAGGATTTCAGACAGTTGCAAGCCTTGATACAGGAATATTTGCAAATATGACTATGGGAGAGAAGCTTCCATATGCTTGTGGTGGAATCGTAGTAGCTGGTTTATTATATTTAGTATTAGCGCTTCTTGTTAAGTTAATTGGAGTTAAGAGAGTAATGAAGTTCTTACCACCAGTAGTAACAGGACCAATTATTATTTGTATAGGTATTACTCTAGCTCCAAGTGCAATTGGCAATGCATCTACTAACTGGATACTTGCATTAATTGCTCTTGCAACTATTATAATATTTAATATATGGGGAAAAGGAATGTTTAAGATTATTCCTATTCTATTAGGTGTAGTGATATCATTTGTAGCAGCATTAATTATGCATGCATGTGGATTAACTAATCCAGATGGTAGTGCAATCTTTGATTTTACAACTGTACAAGCTGCAAGTTGGGTTGGATTACCTCCGTTCCAGATTTGCAAATTCAATATAACAGCAATATTAGTAATGGCACCAATTGCATTAGCAACAATGATGGAGCATATTGGTGATATATCAGCTATATCAGCAACAGTAGGAGAGAATTTTATTGAAAATCCAGGTCTACACAGAACTTTAATTGGTGATGGTTTAGCTACTACATTTTCTGCTCTTTTTGGTGGACCAGCTAATACCACTTATGGAGAAAATACAGGTGTACTAGAACTTAGTAAAGTATATGATCCAAAGGTAATTCGTCTTGCGGCAATCTATGCAGTAATTCTAAGCTTCATACCTAAGATGGCAGGATTTATTGGTGCAATTCCTTCAGCGATTATTGGTGGTGTAAGTTTTATATTATACGGAATGATATCAGCTATAGGTGTTAGAAATGTTGTTGAAAATCATGTTGATTTTACAAAGTCTAGAAACTTAATTATAGCAGCCTTAATATTAGTAAGTGGATTAGGATTTGGAAACGGTCTAACGTTTGTAGTTAAGGGAACAGAGATTACATTAACTAGTCTTGCGGTAGCAGCGATTGTAGGAATTGTATTAAATGCAATATTACCTGGAAATGATTATGATTTTGGTAGTGATGTTAAGGCAGATGAGAATCAAGGTCTTGATATGAAACCAAATCTTGATGAATAATATAATAAGTGATATAATTATAAGGTTATAAATGATCCATTAGGAGGTATAAGTATATGCTTGAAAGAAAAGCAACTATTGAGAGAAAAACTAATGAGACAGATATTAAGATAGAACTTAATTTAGATGGAAGTGGTATTGCTAATATTGATACAGGCATTGGTTTTTTTGACCATATGTTAAATAGCTTTGCTAGACATGGTTTTTTTGATTTAAATGTTACAGTAAAAGGTGATTTGTTTGTGGATTCTCATCATACTATTGAGGACACAGGAATTGTACTAGGACAAGCAATCAAGAAAGCAGTTGGAGACAAGGTAGGCATTAAGAGATATGGTTCGTTTATGTTACCTATGGATGAAACTTTAATGTTATGTGCTATTGATTTATCTGGTAGACCATATTTAGTATATGATAGTGAATTAACTGTTGATCAAGTAGGATATTTTGATACAGAGATGGTTAAGGAATTTTTCTATGCAGTTTCTTATGCATCAGAGATGAATCTACATATGAAACAGATTACAGGAAGTAATAATCATCACATTATTGAAGCTACATTTAAGGCTTTTGCAAAAGCGCTTGATGAGGCAACAATGATAGATAATAGAATTAAAGATAAAGTATTATCTACAAAGGGTACTTTATAATTAAAATATAGATTTGAGTAGAGAAGAGATATTTACTCAGATATATGTGTAAGACAGGAGAATATATATGAATTACGTTAAGATTATACCTTGTATAGATTTGAATAATCCTATTGAGGCAGCAAAATATTATAGTGATGCAGGTGCAGATGAGATTGCATATTTTGATAGCAAGGCTACTGCTGAGAATAGAGAGACTAGTATTGAGACTATTAAAGCTATTTCAAGAGCAGTTGATATTCCTCTAATTGCATGTGGTGGAGTTAGAAGATTAGAGGACGTTAAGAAGATGTTATATGCAGGAGCGGCTAAAGTTTGTATGAAATCCGCAGCACTTAACAATCCAGATTTAGTTAGGGAAGCTTCTGAGCGATTTGGTTCTGAGCGAATTATTGTTACAATTGATTTATCAGAAGTGAAGAATCCAGCGGATTATGCCGCCCAGTTAAGTGAATTAGGAGCAGGTGAACTTCTATTATTACATAACAATAAGGTTAAGAATTATGAAGAGCTTGTAAATGATATAAGAAGTAAGGTTACCTTACCTATTATCGTATCAAGTTATGCAACTGAAGGTAATGAGATGGTTGATATGGTTAAAGCAACAGGCGCGTCAACTATATCATTATATAATCTTGATAGAATGGATATAATGGGAATAAAGCAAGTGTTTAGAGAATGTGATATTCCAGTTAATACATTTGAGAGTTCAATGGATTTTAGCGAATTCAAACTTAATTCAGATGGAATGATACCAGTTGTTGTTCAAGACTATAAAACAAGTGAAGTTCTAATGATGGCTTACATGAATGAAGAGTCTTACAATAATACAGTTAATACAGGTGTTATGACATACTATAGCAGAAGTAGAGATGAGTTATGGGTTAAAGGTGAGACATCAGGGCATTATCAATATGTTAAGTCATTAACTATTGATTGTGACAAAGATACAATCCTTGCCAAAGTATCACAAGTAGGTGTTGCTTGCCATACAGGTAATAAGACTTGTTTTTACACTGATTTAGTTAAGAAAGAATATGATGATACTAATCCACTTACAGTATTTAATGATGTATACAAAGTAATTATGGATAGAAAGAATAATCCTAAAGAAGGTTCTTATACCAATTATCTATTTGATAAGGGAATTGATAAGATACTTAAAAAAGTTGGAGAAGAGGCTACAGAGATTGTAATAGCAGCTAAGAATCCAGACGCAGAAGAGATGAAGTACGAGATTTCTGATTTTATGTATCATCTAATGGTACTTATGGCAGAGCGTGGTCTTGATTGGAAAGATGTAATAGATGAGTTAGCGGAGAGACGTTAGATTATAGGAGGTCGTTATTATGTTATTATTATCTACTTTTATTCAATATTTAATTTCATTTATAATATTGGCTATATGTGCAGTTGTTGGTGTATTTGCAGGAAAGAAATTACGTAAGAGAAAAATAGAAAAAGAACAGTCTAATGAGGCATAAGAGATAGGATACTAGGAGGATATAATTGTGAAAAGTTATGGATTAAATGAATTAAGAGAAATGTATTTAAGCTATTTTGAGAGTAAGGATCATCTAAGACTTAATAGTTTTTCTCTAGTTCCACATAATGATAATAGTTTATTGTTAATTAATGCAGGTATGGCACCACTTAAGCCATATTTTACAGGTCAAGAGGTACCACCAAGAAATCGTGTTACAACTTGTCAAAAGTGTATACGTACAGGTGATATTGAGAATGTTGGTAAGACAGCAAGACATGGTACTTTCTTTGAGATGCTTGGTAATTTCTCTTTTGGTGATTACTTTAAAGAAGAAGCTATAGAATGGTCATGGGAGTTCCTTACTAAAGTAGTTGGCATTGATGAAGATAGATTATATCCATCGGTATATCTTGAAGATGATGAAGCATTTGACATATGGAATAAGAAGATGAATATAGCTCCTGAGAGAATATTCAAATTCGGAAAAGCAGATAACTTCTGGGAGCATGGAGCAGGCCCTTGTGGACCATGTTCAGAGATATACTTTGATAGAGGAGAGAAATACGGTTGTGGTAGCCCAGATTGTACTGTAGGTTGTGAGTGCGACAGATATATTGAGATTTGGAATAACGTATTTACTCAATTTGATAATGATGGTAAAGGTAATTACGTTGAATTATCAAATAAGAACATAGATACAGGAATGGGACTAGAAAGACTTGCAACAGTAGTTCAAGACGTAGATTCTATATTTGATGTAGATACAATCAAAGCTCTTAGAGATAAAGTATGTGTTATGGCAAATGTTGAATATAAATCAGATGCTAAGAAAGACGTATCAATAAGACTTATCACAGATCATATTCGTTCGGTTACATTTATGACATCAGATGGTATCTTGCCATCTAATGAAGGTAGAGGATATGTTCTTAGAAGATTACTTAGAAGAGCTGCTAGACATGGCAGATTACTTGGCATTGAAGGAAGATTCTTAGCAGAACTATCAAAGACTGTTATAGAAGTATCTAAGGATGCTTATCCAGAATTAGCAGATAAGAGTGATCACATATTTACATGTATAACAACAGAGGAAAATAACTTTAATAAGACTATAGATCAAGGTATTGCGATATTAGCTGATATGAAGAAGGACTTAGAGACTTCAGGTTCTACAACATTATCAGGTGATGATGCATTTAAGTTATATGATACTTATGGATTCCCTCTAGACCTTACTAAAGAAATATTAGAAGAATCTAATATATCAGTAGATGAAGAAGGATTCAATAAGGCAATGTCTGTTCAGAGAGAGACTGCAAGAACAGCAAGAAAGACAACAAATTACATGGGTGCAGATGCTACTGTATATGAGCAATTAGATACAACTCTAACATCTGAATTCGTTGGTTATGATAATATTACTTATACTTCAAATATTACAGCACTTACTACAGAGACAGATGTTGTAGATATTATATCAGAAGGAAATAAAGGAACAATTATTGTAGATAAGACACCATTTTATGCTACAATGGGTGGTCAATCTGGAGATACTGGTGTAATTGAGTCAACAACAGGAAGGTTTGCTGTTGAAGATACAATTAAATTAGCTGGTGGTAAGATTGGACATATTGGACAAGTTGTAGCTGGAGAATTCAAGCTTAATTCAGAAGTTACATTAACTATTAATACTGATAGAAGACAATTAATATGCAAGAATCATAGTGCAACTCATTTATTACAAAAAGCTTTGAAAGAAGTACTTGGTAATCATGTAGAGCAAGCAGGTTCGTTTGTTGCAGAAGATAGATTAAGATTTGACTTTACACATTTTGCAGCTATGACTAGAGAAGAGATAGACAAAGTAGAAGCTATTGTAAATGCTAAGATTGAAGCTGATTTATCAGTAGATACTAAGGTTATGAGCATAGATGAAGCTAAGAAAACTGGAGCTATGGCGCTATTTGGTGAGAAATATGGCGATACAGTTAGAGTTGTTAATATGGATAGTTTTTCTGTAGAGCTTTGTGGTGGTACTCATGTAGCTAATACAGGTGTTATTAGTACATTTAAGATTGTTTCAGAAGCAGGTATTGCTGCTGGTGTTAGAAGAATAGAGGCTCTTACTTCAGTAGGCGCACTTAATTACTACAAAGAGCTTGAAAAAGAGTTATATGAAGCAGCTAAGGTTGCTAAGACAGAACCAAGTAAATTATATTCTAAGATTGAATCAATGATGGCTGAGATGAAAACTCTAGCAAGTGAGAATCAAAAATTAAAAGATAAGCTAGCTAAAGATTCAGTAGGCGATGTAATGGATAATATTGTTGATGTTAATGGAGTATCATTCTTACCAGTTAAGGTTGCTGATATTGATATGAATGCACTTAGAAATCTTGGAGATCAATTAAAAGATAAGTTAGGAACAGGCGTTGTTGTTCTAGCATCAAATATGGGTGATAAGGTTAACTTAATCGCAATGGCTACAGATGATGCTATGGCAAAGGGTGCTCATGCAGGAAATCTTATTAAAGAAATCGCTACATTAGTTGGTGGCGGCGGCGGTGGTCGTCCTAATATGGCACAAGCTGGTGGAAAGAATCCAGCAGGTATTGATGGTGCGCTAGAGAAGGCGTTAGAAGTAGTAACAAATCAATTAGCATAAATTTAACATAAATTTCTTAAAAGATGTTGACGAATTAGAAAAATATGATATAATTGTTTACAGTGCTTTAAAAAAATACCCAAACAGTTGTATTGGTAGGCACAATATGCAACTGGAGGGAGGTCAGGGTGATAATATGTCTAACGTTATAGTTAAAGAAAATGAAACTTTAGATAGCGCTCTTCGTAGATTTAAGAGAAACTGTGCAAAAGCCGGTATCCAACAAGAAATCCGCAAGAGAGAGCATTACGAGAAACCAAGTGTTAAACGTAAGAAGAAATCTGAAGCAGCTAGAAAGCGTAAATTCAAATAATAATAACATTTATAAGTCCTTAATCTATATGATTAAGGACTTTTTTCGTGTTTTTGAATATTTTAGTGCATATCTTTCTATATTTTTCATAGTATATAATAATCCTAATTCTAGGAATCTGTTATGAAAAATAGTAAAAAAGAGAAGAATAATAAAACGAATAGTTCTGCAATTGAAAATATAACATCAAAATTGAATCTTCCAGAAGATGTATTGCTAGGCGCTACTATAGTAACTATTAATGGTACTAAGGAACTGAATGTAGAAAATTATAGGGGATTAGCAGAATATGATGATAATAAAATTGTGGTTCAAGGGAAGAAATGCATTATTGTAATAGAAGGTCAAAAACTTAAGATTGAATACTTTTCAAATATTGATATGAAGATAAAGGGAGTTATAAAGAGTGTTGAATATAAGTAATATATTATAGGTGGTGGCATATGTTAATTACAATTATTAAATATTTTAAAGGTTACGTTAGAATTAAAATTTCAGGACATTCGCCTGAACGATTTGTGAATTTATGTAGCAATAGAGGAATTCTTATATGGAATTTAATTAAGAGTGATGATGATTATATTTTACATATGGAATTAAGTTCATTTAGGGAGATCAAACCTTTATTAAAGAAGACTAATACTAAAGTGGAGATTCTTGATAAAGTAGGTCTTCCTTTTTTTCTGTATAAAAACAGAAAAAGAAAAGTCTTTGTTATATGCGCAATAGCGGCATGTATATGTATATATATATTATCCCTCTTTATATGGGATGTTAAGGTGGAGGGTACATCTAATTATACTGATGAAGAGATAATGAAATTTGTACAAGAAAAATATGTTCCGCTTGGAAAATTAAAATCAAATATTAGTTGTGTAAATATGGAGACAGAGTTAAGAAATGAGTATGATGAAATTGCATGGATAACTTGTGAAATAAATGGAACGCAATTAAAAATAATTCTTAAAGAAACACTAGATAGAAATAGTGAAAAAGAGGATAATACACCTAAGGATTTGGTAGCAATGAAGGATGGAAAAATATATTCAATGATAACAAGAAGTGGAACTCCAGTATCAGCTATAGGTAATGAAGTGCAAAAGGGAGATATTCTTATTTCAGGTACAATATACATATATAATGATAGTAATGAAGTGTTAGAGACGAATTATGTTAGGGCAGATGGGGATATATATGCAGAAACCATATATGAATATAATGATGAAATTGATATAAATTATTATATGAAGGAATATACAGATGAGAAGAAAGATGCAATAGAAGTTCAATTATTAAATAAGATGTATTCAATATATAATCCTAAAATTAAGTATATTAATTACGATATTGTGAATACTAGAAAAAATATTAGAATTACAGATACATTTTATTTGCCCTTTGGAATTAATATTTATACATATAAAGAATATAACCCTGTATTAAATAGTTATTCAGAAGAGGAAGTAATGGAATTAGCAAATAAGCATTTAGATAAATATATTAATGAATTAGAGAAAAAAGGGGTAGAAATACTAGAAAATAATGTTACAATAATAATTGAAAATAATATATGTATAGCAAAGGGTAGCCTTAAGGCAAAAGAGCCTATAGGAATTGAGATGGAGATTAGACCTATAGAGAATAACATAGATGAAGGAGAATAGTTAATTGAGTACTTATGAACAATCAATAAATATACCAGCAGAACATATTCAAAATGTGTTTGGGCAATTTGACTTTCATGCAAAGAAAATAGAAAGAACTATGGCGGTTACAATTATTCTAAGAGATAATACACTTAAGATAATTGGTGCGGAGGCAAATGTCTCTAAAGTAAAGGAGATTTTTAATGAGCTTATAGAATTATCTAAGCGAGGAAATGTGATAACAGAACAAAATGTAAATTATGCGTTATCTTTATCCGTAAAAGATGGAGATGTGTCTAATATAGTAGCATTGGATAAGGATATTATTTGTCATACAATTAACGGTAAACCAATAAAAGCAAAGACAATGGGCCAGAAGAAGTATATAAAGCAAATTGAGAACAAAATGATTACATTTGGTGTCGGGCCAGCGGGAACAGGTAAGACCTATTTAGCTATGGCGATGGCAATAACGGCATTTAAAAATAATGAAGTTAATAGAATAATACTTACAAGGCCAGCAATAGAAGCTGGAGAGAAGTTAGGCTTTCTGCCTGGTGACTTACAAAGTAAAGTTGATCCGTATTTACGACCTTTATATGATGCATTGTATGAGATTATGGGTGCTGAGAGTTTTCTTAAGAATATGGAAAAAGGTCTTATTGAAGTAGCACCACTGGCTTATATGAGAGGTAGAACCTTAGATAATTCATTTATTGTATTAGATGAGGCACAAAATACTACACCAGCACAGATGAAGATGTTCTTAACGCGTATAGGTTTTGGATCTAAAGCTATTATTACAGGAGATTTATCTCAAAAGGATATACCAGTCGATGCAACATCAGGTTTGGATGTTGCCCTTAAAGTATTAGGTAAGGTTGATGATATAGGATATAGCCATCTTACTAATGAAGATGTTGTTAGACATCCGTTAGTGCAGAAAATAGTTAAAGCTTATGAGGATTATGAAACCAAACAAAAGAAGTCAGATGATACTAGAAGAGTAAATAAAAATCAGAATTATAAGAGAACAGATAGACCCAAACGATAATAATATGTAAAATTAAATAGTATATTGTCATATGTTAGATATAGGGTTATAATGTTATGAGTACAATATGTAGGAACAGGAGAATAGAATTATGCTAAATATTGATATAGATACTCCTGTAGAGTTATCTATTCCATACGAAGAAATTATAACAAAGACTATCGAAAGTGCTGCAGATTATGTTGAATGTCCTTACGAGATTGAAGTTAATGTATTATTAGTTGATAATAATGCAATACAAGAGATTAATAAGGATCAACGAGGTATTGATGCACCAACGGATGTGTTATCATTTCCTATGATTGAATATGAGGTTCCAGCTGATTTTTCTATTGTTGAGGAACATCCAGAGGAATATTTCAACTGTGAATCAGGTGAGTTGTTATTAGGGGATATAGTAATATCTACTGAGAAAGTTATTGAGCAAGCTAATGAATATGGACATTCTTTAGAAAGAGAATTAGCTTTTTTAGTTGCACATAGCATGCTTCACTTATCAGGATATGATCATATGGAAGATGAAGAGAGAATAGTAATGGAAGAGAAACAAGAAAATATATTACAAAAACTAGGATATACTAGATTATAAGAGGTGAACTATGAAAAAGTTTAAAATTACAAGATTATTATTAGCTATTACACTTGTTGGCGTAGTAGCATGTGGATGTGGTAAGAAAGAGGAAGAGCCAGAAGTAGTTATAGATACAGAGGTTAATGAAGTTGAATCACCAGAAAATATTGATATTGCTCCAGAAGGAATGATTAGAAGTGACTTGACTGGTGAATGGATAGATGAATCATTTAAGAATCAAAGACCTGTTGCTTGTATGATTAATAACTTAAGTGTTGCTATGCCACAATCAGGAATAGGACAAGCAGATATTGTATACGAGATGGAAGTTGAAGGTGGAATTACTAGATTAATGGCAGTATTCCAAGATTATTCGAACTTAGAAAAGGTTGGACCGATAAGAAGTGCTAGACATTACTATATTAAAACTGCTATGGAATATGATGCAATATTTGCACATGTAGGACAATCTTGTGTTGCAGAGCAATTTATATCTACATCAGGTGTTAATAATATTAACGGTTTAACTAATAGTATGATTTTTAGAGATAATAGCAGAAAAGCACCACATAATGCATATTCAAATAGTGAAAAATTTGTACAAGCAATTAATAATAAAGGTTATTCAACAGCTTGTAGTGAGAGCTACGAGAAGAAATTTGAATTTAACAAAGAGGATACAGATTTAGCTGATGGTACAACTGCTAATAAAATTGAGGTTGCATATAATTCTAATAGAAAGCCTTATTTTGAATATGATTCTGAGAATAAAGTATATTTAAGATTTCAATATGGAGATAAGCAAATTGATGATCAAACAAATGAGCAACTAGCTTATAAGAATGTTATAGTTCAATTCTGTGCACAAGAACCACTATTAGATGAATTAATAGAGATTCACTTAGTAGGAGAAGGTACTGGTTATTATTTCACAGATGGTAAGTGTATACCGATAACTTGGAAAAAGGAATCAGAAAATGGTGTATGTAAATACTACTATGAAAATGGTGAACAATTAGAGATGAATCAAGGTAAGACATGGATTAGTATATTCTCAAATAGTCATACTCAAGATGTTACTTTTGAATAATAGGTTTTAGATAATAAGGTGATTATATGGATAGTATATATAATATTGATAGCGATAGATTGTTTGAGCAAGCGAAGTTAGCTTTACAAAATGCTTATGCGCCATACTCTAAGTTCAAGGTAGGAGCAGCATTACTAACTAAAGATGGTAAGATATATACTGGATGCAATGTAGAGAATGGTTCTTATGGTGCAACAATATGTGCAGAAAGAGTAGCAATACTTAAGGCAGTCTCAGAAGGAGAACGTGAATTTCTTGCAATAGCTGTTTGTTGTAGCGAAGATAGACCTGCATATCCATGTGGTATGTGTTTACAAGTTATGAATGAATTTATGCCAAATGGTATTGCATATTTATGTGATAGCAAGGGAATCTATGAATATGGATTAAGAGAATTATTACCTTGTGGATTTGATATGTAATTAAATATTATGTTTAATAAACACCTTAGAATAATAGAAATTACTATTACTTTAAGGTGTTTTTGATAAAGGGGAGGATTAGGATGAAAACACAATCGCAAAAAATTATGCTATTTATTTTAACTATGTCTGTTTATGGCATTGCTACACTTTTTTCTGAATTAGTACCAAAATTCTATATAGGAATAGTTGAATTTTCAATTGAATACTTATTGTTTATACCATTAACATTAGCAATGTTATTTGAACCATTGCCGGTGGCTCTTGGAGCAGCTACAGGAGAATTGATTTTTAGTGAAATAATGTTAGGAAAGTTTGGTGGTATTGGTGAATTTGAAAAGTTCATTACTGTTACAATAGGTGTGTACATAGCTGGTAGGATGGTTAAGAATCCTAAAAACAAGAAAATGATTGGTATTGCAGTATTTACTGGAGTGTTTATACAACTTTTATTAGATTATATAATTGATGTAATTATGGTGAATCTAGCATTAGATGATTTTGATTTTATTGCTGGGTTACCTGAAAGTGTTGTTTTTTGTAAAGGTTTTGAATTGATTAATGATTTAGCTTTTTCTGGAGTAGTATTCTGTTTACTTCCAACGTTATATTTTGTTCCTAAGTTATATGGAAAAATAGAACCATTAATGGGCATAAAGCCTCGTGATGAAGCTACAGTTTTAGGAAATGAAAAAGTATTTTCCATTAAAGTTATTGCAGGATGTATATTAGGAGTTATATTAGCAATTGTGGTTAAGCTAATTCAATTGAAAGGTTATGAACTAATTAATCTTGAGGCTGATTGGGCAGAAAATATATTGTCATATAGCCTAGCCTTTGCTACATCTATTGTTATATTTATTATTATAATACTTTTATTTAAAAAGAAATCATTAAAAACAAAGGAAACTAGTCAATGATTATAGATATGCAAGATATTACATTTACTTATCCGGGAGCAAATAAACCAAGTTTAACTAATGTATCACTAAAAATAGAAAAAGGTGATTTTCATGCTATCTGTGGTGATAATGGAAGTGGTAAATCAACACTTTGTAAAGTTATAAATGGATTAATTCCTCATTATATTGATGGGGATTTAAAGGGAACAGCTATAATTTGTGATAAAGATATTAGTAAATCAAATCTAGATGATATTGGACAAAATATAGGATTTGTATATCAAGACTTTGAAAATCAAATAATTTGTCCCACGGTAATTGAAGATGCATCATTTTCTTGTTTGAACTATGCAATGGAGGATTATTTGACATTAGGTAAAAAAGCTTTAGATGAAGTAGGGTTATTACATAAAGAAAAAGAAAATGTTTGGCAACTTTCTGGAGGAGAGAGACATTTACTTGCAATAGCAGGTGCTGTATCTATGTCACCAGAAATAATTATTTTAGATGAACCAGTTTCTCAGCTTGCCCCATGTAATGGAAAACAAATATATGAAATATTAAAAAAACTGAATAATCAAGGGAAAACTATTATAGTTGTTGAACATAGCAAGGAATTGATTATAGAATATTGTAACAATATAACTCTAATGGATAGAGGACGTATATTATTTACAACCTCTGTTAAAGATGGTTTAGAGACCAATGAAGCAAAGAACCTTTTTTTAGATGATATAATTATTAATGCTAATAAAGAATTAGACAAAATAAGAATATTTAATGATATACATTTAAGATTAAGTAATTTATACTATTCAGTCAATAAAATAGATGGAAAAAGAGAAGATATAATAAATAACCTTTCTCTAGACATATATAAAGGTGAAAAGATTGCCTTAATAGGAAATAATGGAGCAGGTAAGTCTACTATATTAAAATTAATAGCAGGTATTATAAAACCTTCCATGGGCGATATTATATATGAAAATGAATCTATATTAAAATATTCTATTGAATCTATTTCTAAATGTATGTCATTAGTATTTCAAAATGCTGATGATATGTTTATAACTGATTGCATACGTAATGATATAAATTACAGTATAAATGATAATAAAGACCTTACTAATAATATTTTAAATATGTTTAGATTAGAAGATTTAGCTAGTACTCATGGAAAATTATTATCAGGGGGAGAATCTAGACGTGCAGCTCTAGCAATAGGACTTGCTTCACAACCCAAAATGTTATTAATTGATGAACCCACAGCTAGTTTGGATACATCAACAAGAAGAGATATTATTAAAACAATAGATTTAATGTGTAATACTATTGAAACAACAATTATTGCGACACATGATATTAAACTTGTACAGCAGTGGGCAAATAGAGTAATTGTGTTGTCTGATGGAAAAATATTAGAGGATTATACTACATGTTAAAAAGGTATTTTAATAAATTTAGGGAAAAAGTATCTATAGAATATTTACGAAACCAAATAATTAAAAATTCATATGGTAATAAAAATACTATAATAGCTGGATTGGATCCTAGAGTAATAATAATTTGGTATTTGTTTTTTTCTATGTTTCCTTGGTTTACAAAAAATATAGTAATACTATTTGTTTTGTTTATATTTATGGTTATGCTTACGGTTATTGTAAAGGTAGCACCACTTGTCTTATTTTTCTTTTGTTTAGGAGTAATCTCTGAGTCAGGATATTTATTTGTTGTATCTTTATTTTTTGGAGGTAATTTAGAAACGTTGATACCTATTCTGATACTTACTCTTAAAATTACAACTGTATCACTTGCTTCACTTGTAGCTTTCTCAAGTATTCCACCGGATAGTTTAGCCTTAGGTTTTTTATGGTTTGGATTTCCTAGTCAATTTGTATTTGCAATCTCATATAGCTATAGAATATTGCCTATTTTATTAGATGAATTTAATAACATTTTATTGATTCAAAGGATGAGGGGTGAATCACCTGAACACAATACATTTTTAGGAAAGATTAAATATATTATATATAGGCTGAAATGTATTATACTAGCATTTTATCCGTTTATGCTTAATATGGCAAAGCGTTCAAGAACAACCACAGAAGTTTTAGCACTTAGAGGATATATGTATTCAATTACTAATCCTAAGGTGAAAAAAATAAAACTTGCATCTCTACATATATCAATAGATGATTGGTTATTTGTAATGATATCAGTGTTAGTAGTTTTAATAGGTTGTATGGCATCAATATTTATAAGTAGTAATTTTAGTGTTATTTAAATAATAACATTGAAATGAAAAACATCACATAGTACAATTAATTGAATAAACGTTTAGGGGTAATAATTATGTACAAAATATTAATTATAGAAGATGATATGACAATGGCAGATATAATGAAGAAGCAGATTGAAGCATGGGGAAATGAAGTTAGTTATGTTAGAGATTTTCAAAATGTTCTAACAAACTTTACGGAATACGATCCTCACCTTGTGCTTATTGATATTATGTTGCCTTTTTATAATGGTTATCATTGGTGTAAGGAGATTAGACAGATTTCAAATGTTCCTATAATATTTATATCATCAGCAGCTGATAATATGAATATAGTAATGGCAATGAATATGGGTGGAGACGATTTTATTACAAAACCTTTTGATATAAATGTGTTGATTGCCAAGCTTCAAGCTATACTTAGACGTACATATGATATAAGTGGTAAAGTACCAATATTAGAGCATAATGGAGCAATATTGAATCTTAATGATATGATGATTGTATATAATGATGAGAAGATAGAATTAACTAAAAATGAATTCCGTATTATACAAACTCTTATGGAAAGTAAGTGTAAGGTTGTAAGTCGTGATACACTAATGACTAGGTTATGGGAAAATGATTGTTACATTGAAGAAAATACATTAACAGTTAATGTAACTAGATTAAGAAAGAAATTAGATTCAATAGGGCTTGTAGATTTTATTAAAACTAAGACAGGCCTAGGTTATATTATTGAATAATAGATAAAGGATTGTTATGGAGAAAATAAATATATTTAAAATGCTAATTAAATATATATGGGAAAATATTATAATAATATTTTTATTTGCTTTGTTTTCAGTTGTGTTTTTAGTTGTATTTTCATTGTATAATCTTGAGGTGGAAGCTATTATTTATTCAACTGGAATATGTAGCGTAATTGGTATAATTGTATTTATAATATGTTTTCTAAAGTTTTATTTTAAGCATAAGAAATTAATTGATATTCATAACAATATTTTATTAATAGATGAGGCTATGATTGATACTAATCGTTTATTAGAAGAAGACTATCAAGATATAATTAAGGTGCTTAGAGATATTAATACTGAGGATTATACAAATTATCAATCCAAGCAAACAGAAAGTATTGAATATTATACAACATGGGCACATCAGATAAAGACTCCAATAGCTGTAATGCAGATGATTTTGCAAAGTGAAGATACATTAGAGCATAAGGAGTTGTTATTTGAATTATTTAGAATAGAGCAATATGTAGAGATGGTATTATCTTATCTAAGACTTGATAGTACAACATCTGACTTCTTATTTAAAGAATATGAACTTGATACTATAATAAAAGGTTGTATAAGAAAATATGCATCTCAATTTATTAGAAAGAGAATAAAATTAGAATATGAAGGTACAGATTCATTTGTATTAACAGATGAAAAATGGTTATCTTTTATAATTGAACAACTCCTATCTAATTGTATTAAGTATACAGATAAGGGTAGAGTTACAATTAAAGTTAATGATAATATTGTTTCGATATCAGATACTGGTATTGGTATTGCTAGCGAGGATTTGCCAAGAGTATTTGAAAAAGGTTTTACTGGATATAATGGTAGGGCAAATAAGAAGTCTACAGGCTTAGGTCTATATTTATGCAAGAAGACGGCTGATAAGCTATCTCATAAAATATATGCTGAGTCACAAGTAGGGGTTGGAACAACTGTATTTATTGATTTGAATACAATAAATCTTGAAATAGAATAGCACCTTACAAAAATGTAAGATTAGATAGCCGAAATGTCACTCTTATCGATGTGAGATGTTCGGCTGTTATACTATACTAATGTCATAACTTAAACAGGAGGTAATGGCAATATGTCAATATTAGAGGTAAAGAATTTAAAGAAAATATATTCAACACGATTAGGTGGAAATAAGGTGCAAGCACTATCAGATGTTTCATTCTCTGTTGAAAAAGGAGAATATGTTGCAATAATGGGAGAGTCAGGTTCAGGAAAGACTACATTACTTAATATATTAGCGGCACTTGATAAACCAACAAACGGAGAGGTGTTGCTTGATGGCAAAAAATTAGCTTCAATTAAAGAGAAAGAAATATCTTCATTTAGAAGAGATAATCTCGGATTTATTTTTCAAGATTTTAATTTGTTAGATACATTTACACTAGAAGATAATATATATCTTCCGTTGGTATTAGCAGGAAAGAAGTATGATGAAATGTCAAAAACTCTTGAACCTATTGCTAAGACATTGGGAATATCTGAATTGTTAAATAAATATCCATATGAAGTATCAGGAGGACAAAAACAACGTGCAGCAGTAGCTAGAGCATTAATAACTAATCCCAAATTAGTATTAGCAGATGAACCAACAGGGGCTCTAGATTCCCATGCTGCTGATAGTTTGTTAAATTTATTAAGTGATATTAATAATGTTGGGCAAACAATACTTATGGTAACCCACTCTGTAAAAGCAGCAAGCCATGCAGGAAGAGTATTATTTATAAAAGACGGAGAAGTTTTTCACCAAATATATAGAGGCAATAGTTCTAATGAAGATATGTATCAAAAAATATCAGATACATTAAAATTAATTGCAACAGGTGGTGGACAGTATGAATAAAAATCTATATCCTAAACTTGCATTAGAAAATATTAAAAAGAATGGAAAGACATATTTCCCTTATATAATAACTTGTATTATTACTATTGCAATGTTTTATATAATGAAATCTTTATCGTTAAATGAAGGTATAAGTCAGAGTATGGGTGCTGATTCAGTATATACAACTCTTAGTTTTGGAAGTTATATAGTCATTATATTTTCAGGAGTATTTCTAATATATACAAATAGTTTTTTGATGAGGCAAAGAAAAAAAGAATTTGGATTATATAACATTTTAGGTATGGAAAAGAAACATATTATAAAAGTTATAAGTCTAGAAACTATTTATGTTACTCTAATAAGTTTTGTTGGAGGACTAATTTTTGGAATAATCTTTGATAAGCTTATGTACTTGGTTATAGCAAAAATAATGAATATAGATGTTAAATTAGGTTTCTATGTTTCATTGGAAGCAATTATAACTACCCTTATAGGATTTGCTGTAATTTTTGTAATAATATTTATAAGAGCAGTTTTTCAAATTCAGATATCAAACCCTATTGAATTACTTAATGGTGGTAATGTAGGAGAGAAAGAACCTAAATCAAAATGGTTTATGGCAATATTAGGTGTAATATGCCTTGGTATAGGATATTATATAGCTATTACAATTAAGAATCCTGTAGGCGCATTTATGTTTTTCTTTATAGCAGTATTATTTGTAATCATTGGTACTTATTTATTGTTTACAGCGGGTAGCATAGTATTCCTTAAATTGCTACGCAAAAACAAGAATTATTATTATAAAACAAAGAATTTTATAAGTGTATCAGGCATGATATATAGAATGAAACAAAATGCAGTAGGACTATCAAATATTTGTATAATATCTACTATGGTGTTAATTATGGTGTCCTCAACTGTATCATTATGGGTTGGTATGAAGGACATTATGAATACTAGATTTCCATATGATATTAATATAACTAATAGATATTATGAGAATTATAATGTTGAAGACCGTGACAGATTGGTAGACTGTGTTAGAGAAGAATTAGAATCACAAGATATAAGTATTACAAATGATATATCCTATTCAATGCTTGGAGTAGCAGGACTATTAAAAAATGATACTTTTACTGCAACTAGTGATATTAATAGTATTGCGTCTGTGAAAGAGGTATACTTTACAGCTTTTATATCAATATCAGATTATAATGCAATTACAGGGATGAATAAAACTTTGTCAGATGATGAAATTATGATATATGATCCTAAGGGTGAGTATAGATATGATACATTTAATGTTTTTGATGAGGAATATAATATTGTAGAGAAATTAAGTGATTTTGGAAATAAAGATGATGAATTTACGGAAACTATATCAGAAACTATAATTGTTATTGTAAATGATATAAATAAGATGGATATGCTTCAAAAGAAAGTATACGGTGATACTGCATCTAGCATTTGTTCTTACTATAATTTTGATATTGAATGTGATGATGAAAAGAAAATAGAAATATATAAGGAATTGTGGAATATATTATCTAAGGATGAATATAACATGGTATATCTTGAATCCAAAGCTGAGTCAAAAGATGATTTTGTAGCTGTATACGGAAGTTTCTTATTCTTAGGTGCATTTTTAGGGGTTTTATTTATAGTAGCGGCAATATTAATAATTTACTATAAACAAATTTCTGAAGGATATGAAGATAAAAATAGATTCGAGATTATGCAAAAGGTTGGAATGAATCATAAAGAGGTAAGGGGTTCTATTCGTTCGCAGATACTTACTATATTCTTCTTGCCACTTGTTACAGCAGGAATTCATATTTGTTTTGCATTTCCGCTAGTATCGAAGATATTAATGTTGTTAAATCTAGCTAATACAAGTTTATATATATTATGTACAGCAGTATGCTTTGTAATATTTGCAATTATATATGTAACGATATATTTGTTAACAGCTAAGAGTTATTATAAGATAGTGAGTGTGTAGTAGAATAATATAAATATTAAAAGTGCTAGTAAGAGAAATCTTGTTAGCACTTTTTTGTTTTACAGCACAAAATAATCGTGTAATTATGTAAATAAAATATTGATAAATGACTAGTGATATGGTAATATGTGAATAGGGTAGTTCAATTGCATGGGTGACTTCCACTTCCGAAAGGGGGTGGTGTCTGATGAGTACATATGAGGAATTCAGAAGACAATGATCAAGAATCAAGTAGAGTCCTACTTGATTTTGTTGACACCACATCTCACCTGACGGTTCGATGATGTACATTCGCCAAAGTGTTTTACATGCAAGCATGTATCACCTTGGCTCATTGTCAACACAAAAAATAGTCGCCCAACCAACCAAAGTTTAACGACTATTTTTTAAAATTAGTTATAACTTGGAAGCCACTCTGTGGAGTTGACTACCTTTTTTGTACCTTTATTATATACTAAACAACATATTTTAGCAATATATTATATATAACTAATATTATGATTAATATTTTCAAAATATAAATGTAATTCAACAAATATTCTTTGACAAAGTATAGGTGAAATGATAATCTATAAAATGTAAGGCGTAGTTTAGTGGGGCTTTATATTGCATTTAGATAAAGCTATATTTTAGAGAGGGGTAATTAACATATGAAGACAAAAAATGATAAAAAAATTGACAACGGAAATGAGTACTATTATACTAAAAATCTAATTAAACGTATTGAGAATGATGCTATTAGGGAACGAATTGAAAATCTGCTTATATGGTATATAAGAGAATCAACATTATTGCAAATATGGTATTATATTTTGACAATAATATCTATTGTATCTGGTGCAAGCATACCAATTATTAGTTTATTTAATGATTTTAAAAGTAAAGATATAATTATATCTATTGTTTCAGCATTAGGTGTTTTGTCATTAAGTATGTGTACGCTGTTTTCAGTTGAAGAAAATTGGAAACGATATAGAAGGTATGCAGAAATTCTTAAAAGAGAGACATTTCAATATATAAGTAAATCAGGAGTATATTTAGAAGGAAAAAAGAATAAATCTCAGTTGTTTATAGATAGAATCGAAATGCTTACTTCAGCTGAAACCGAAGAATGGTATAAATTGAAAACAGACAATTCTAATTCAGAATCTCAGGCTAAGCAAGAATCTAAGCCTGAGGTAAAATAAAATATAATATTTCTAATAAGCAGATGATTTCATTCATCTGCTTTTTTAATTGTCTCAATGTTTTATATATTTCACATTTCTTACACATTTATTACATAAAACTTACGCAAATTATGGTTATAGTATATATATAACATACAGATTGGAGGAATTAATATGTCTGCAAATACAGTTTTCCAAAGGGTTGAGAAGAAATATTTATTAGACGAAGAAAAATACCATAAGTTTATTAAAATGACAAGAGATAAAATTACTGCTGATGATTTTGGCATACATACAATATGTAACATATATTATGATACTGAAAATGATGATCTAATAGCACGTTCAATTGATAAACCAGTTTACAAAGAAAAATTAAGATTAAGAACATATGGTATACCTAATGGTAATTCAATTTCTTATATTGAGATAAAGAAAAAATACAATGGAATTGTATATAAGAGAAGGGTGCAAGTGCCTTATGGTAAGGCTATAAAATATCTAAATAAAGGTGTGGCTATAGATAGTAATAATCAAATATTTAGAGAAATAGATTATTTAAAAAAATTCTATGAGCCAAAACCCAAATTGGTATTAGCTTATGATCGAGTCGCTTACTATGGAAGTCAAGATAATAACATTAGAATAACTATTGATAGGAATATTAGAAGTAGAGAATATGATATGGATCTAAGGTTAGGTGATTATGGTAATTCATTATTAGAATCAAATATGTATCTTATGGAAATTAAGGTTCCAGCTTCTATGCCATTATGGTTAGTAGAAATATTATCTGAACTAGAAATATATCCAACATCATTTTCAAAATATGGAAACATATATAAACAAAACAAATTAAACATTAGAGAAAGAGGAGATAGATTATGTGGTCAAGTGTGTTAACAACAGGAACATTTAATATAGGAGAAGCAATGATATGTACAGTAGCAGCTTTAGTGTTAGGATTGGTTATAGCAGTTACTTATATGTATACAAGTAGAGCATCAAAAAACTTTGTTATTACGCTGGTATTATTACCAGTATTGGTTCAGATAGTAATAATGATGGTAAATGGTAGTCTAGGAACAGGAATTGCAATTATGGGAGCATTTAGTTTGGTAAGATTCCGTTCAGTTCCAGGAAGTTCTAAGGAAATTGCAAATGTATTCTTTGCTATGGCTATAGGCCTTGCAACAGCTATGGGATATATAGGATTTGCGGGAGTAATGACAGTAATCATATGTCTTGTATTTATAATACTTACAAAAACAAATTTTGGAGATAGAGAAGTTAATGAGAAAAATCTAAAAATAACTATACCTGAAAATCTTGATTATGAAGAGATATTTGATGATGTTTTTGAAGAATATACTAAGAAATCAGTATTAGAAAAAGTTAAGACAACAAATCTAGGAAGTATGTATGAATTAACATATATAATTGAGATGAAGGAAACGGATTCAGTAAAGAATATGATCGATGAGATAAGATGTAGAAATGGTAATTTAACAATTGTGTGCAGTAGACCAGAGATGGTTAAAGATGAATTATAAGAGGTGATATTATAATGAAAGGTAAACATAAATTAATTAAACGAAATATACTAATAGGAATTCTTGTGTTTTCGATGGCGATTTTTACAGGTTGCAGTTCGAGTAATAGTGTTGATAATGAATCAAGTAATAACTCTAGTAATAGTGACGAGAGTGTAGAAGTCGGAGAAGATATCGAATTAGAGTTTGATGATGATGACATGTATAGTGATTGGAGCAATGATGATGTAGTATATCTTGAATTTGATGGCGATACTATAGTGGATAATAATACTGTATCTATAAATGATAGTGTAGTATCGATAACTAAGGCAGGAACATACATTTTAAGTGGTACTTTAGATGGTATGATAGAGGTCAATTCAACTTCAAAAGGAGTCGTTAGATTAGTATTTAATGGTGTAACAATTAATGGAACAACATCAGCAGGAATATGTGTGTTAGAGGCTGAGAAAACAGTTGTTTCACTTGAAGAAGGAACTGAAAACATTGTAAATGATTGCGAAGAATATACTGGTGTAGAGGATAATGAACCTAATGGTGCAATATTCAGCAAAGATGATCTCACTATAAATGGTACAGGTACATTAACTGTAAATGGTAACTATAATAACGGAATTATATCAAAAGATATACTAAAAATCATTAGTGGTACTTACAATATAACAGCAGTTAATGATGGTATTAAGGGCAGTGATGCTGTGGGCATATTAGATGGAAATATTAATATCATAAGTGGTGGTGATGGTATTCAAAGTGATATAGTTAAAATATATGATGGTAATTTCGATATTACAACTAATGATGGTTGGAAGAACGGAGGTAGTTCATCAAGTGGTAGTATGAATGACATGGATTTTCCAAGTGATGGAGATATGCCAGATATGTCTAATATGGAAAATATGCCTGATATGGAGAATATGCCTGATATGTCAGATATGAATGAGGAAGATAGACCAACGCCTCCTAATATGAGTGAAGAGGATAGAGAAATGCCTTCGGGTATGAATGGTAAAAATAGACAAGATCCATCTGATATGGATGAAAATGATATGCAAGCACCACCAGATATGAATAGCGGAGATATGCAAGCGCCACCAGATATGAATAGCGGAGATATGCAAGCACCACCAGATATGAATAATGAAAATATACAAGTTCAGACTGATAGTACAGGTAATGAGTCAGCGGATACAATAAGTGGTAGTGATTCGACAGATAGTGAAGATGTAAGTAGTAAAGGTATTAAAGCATCAGAGTATCTTGATATATATGGTGGAGCATTTACAATTAATTCATCAGATGATGCAATACATTCTAATTATAATGTATTAATAGATAATGGAACATTTAAGATTACAACTGGTGATGATGGAATGCATGCAGATAATGATTTAACAATTAATAGTGGAACAATTGATATAAGCCAGTCTTATGAAGGACTTGAAGGAACAACAGTAACAATAAATGATGGAAATATATCAATATATGCATCTGATGATGGAATTAATGCAGCCGGTGATGATGGAACAACCGAAAGCAATAGTCGTGATATGTTTGCCTCAAATGATAATAATGTTATTACAATTAACGGAGGAACAATAATTGTAGATGCAAGTGGTGATGGTATAGATTCTAATGGAAATATCTATATAAATGGAGGAACAATATATGTAAATGGACCTACTAATGATGGAGATGGAGCCTTAGATTATGATGGTGAATGTATAATGTCAGGTGGTGAACTATTAGCATTGGGAAGTTCAGGAATGGCACAAGGTGTATCTGATAATTCAACTGTATCAGCATTTATATATGGTTGTGACAAGAGCATAAGCGCAAATTCACTTATAGCTATAAAAGATTCTACAGGAAATGAAATTATTTCTTATACAAATACAAAGCAAGTATCAGCAATAGTATATGGCTCAGATGAATTAGAAGTTGGAGAAACATATACAATATATGTTGATGGCGCAGAATTAACAACATTTACATTAGATGAGACTGTTTCAAGTATTAACTTTAGTGGAGGAATGATGCAAGGAGGCGGTGGACGAGGAATGTCTAAATAAAATCAACAATGTGAATATGTAATGAAATAAGTGTCAATACTCCAATAAAGGAGTGATGACTATGAAAAAAGCATATATAAGTATACTAGCATCTATAATGGTTTTATCTATAATAAGTTATTTTGTTAGCTACAAATATTTTTATAAGGAAAATAGTGAATATAATGATATTACTAGTGCAACAGAAGAAGTAATAACAGAAGTAAATAAGACTTCCAAGAACATAGTAACTGTGGACACAGACGTAGTTATTGAAAATTACTATTTTAATGAGGACAAGACCTTATATGAAGTTGTAGATCCATTTTCTGAAATTGTAGGCTTAGATAGAGAAGGTGTTATTGAATATACAAAAGCATATTTAGATAACCCATCGAAGAAGGATATTGAAGCAGGTCTATATTCATATGAATTAATATCTTTTTCTGATAATAAACTAGTACTTAAGAAAAGCTACAAACCAAAACCAATTGAAAACAAGTACTATGTAACTATAAAAAATGATTATGTAATAATATACCTAGTAGATAAGCAAACAGTGTATGAATTTACAAGCATTGATGTAAATTCATTGCCAGAAGATGTATATAATGAGTTATCTGAAGGCATGTATTTAAAAGAAGAATATGATTTATATAACTTTCTTGAAACCTATTCAAGTTAATGCTATTATTAGCTTAGAAATCTATATAATTGGATATAGATAAAGTTATGGATGATAGATGAGGTTATATATGTATGACGTTATAGTTATTGGTGGCGGTGCATCAGGTATGGTAGCTGCCATAGAAGCTTCGAATAGGAACAAAAAAGTTTTGTTAATTGAACAGAATAATAAGTTAGGTAATAAAATATATGCAACAGGAAATGGCAGATGCAATCTAGCCAATTCATATATTGATGACAATAGCTTTAGAGGAGATAATCCTGATTTTTATAATCAGGTTATCTCTTGTTTTGGTTATAGTAATACATTAGATTATTTTAAGGAATTAGGCTTATATACAACTACTTTAAATGATACTTATATATATCCTGCATCAAAACAGGCATCATCTGTAGTTAGGAGTCTTACTAAAAGAATTGATCATTATAGAGTTGAAGTATTATTAGAATCTAGCGTAAGTAGTGTTGTATTAGAGGATGATACATATATATGTACAGTTAATAATGAGACATACACCTCAAGAAATGTAATTATATCAACAGGTGGCATATCTTCACTAAAGTCATCGGATAAGATGATGGCTTATGAGTGGGCAAAAAAATTAGGACATTCAGTTATAAAACCTTTGCCGGCTCTAGTACCTTTAAATGCAACAGAACCCCTAAATTTTAATAAGGTTGCTGGAGTTAGAGTTAGTTCAAATGCAAGGTTATATATTGAAGATGCAGAAGTATATTGTGAAGGTGGAGAACTTCAATTAACTAATACAGGACTTTCAGGAATTATGATATTTACAATGAGTAGATATGCTATTAAAGCACTTGATAGTAAGAAAAAGGTACATATAGTGTGTGATTTTTCTCCAGATGGTTGTAAACTAGAAGATGTAATAGAAGTGGCTAATAATTGTAGATATTATATGAACTTAATTGATGTGTACGAGGGATTTTTAGATTACAAATTAGCATATGAGATAATTAAAATAGCAGGATATACACCAGAATCAAAAGCTTCTAAATATAATAAAAGCGATTTTGAAAAGATAGATAGCCTTATTCATAGTATGGCAATACCTATTGTTGGGTATCAAGATTTTACAAAGTCACAGGTAACTTGTGGTGGAATAGATACTAGAGAGATAGATCCAGATACAATGGAATCAAAGATACACAAAGGATTATATTTTACAGGAGAAGTATTAGATGTTGATGGCAATTGCGGTGGGTATAATCTAATGTGGGCATGGGCTACAGGTTATATTGCAGGAACTAAGGTAGATACATCAGATGGTGCTGAATTGATAGAGCAGCTAAAGGAAAATCCCGCTACATTTAAAAAAGCTTATCAATTACTCGAAGCATACTTTCATGGTTTTCCAATAGACACGTTACGTCCTTTATTTCATGAAGACGATATCAATATAAGACAAATAGCAATGTGGATAACCTCAGAGTTAGGTAGAAATGCAGTTAGTCTAAAAGAAGAAGTTGCACTGCAGCTTAATGATGAAGATTATTATATTCGTCACTGTGCTCGTGATAGTATAGTATGTTATGCATTTAGTGAATATATAGATGAGATATTTTCTTTCTTAGAACATGATCATGAAAAAGATAGAAGTTTAACAATGCATCTAATTTCTGGTTTTTCGGTTGAAACTCTAACAGAAGCATATATGTATTTTAGAGAAGATGATACTAGAAATATTTCTCATGAAAAAGGACTTAATCTCTTAATTAATATTAATGAACTTATACCATCTCAAATATTAGACGGGTTATATTGTGATGATGCCCTTATTAGAAAATATAGTATAATAGCTGCTGAAAAATTATATAAAAAGTATCCTTATATTATAAATGAAGCTATAAATCATCAAGACTTGGATATAAGTAAATATTCAAAAAATAGAATGGAAAGCAACAAAAAATTAAAAGATATGGGCACATGTAGAGGAGAAAATATTAAACTTGAAATTTACAATAATGATGAAATAATTGATACAAAAGAGTTTGATATATATACATGGTGTGATGGTGGTATTGAAGAAATAGAGTGTAATGAAATTCGTAAAGAAAAAGGAATAACGAAAATTAAAGGTATGTTATTTGATTTTGGAAGACTTGGATCGCAGTGGTATGATTATTATGATAGTGAAGGTAGGCTATATAAAACAGAAGGTTTAGATATGCGAAAGAGGAAATAATCAATGATAACAATAAATATAGAATACAGATTACAGAACGAAGATAAATGGTATAGCAAGAAGTTATCATCAGAAGAATATTTTGATATGGATATGTTGGACTGCGATGAAATTCTTGATGTTGATTCAATCCCTCTTCATTTTCAGAGTAATGCTGATTATGTAGATATACCAGATAATATGATTCAATCTATTATTACGACCATATATGATGAAGAGAAAAAGGAAACAAAAATTATAACAGAGTTTCGTTATAACAGATTTTTCATTAGAGAACGAATAATAGATATGAATTCAGAAAAAGAGTATGAGCTTATAGTGGATATTCAGATTTCTAAAGATACAAGTGATGTTATTAGATTTGTTCGCAATAATATGGGTATATTAGAAATGCTATTCCATTCAAGAATCAAAGAGTTGCCTGATGGTTCAGAACAAGAAGAAAAGATTTTTTGGAATGACAATAAGAATTATTTACATGAATATGTAGAGGAAGATAATACTATAATTGAAATTCAAATAGAAAATTTAGAAAATGAACTTGAACGGTTTCAACTTATACAAAATAAGAGTGGAATTGGGTTTGAAACAATTAGAGAAAATATTTAAATAATGTTATTTTATGGGGTAATACATATGAATGATTTTATGGAACTTTTAAAGAAACTTGAAGACAGAAACATATACTTTCAGTTAAATAGAACAAGAGATAATACAATAATGATTGAAGTAGCCGTACCAGGACAACGTTGGGAAATTGAATATTGCTTTTATGATGAAAATTCAAATGGTACATTTGAGATTGAAAAGTTTGTAAGTGATGGCACTATTTACGATAAAAGTGAACTTGATGTGCTTTTTCGTGATTTTTCAGATTGATATATTAGTGATATTTTAATGAATATGGAGGAGTGATAATATGATGGAAGAGATAATTAGAATTGAGATTTACAATAAGGATGAATTGCTAGAAACAAAAGAGTTTGATATCTGCTCATGGTATGATGCAGATGTTGATGTAATAGATTATGATGAACCTCGCAAGGAAAGAGGAATAACTAAAATTAAAGGTGAGGAATTTGATGAATTTGGAAACCTTAGTGCAGCATGGTGCAATCATTATGATAATGAAGGTAGATTAGATAAATCAGAGCAGTTTGATATATAAGGAGAAAACAGTGATAAGAATTAATCAAATTAAGCTTCCGATTAATCATAGTAAGGAAGATTTAATAAATAAAATATATAAATTACTAAAAGTTAATGCTATAGAATCATACTCTATCTATAAGCAGTCTATTGATGCTAGAAAGAAACAAGAATTAAAATACATATATTCTGTAGATGTATTAGTTAATAACGAAAGCAGAATATTAGATAGAATAAAAAGTAATGATATATTGGCAATTAAGGAAAAAGAATATGAATTCAAAGCTAATGGTATTGAAGAATTAGAACATCCTCCTGTAATAGTAGGAATGGGGCCTGCAGGGCTTTTTGCAGGATTATATTTAGCTAAGGCAGGATACAGACCTATAATAATTGAGCAAGGTAGTGATGTTGACACTAGAGTAGAAGATGTAGAGCGATTCTGGGAAGATGGCACTTTGAATCCTCTTTCAAATATTCAATTTGGTGAAGGTGGAGCGGGTACGTTTTCTGATGGTAAATTAAATACATTAGTAAAAGATAAATACGGAAGAAACAGAGCAGTTCTTAAGACCTTTGTTGAATATGGAGCTCCAGAGGAAATATTATATATAAACAAACCTCATATAGGAACAGATTTATTGCGAAATGTAGTTAAAAATATGAGAAATGCAATTATAGAATTTGGTGGTCAAGTACATTTTAATACAAAACTTACAAAAATAGTTTGCAACGATAAGGGAATAAATGGAATTGAAGTTTGCGATAATAATATTATGTCAACAATGCCTTGCAATAGTATAATTTTGGCAATTGGTCATAGTGCAAGAGATACATTTTATATGTTAAAAGATTCCAATTTATCTATGGAACCAAAACCATTTGCAGTTGGAATAAGAATAGAACATCCTCGTGAAATGATTAATGAATCCCAATATGGAAACTCCAAGGAAGCCAAAAATCTACCAACAGCAAGCTATAAAGTTACTCATAGAGCCTCAAATGGCAGGAATGTATATTCATTTTGTATGTGCCCAGGTGGATTTGTTGTAAATGCTTCATCAGAAGATAATAGACTAGTTGTTAATGGAATGAGTAATCACGATAGAAATGCTGATAATTCAAATAGTGCAATAATAGTAAATGTAACACCTGAAGACTTTTATAAGAGTGATGTCTTAGATGGTGTAGAATTTCAGAGAGATCTAGAAGAAAAGGCTTATATAGCTGGAAAAGGGAATATTCCAGTTCAATTATTTGGAGATTTTGTTAGCAATGTACCATCTACAAAATTAGGGGGAATTGTCCCGTGTATCAAAGGAAAATACACCTTATCAAATTTAAATGATTGTTTGCCTAGTTATGTGATTAATGCTATAATAGACGGTGTTTTTGAATTTGATAAAAAAATATCAGGATATGCAAGAAAAGATGCAGTTCTTAGTGGTGTTGAGACAAGAACTTCGTCTCCAGTAAAAATATTACGAGATGACTTATATGAGAGTAATATTAAGGGCATATATCCTTGTGGTGAAGGTGCTGGATATGCTGGTGGAATTACATCAGCAGCAATGGATGGAATTAAAGTAGCAGAGGCCATTGCCGAGAAGTACAAACCATTTTAAAATTATATTAATACTTATAAAAGAGGGCAAGAAAAGTGGATAACATAAGAGAGAGAATTAAAAATAAAAATAGAATTGTAATTAAGATAGGTTCATCGTCAATTGTTCATGATGAAACACATAGTATTGACTATCTTAAATTAGAGAAATTAGTTAGATTTATATGTGATTTGAAAAATCAAAACAAAGATGTAGTGTTAGTATCTTCAGGAGCTATAGGAGTTGGAGCAAAATCAATAGGTCTTAATATGAAACCGAAAACAACTTCTATGAAACAAGCTTGTGCAGCAATTGGACAAGGACAACTTATGATGACATATCAGAAGTTATTTGCAGAATATCAATATAATTCAGCGCAACTTCTATTAACATTTGATGTAATCACAGATGAAGAGAGACGTATGAATAGTATTAATACATTTAATGAGTTATTACAGTTAAATGTTGTACCAGTTGTTAATGAGAATGATACAGTTGCAACTGAAGAAATCGAATTTGGTGATAATGATACACTATCAGCTATAGTAGCATCATTAATCAAAGCAGACTTACTTGTGTTAATGTCAGATATAGATGGACTATATACTGATGATCCAAGAGTTAACCCAGATTCAAAGATGATACCATTAGTAGATGAGATTACTGATGATTTGAAACAAATGGCTAAGGGCGCGGTTACATCTCTTGGCACAGGAGGAATGGCAACGAAAATATCAGCAGCATCTATTGCTACAGATTCAGGTGCAGATATGGTTATTGTAAATGGAGAAAATATGGATGTTCTCGTTGATTTATTTGAAGGTAAAGAGGTTGGAACATTATTTTTAGCAAATAAGATTAAGGATTTTTCACTTGTAGATTACATAAGAGATAAGAAATATTTACAATAAAGGAGTTATAGTAATGACAGAAGAACGTATTGGTAGAATAAATGAGTTATATCATAAAGCAAAAGCAGAAGGTTTAACTGATGCAGAAAAAGAAGAACAACAAACATTACGACAAGAATATGTAGAATCATTTAAGAGAAATCTTAGAGGAAATATGGATAATATAAGAATTAAAGAAGCAGATGGAACTATAACTAAACCGACAAAGAAGAAATAGTATAAGTATTTTGATAAGAAGGTGAATGTATGGATAAATCTTTAATAAGAAAAGACATATTAGAAAAGAGAAGCAAACTCACAACATCACAAGTGTTAGATTTGTCCGCCCATATTGCACATAGTTTATTTGAACTTCCAGAATATAATAGAGCAACAGATATATGCTCTTATATTAGTTATAACAATGAAGTTATGACACAGGATATAATAAAAAATAGCTGGCAATTAGGTAAGAATGTAGCTTCTCCTAGAGTAACGGGTAAAGATATGGAATTCATATATTATAATAGTTACGATGATTTAGAAGTAGGAGCTTATAATATAATGGAGCCAGTTGGTAACAGAGTATTCGATTTAGAAGAAGGATTAGTTATAATGCCAGGTGTAGCCTTTGATGAGAATAAGAATAGAATAGGCTATGGTGGTGGTTTCTATGATAGATATTTAGAAAAACACCCGAATTGTATAAAAATAGCTATAGCGTATGAATTTCAGATAATACCAGAGATAGAATACGAACCATTTGATATAAAACCAGATATTATAATAACCGATAGGAGGATTATATTATGACAATAGAACAATTAGGTATGAATGCCAAGGCAGCAAGTAGATTGACAGCTAGATTATCACAAGATGAGAAGAACAACGCATTAGTACATGTAGGTGAGAAATTAATAGCAAACAGTGCAGATATTATTAAAGCAAATGCTATAGACATTGAAAATGCTAAGGCAAATGGCATGAGTGAGGCATTAGTTGATAGATTAAAATTAGATGAGAATAGAATTCAAGGTATAGTAGAGGGTCTTAGCCAAGTAGTAGTTCTTGAAGATCCAGTTGGTGAAGTGTTATCAATGAAGAAAAGACCAAACGGTCTAGTTATTGGACAAAAAAGAGTTCCACTAGGAGTTATAGGAATAATATATGAATCAAGACCAAACGTAACAGTAGATGCATTTGCACTTTGTTTTAAAACAAGTAATGCTGTTATCCTTCGTGGTGGTTCAGATGCAATAGAGTCAAACAAAGCCTTAGTTAATACAATAAGAGAGGCTTTATTAGAACTTAATATTACAGAAGATGCAATTAGCTTAGTTGAAGATACATCAAGAGATACAGCAACTAAGATGATGAAGTTGAATAAATATATTGATGTATTAATACCAAGAGGTGGAGCTGGTCTTATAGCTTCAGTTGTTGCAAATGCAACAGTACCAGTAATCGAGACAGGAACAGGAAATTGTCATGTATACATTGATGAATCAGCAGATTTAGATATGGCTGTTAGAATAATTCACAATGCCAAATTACAAAGACTTGGTGTATGTAATGCTATAGAATCTTTAGTAATACATAAATCAGTAGCAGATAAGGTAATACCTATGATTGTTAGCGATTTAAGTGCAGAGGGTTGTGAAATAAGAGGTGACAAGGAATCGGTTTCAATAAATAATATAATTATTCCTGCAACAGAAGAAGATTATGCCACAGAGTATTTAGATAAGATTATATCAATTAAAACAGTTAACAATATTGATGAAGCAATAGATCATATTAATGAGAATAGTACAGGACATTCAGAATCAATAATTACTAATGATTATAATTCATCTAATAAATTCTTAGATAGAATTGATTCAGCAGCTGTATATGTAAATGCTTCTACAAGATTTACAGATGGTTTTGAATTTGGATTTGGTGCAGAGATTGGAATAAGCACACAAAAACTTCATGCAAGAGGCCCTATGGGACTATTAGCATTAACGTCTACTAAGTATGTTATATATGGTGAAGGACAAATTAGAGGATAATTATACATTTAAGGAGATAAAGATGAGCTCAACTTTTAAAGGTAGTTCTACCTATGTTGCAAGTGAAGAATTAATGGCGGCTGTTGATGTAGCAATAGCATTGGAGAAGCCTTTATTAATTAAGGGTGAACCGGGAACAGGTAAAACAATGCTTGCAGAGGCAATTAGTGAGTCGCTAGGTAAGAATTTAATTATATGGAATATAAAATCAACAACAAAAGCTCAAGATGGTTTATACATTTATGATACAATTCAAAGATTATATGATAGCCAATTTGGAGAAGCTGGTGTTGACGATATATCAAGATATATTAAACTAGGCAAATTAGGTGAAGCATTTAAAGCAGATGAACAAGTTGTTTTATTAATTGATGAAATAGACAAGGCAGATATTGAATTTCCTAATGATTTACTATGGGAATTAGATAAGATGGAATTCTACATTAATGAAACAAGAGAGAATGTAAAAGCAACAACAAGACCTATTGTAATTATTACTTCAAATGCTGAGAAAGAATTACCAGATGCTTTCCTTAGAAGATGTATATTCCATTATATAGACTTCCCAGATAGAGAGCAGATGTCAGAGATAGTTAAAGTGCATTTTGAAAATATTGAAGAAAATATGTTAAAACAAGCAATGGATAAGTTTTATTGGATTAGAAGCTTAAGAGATCTAAGAAAGAAGCCTAGTACATCAGAATTTATTGATTGGTTACGTGCTTTAGAAATAAGCGGTATAGATACTGAAAAGATTAAGAGAGAATTACCTTTTTTAGGCGTGTTAGTTAAAAAAGATGAGGATCTTGAGGTAGTTAAACAGAGGAGCCTAGACTAATGTTTTCACAGTTTTTCTATGTACTAAAAGACAAAGGACTAGATGTATCAATGACAGAGTGGTTAACCTTTATGGATGCGATAGATAAGGGGCTTTACCACTCTGATTTTAGTGAGTTTTATTATCTAGGAAGAACTATATTAGTTAATAGAGAATCCGACTATGATAAATATGATGTAGCATTTATGGAGTATTTTAAAAATATACGTAGTGATGATAACGAACTACCTGCTGATGTACAGAAATGGTTGGACAAAGGGCAGGAAATGGATACATCAAAACTTAATAAAGATATGTATAGTTTCGATCAAGACAAAGATGCGGATACAGTAAAACGTATGTTTAAGGAAAGAATTACAGAACAGACTAGTGAGCATAATGGTGGTAACTACTGGATAGGTACTAGTGGAGGATCTTCATTTGGACATACAGGAAGAAATCCAGGTGGTATAAGAGTTGGTGGACAATCAGGTCAAAGAACAGCATTTAGTGTAATGGGTGAGAGAAAGTATCAAGACTTTAGACATGATAAAGCTCTTAACATGAGGCAGTTTCAAGTTGCATTTAGAAGACTACGTCAGTTTTCAGCTAGAATAGATATTCCAAAAACTGAATTAGATATTCCGAAAACCATTGATTCAACCTGTAATAATGGTGGATATTTAAAATTAGAATTTGATAAACCAAGAAAAAATACAGTTAAGCTATTATTACTATTTGACTGTGGTGGAACTATGTATCCGTTTATGGAAATGTGTAATAATCTATTTCAATCAGTTAATAAGGCTAATCATTTTAAAGATGTAAAGACTTATTATTTTCATAACTGTATATATAGTCATGTATATAAGACAGCAGAATGTGAGCCTAAGGATTGGATTCGCTTAGAAGACTTATTTAAGAAATGCGACAAGGATTATAAGGTTATAATTATTGGAGATGCTCAAATGGCACCCGAGGAATTATTTGATGTAAACGGTAATTATCGTGGGCCGAATGAAGGTATGTCAGGACATGAATGGAATCTGTTATTTAGAAGTAAATTCAAGAAATGTATATGGCTTAATCCAAGAATGACACCGGGAAAGGTATATTTCAGCTGGCAAGAGTCGGAAAGTGAGCTTGCGAAAATATACAATATGTATCCATTGACGGTAGATGGACTTAAAGAAGGAATAACTAAGCTTATGGCACCAAAATAAGATACATAGGTGTCAATGTATTGATGATGTATACAAGCCTATAACCGATGGAGAAACTATTATTTTTGCAAATACAGTCGTAAAAGATGATTCAGAACAATCTGAATTATTGCAGTTGTTTTTAAATAAGGATATTTTTGAAAGTGAAAAGTTCCCAGCATTAAGTGAAGCTATTAATTATTTTAAAGAAACAGAGATCTTTAAATGACTAAACTTTACTTTTATATCTTAATAGAAATGTCTCACTTATGTGGGACATTTTTTAATGTCTTTAAAAACAATGAAACCAATTGAAAAAAAGTGGTTTATACTGTATAATTAATCCGTTAATTTTAGAAAAGAGGAATATGATAAAATGGTTGAAAATATACAAGAAATACTTGCGAAAATAGATTTAGCTGGGGAAGCACCAAGCTGTGAACCAGATAGACAATATTACTATATTGCAAAGGCAAGAGAGTATGTAAAAAGGAAGAGTAAAGAGCTAGGTAGACCTTTAACTTATAAGATAGATACATTCGGTTGTCAGATGAATGCTCGTGATTCTGAGAAGCTTGAAGGTATACTTATTAAGTTAGGATATGTTGAAGGTGACTCTGAGAATTCTGATTTTGTATTATATAACACATGTACAATAAGAGAAAATGCTAACCTAAAGGTATATGGAAGATTGGGTCAGCTTAAGAAGTATAAGACTAAGAATCCAGATATGTTAATTGGTTTATGTGGTTGTATGATGCAAGAGGATTTAGTAGTTGAGAAGATTAGAAAAAGCTATCGTTATGTAGATATTATATTTGGAACTCATAATGTATTCAAATTAGCAGAGCTTATTGCAACAAGACTTGAATCAGATAGAACAGTTATAGATATTTGGAAAGATACAGAGGCAATAGTAGAAGACTTACCAAACGAGAGAAAATACTCATTTAAGGCTGGAGTTAATATTATGTTTGGTTGCAATAATTTCTGTAGCTACTGTATAGTTCCCTATGTAAGAGGTCGTGAAAGAAGCAGAGATCCAAGGGATATTGTTGCAGAAATAGAGAGTTTAGTTGCAGACGGTGTTGTTGAGATAATGCTACTCGGACAAAATGTTAACTCTTATGGTAAAACTTTAGAAAATAAGATGACGTTTGCAGAACTTTTAGAAGAAATAGAGAAAATAGATGGTCTTAAGAGAATTAGATTTATGACTTCTCATCCAAAGGATTTATCTGATGATTTAATTGAGGTTATGAAGAAATCTACTAAGATATGTACACATTTACACTTACCAGTTCAATCTGGAAGTACCAATATCTTAGATAAGATGAATAGAAGATATACTAAGGAAAGTTATCTTGCCTTAGTTGATAAGATTAAGACAGCTATTCCTCATATTGCACTTACAACTGATATAATCGTTGGTTTCCCTAGTGAGACAGAAGAGGATTTCTTAGAAACAATGGATGTTGTAGCTAAAGTTAAGTATGATTCGGCATTTACATTTATATATTCTAAGAGAACAGGAACTCCTGCTGCCACAATGGAGAATCAATGTGATGAAGCAGAGTTAAAAGATAGATTTAATAGACTTTTAAAATTAGTTCAAGATATATCACATGAGCAGACGAAGCAATATGAAGGTCAGGTTATGGAGGCTCTAGTTGAGAGTGTAAATGAACATGATAATAGTCTAGTTACAGGAAGATTAAGTAATAATTTATTAGTGCATTTTGCTGGGGATGAATCGATGGTTGGTTCACTAGTAGATGTGAAATTAACAGAATGTATGGGATTTTACTATATGGGTGAGATTGCATAACATGCATTATTACTAAGCAAATATATAGATAAGTAATAATAGTATATACAATACAAAGGAGATAGACATGGCTGGATTAACACCTATGATGCAACAATATATGGACACAAAGAATCAGTATAAGGATTGTATACTGTTTTATAGATTAGGTGATTTCTATGAGATGTTCTTTGATGATGCACTTACTGCATCTCGTGAGTTAGAGATTACGCTAACAGGAAGAGATTGTGGACAAGAAGAGCGAGCACCGATGTGTGGTGTTCCGCATCATGCTTGTGATACATATCTTAATAGATTAATTGATAAGGGTTATAAAGTTGCTATATGTGAGCAAGTTGAAGATCCTAGTCAAGCTAAGGGAATTGTTAGACGTGAAGTAGTTAGAGTAGTTACTCCAGGTACTAATATGTGTACTGCTAATCTTGATGAGAGTAAAAATAATTACCTTATGAGTGTATGTGATATAGATAATTTATTTGGTATATCAGTAGTTGATATTACTACAGGTGATTTTAAAACTTGTCAGGTAGTAGGTGCTGATAAGTTAAATGATGAAATTAATAAATTTATGCCAGCCGAGATTATTGGAAATAATGGATTTTCAATTAGTGGAATTGATATGGAGTACTATAAGGAGAGACTTGGTATATCTATATCAATACTTGAAAATTGGTATTTTGATGATGATATGTGTAATGACTTAATAAAGAGTCATTTTGGAGTATCAAATATAGAAGGTCTAGGACTTAAGGATTATCCGGTAGCTACAATTGCTTCAGGAGCATTGCTTAAATATTTATATGAAACACAGAAAAGTTCATTATCACATTTAAATAAAATAACTACATATTCTGTTGATGAATATATGATAATTGATAGTTCTTCAAGAAGAAATCTGGAATTATGTGAGACTTTAAGAGATAAGACCAAGCGAGGTTCTTTGTTATGGGTTCTTGATAAAACAAAGACTGCTATGGGAGCAAGACTATTAAGAGAATATGTTGAACAACCTTTAATTAGTAAAGAGAAGATTGAAGAAAGATTAGATACTATAGAAACTCTTAATAATGATATGATAAATAGAGAAGAGTTAAGGGAGTATTTGAATCCAATATATGATCTAGAAAGACTTATGAGTAGAGTAAGTCTAAGAACTGCTAACCCAAGAGATTTAATAGCATTTAAATCATCAATTGAGTTACTTCCACATATAAAAACTTTACTTAGAAGTTATGATAATGGATTATTACATAAGTTATATGATGAGTTAGATGAATTAGTTGATTTATATGAGTTAATTGAAAACTCTATAGTTGAAGAACCACCAATTGCTATTAAAGAAGGCGGAATAATTAAAGATGGTTTTAGAGAAGAAGTTGATATTCTTAAGAAAGCTAAGACAGACGGAAAGTCTTGGTTAGCTGATTTAGAAGCAAGGGAGCGAGATGCTTCTGGTATTAAGAATCTGAAAATAAAATTCAATAAAGTGTTTGGTTACTATTTTGAAGTAACTAATTCTTATAAAAATCTAGTTCCAGAACATTTTATTAGAAAGCAAACCTTAGCAAATGCAGAAAGATATACAACTGACGAACTTAACAAACTAGCAGATACTATACTTGGTGCAGAAGATAAATTGTATGCCTTAGAATATGAAACATATGTTGAGATAAGAGAACAACTAGCAACAGAGATAGTAAGAGTGCAGCAAACTGCTCATAACATTGCTATGTTAGATGTATTTACATCATTAGCATTAGTTGCAGATAGAAACAATTTTGTTAGACCGTCTATTAATACAGAAGGTACAATTAACATCAAGAATGGTAGACATCCTGTTGTTGAGAAAATGATTACAAATGATATGTTCATTGCCAATGATACATATTTAGATAATGACATAAATAGAATAAGTATAATTACAGGCCCTAATATGGCAGGTAAGTCTACATATATGAGACAAACAGCTTTAATAGTGCTTATGGCTCAAGTAGGAAGTTATGTACCAGCAAGTAGTGCTGATATAGGAATTGTTGATAGAATATTCACTCGTGTTGGTGCTTCGGATGATTTAGCATCAGGTCAAAGTACATTTATGGTGGAAATGAGTGAAGTGGCAAATATTCTTAGAAATGCTACTAAGAATAGCTTGCTTATATTAGATGAAATAGGTCGTGGAACAAGTACCTATGATGGACTTAGTATTGCTTGGGCAGTAGTTGAGCATATAAGTAGTAGTCAGCTTCTAGGTGCAAAGACTCTATTTGCAACCCATTATCATGAATTAACAGAGCTAGAGGGTAAATTATCAAGTGTAAACAATTATTGCATTGCTGTTAAAGAGCAAGGCGATGATATAGTATTTCTTCGTAAAATTGTTAAAGGTGGTGCTGATAGAAGTTATGGTATTCAAGTTGCCAAGCTTGCAGGTGTACCAGATACAGTTATTGAACGTGCAAAAGAAATATCTATAGAGCTTAGTGGCAATGATATAGTTGCAAATGCCAAAAACATTCAAGTTAACAATATACCAAAGAAGAAGGTAGATACTTTAGATAATATGCAGTTATCATTATTCACATCTCCAGATGAAAATGAAGTGATTACAGAAATAAAATCTAAGGACTTATCTAATATGACTCCAATGAATGCACTAATGTATTTAAATGAACTTCAAGACAGATTACAGTAAAGATTAAGGTGAACAATATGATTAAATTATTAGACCAACTTACAATAAATAAAATAGCAGCAGGTGAAGTTATTGAAAGACCATCATCAGTAGTTAAAGAGTTAGTAGAAAACTCTATAGATGCTGGTGCTACGGCTGTTACTGTTGAAATTAAAGAAGGTGGTCTTTCGTTTATTCGTATTACAGATAATGGTTTAGGTATAGAAAAAGCTCAAGTAAAGACAGCATTCCTACGACATGCTACAAGTAAGATTAACAAAGCAGAAGATTTATTTACAGTAGGCTCATTAGGATTTAGAGGTGAGGCTCTTGCTAGTATTGCAGCAGTTGCACAAGTGGAGATGGTAACTAAGACTGAGTCAGATATGACTGGTGTAAGATATATTATTGAAGGTGGCAAAGAGTTAGATTATCAAGAAATTGGTTGCCCTGAGGGTACAACAATTATAATTCGTAATCTATTCTATAATACACCAGCTAGACGTAAGTTTATGAAGTCAGCTACAACAGAAGCTAGTTATATAGCAGAATTAATTAATAGACTTGCTATGTCAAGACCAGAGGTATCATTTAAATTCATAAATAATGGACAAAACAAGCTGTTTACATCAGGAAATAATAACCTAAAGGATATTATATATAACATCTATGGCAAGGATATTGCAAAGAATCTAGTTGAAGTTAATGGTACATATGATGATATTACTCTAACTGGATATATTGCTAAACCTTATATTTCAAAGGGAAATAGAACTTACGAGAATTATTTTGTTAATAATAGATATATAAAAAGTTCTGTTATAACTAAGGCTATTGAAGAGGCTTATAAAACATTTGTAATGACTCATAAATATCCATTTACAGCATTAAAGATTGAGATTAACAAGGAACTACTAGATATAAATGTTCATCCAACAAAGATGGAACTTAAGATTAGTAATACCAACGAATTATATAGTTGCATAATTAATACTTTAAGAGAAGCCTTAACTGAAAAAGAGTTAATACCAAATGTATCAGTAGGTAATGATAGAGAAGCGAAGAAAGATATTTCGAAAAATAAGATAGTTGCACCAGAACCATTTGAAGTTAAGAGGCGTGAGGCTAATTATGGTAATGTAAGACTTAATTCTGAACCGATATATAAACCTAGAGAAGTAAGAGAAATATCTAATTATAATGTTAATAAGGATGTAGCAGTTAACGAACAAATAAACAAATCAGAACCTAAAATTACAGAGCAAAATCAAGTGAAACCAATAGATGGTAATATAGAAATATCAAAAACCAATATAGAGAATCAAGATGTTGTAAATCAATCTATGAAAATAGATGATATAAAAATTATAGCATCAAAAGATACCGATATTGTTAGAGAAATATATGGGAAAACTGTAACATCAGAAAATATCAATATTACAAAAGAAAATGATGCAAAACCTATAGTACCAGAAGATATAAGTATTAATAAAAAAGATTTAACAACAGAACATGTTAATTTACAAAAGACTAATACAGATAATAATTACAACCAAGAAGCTACAATAACCAAGGATCAAGTATCTTTATTTGAAGATAAATTACTTAGTGAAGAGTCTAGGTCTAAACATAAACTTATTGGGCAGTTGTTTAAGACATATTGGTTAATTGAATATGAAAACAAATTATTTATAATGGATCAACATGCAGCTCATGAGAAAGTAATGTTTGAAAGACTTATGAAACTTCTTAAAACTAGTGAAATATTTTCTCAAAACATAATGCCTTCGATTATTATAAGTCTTACTCCTAGAGAAATAGACGTATTAACTAATAATATGGATATATTTGAACGATTAGGTTTTGTTATTGAAGAATTTGGTGGAAATGAATATGTTATAAGAGCAGTTCCAGCTAATATTATGGGCGTTCCACCAAAAGAATTGTTCGAAGAATTTATTGGTGACTTGTTAGATGATGCTAATAAGATTACAGATACTATATTTGTTGAGAAATTAGCAACTATGGCATGTAAGGCGGCTATTAAAGGAAATACAGCGATAAGTTATCAAGAAGCAGATGCTTTAATAGATGAATTGCTTACTTTGGATAATCCTTATAATTGCCCACATGGTAGACCAACAATAATAACAATGAGTGAGCAAGACATAGAAAAGAAATTCAGAAGAATTCAAAACTAATTAGGGGTAGATTAAATGAAGAAAAATATATTATTAGGAATTATATTTATTGCATTATGTATATGTGGTGGTTGTGATTCTTCAAGAGATGGCATAAGTAACAATAGTACTAATGGTGATTTGAATATTGAAGATATAGATAGTACTAATGATAACAATGATATAGTTATCGATAATACAGAAGATGGAACTATTACTACTGAAGAAGATATAGTTCCAGAAATTGAATATGAAGATTATACAGGTGATATACCCCATATTTTTCTTCATTGTTTAATTGCTTATCCAGAACTAAAAAATGGCGCTGGAATGATGAGATACGATACAGATTGCATAAACGTAACGGAGTTTAAAAATCTACTTAACGAGTTATACAATAATGGATATTGTTTAATAGATATCTATGATACATATAATGTTAGTGGGACAGGAGAGCTTACATTAGCAGATAGTGTCAGTGTTCCAGTTGGTAAGAAACCGTTTATATTAACAGTTGATGATGTAGTATATGATGTTGATAAACGTGGAAATGGAATGGTAGATTTCCTTGATATTGATGAGGAAGAAAATATAGTTGCCTGTACATATTTAGAAGACGGAACTGTTGATAAATCTTATGATAATGAGATATTTCCTATATTAGAAACATTTATATATGAACATCCTGATTTTTCAGCAAATGGTTCAAGAGTTACCCTATGTATGACAGGATTTACAGGAGTATTTGGATATAGAACTGATGCAGATTATATGGGTGATGATAAAGAAGATAATATTAAGAAGGCTACAGAGATAGCAAATAGATTCAAAGAACTAGGATACACTTTTGCATCTCATAGTTATGGACATTATGACCATACTAATTATTCTGTAGGTGGATTAACTAAGGATTTACAAAGTTTTCAAGATGAAGTTGTACCTATAATTGGTGAAGTTGGTGTATATGTATACCCATATGGCAAGTTAATAAAACCAGAAGATGCTAGATATAAGGTAATGCAAGATTATGGATTTCAAATGTTTTGTTCGGTTAGCCATACTTTTTTTAGAAGAGAATATGATTCGTTAGATACATTATATATGACAAGAGTAGCAGTGGATGGTTACTCACTTAGAAATTATAAGCAAGTATTAAGTCCGCTATTTGATACAGAAAAGGTAATAGATTATGAAAATAGACCATAAAAACCCCTTAGTGATATTAACAGGGCCTACTGCAGTAGGAAAGACAGCGATATCAATTAAATTAGCTAAGTTAATAAATGGTGAAATTATATCTGCTGATTCAATGCAAGTATATAAGGGTATGGATATAGGTACAGCAAAAGTTACGGTAGAAGAGATGGATGGAGTCCCACACCATTTAGTTGATATATTAGAGCCTACAGAAGAATTTAATGTAGTGTTATTTAAAGAATTGGCACTGCAAGCTATGGAAGACATATATAGCAGGGGTAAAATACCTATTATAGTTGGTGGTACAGGATTTTATATACAAGCCTTACTATATGATATAAGTTTTGAAGATACTAATCAGGATACTACTTATCGCAAAGAATTAGAAGAACTAGCAAAAGTTAATGGCAATGAATATGTTCATAATATGTTAGCGGCAGTAGATATGGAATCGGCTAATACAATACATCCTAATAATCTAAAGCGTGTAATAAGAGCATTGGAGTATTATAAGGAAACAAATAGTCCTATATCTAAGCATAATGAGATACAGAAGGCTAATGTATCGCCATATAATTTTATGTATTTTGTTCTCAATGATGACAGGGAGTTTATGTATGAGCGAATTAATAAACGTATAGATATAATGTTTGAAGACGGCTTGTTAGATGAGGTTATAGCATTAAAAGAAGCAGGTTATAATAAAAACATGGTGTCTATGCAAGGTATTGGATATAAAGAAGTATTAGATTATATAGAAGGCATTACTACATTTGAAGAGGCTATATTTATATTAAAACGTGATACAAGACATTTTGCAAAACGTCAAATCACATGGTTTAAGAGAGAAAAAGAAGTTACATGGCTTAATAGAGATGAAATAGGCAATGATGATAAAATACTAGAGTATGCAATTAATTTACTTAAGGAAAGAGGCATTATAAATGGATAACAAAAAGCAATACTATATGGAACTAGGTATAGAAGAAAATGTATATGATTTTTGTAATGAAGTGGAACTTAGTTTAAAAGATAGATTTGATGAAATTGACCAAATAGCAGAGATTAATCAAATGAAAGTATTAAAAGCAATGCAAAATAATAAATTAAGTGATATACATTTTGCAGCTACCACTGGATATGGTTATAACGATTTAGGAAGAGAAACTTTAGAAAAAATATATGCAGATGTATTTAAGACAGAAGATGCTCTAGTTAGACCGCAGATTACTTGTGGTACTCATGCACTTAACGTAGCGTTATCTGGAAACCTAAGACCGGGAGATGAACTATTATCGCCAGTTGGTAAGCCTTATGATACTTTAGAAGAAGTTATAGGCATTAGGCAGTCAAGAGGTTCTTTGGCGGAATATGGAGTGACATATGCACAAGTAGATTTGTTATCTGATGGAAATTTTGATTATGAAGGAATTAAAAATGCTATAAATGAACGTACCAAGTTAGTTACTATTCAGCGTTCAAAAGGTTATGCTACAAGACCAACATTGTCAGTTACCCAAATAGGAGAATTGATTAAATTTGTTAAAGATATAAAACCAGATATTATATGTATGGTAGATAATTGCTATGGTGAATTTGTTGAAACAATTGAGCCAAGTGAAGTTGGGGCTGATATGGTAGTTGGTTCTCTAATAAAGAATCCAGGTGGTGGACTTGCTCCTATAGGTGGATATATATGTGGAACTAATGAATGTATTGAAAATGCAGCATATAGGTTAACAACACCAGGTCTTGGAAAAGAAGTAGGAGCAACCCTTGGAGTAACAGATAGATTTACTCAAGGATTATTCTTAGCACCAACAGTTGTTGCATCAGCATTAAAGGGTGCAATATTTGCTGCTAATATATATGAAAAATTAGGTTATAAGGTAGTACCTAATAGTACAGAATCAAGACATGATATTATACAAGCTGTTGAATTTAATGATCCAGACAAAGTTATTGCATTTTGTGAAGGAATTCAGATGGCAGCACCAGTTGATAGTCATGTTACACCAGTGCCATGGGCAATGCCAGGATATGATAGCGATGTTATAATGGCGGCAGGTGCATTTGTATCTGGTTCATCAATTGAACTTAGCGCAGATGCTCCGATAAAACCACCATATGCTGTATATTTTCAAGGTGGGTTAACTTATCCACATGCTAAGTTTGGTATTATGATGAGCTATAATCAAATGGTTAAAAAAGGACTAGTTTAATATTTTATATCTATACTTTGACTAGTATTTATGATAGACTTTTATGAGCAAAGTTTTTAAATTAATATAAAATTAATAAAAATAAGTAGTGAGGTGTGTATAATGGCAGGAGGAAGTTTATCTACTAACAGATGGACAGGATTTTTAATAGTATTGTCTGGTATTGTATTAGGTGGATTTATTGGTTATTTAGCTAGAAATATAGGTTTTTTAAGTTGGTTGAATTATGGACAAGATTTTGGGTTGACTAATCCTATTGAACTTGATTTAGGTATACTTGTATTAACATTTGGTTTAAGAATTAAGATAACAATTGCTAGTATTATTGGCGTTGTTATAGGAATTATATTATATAAAAAATTGTAATTTATAGACCTTATCGTATCTGGAGAGTGGATAAGGAGAATTAATGAGTAATTTTACAATGAAAGAAATGCTTATATCTGAGAGACCTTATGAGCGATGTATGCAATACGGTCCAGAAGCATTGAGTGATGCAGAATTAATAAGTGTAATTTTAAGAACAGGTAATAAAGAATATAATTCTGTGGAATTATCAACAAAGATATTAGATGCGCATCCTATTTATAAAGGATTAGTTAGTATTAATTATTTGACAATAAAAGAACTAACGAAAATATCTGGTATAGGTAATGTTAAGGCGATTCAATTAGTATGTATCGCAGAGATTTCTAAAAGGATTTCAAAATCATCCTATAAGAACACTATATCCCTTGATTCACCTAAGAGTATAGCTGACTTTTTTATGGAATCATTAAGACATAAATCAAAAGAAGAGATACATGTGTTACTATTTGATACTAAGCATCAATTAATACGAGATGTGCAGATTGCGATGGGAACTATTAATTCAGCAACTACATCGCCTAGGGAAATATTTATTGAAGCATTTAAGTATGAGGCTGTATTTATTATTCTTGTACATAATCATCCGTCAGGTGATCCAACACCGAGTAGAGAGGACATTTTATTTACTGAAAGAGTGAAGAAATCGGGCGATTTGATAGGAATTATATTGTCCGATCATATAATAATCGGAGATAATAGATATATAAGTTTGAGTGAAAGAGGTATGATGTAGAATATGAAGTTTAAGAATAAAAATAATATACCACCTAAATATATATTATTGACATTAACAGTTGTTTGCTTAGTATTGTTAGTGTTATCTTTAGCATTTGAAAATGCGCTTACACCATTAAAATTAGTGACAGGAAATATTATTACACCTATGCAAAGTGGAATAAATGATGTTGGCCTATGGGTGAATACAAAGATTGATAATTTTGAAGAAGTAGAAAAATTAAGAGAAGAAAACGAAGAATTAAAAGCACAATTAGATACGTATTCAAGCGAAAGTAAGGCGTATGAACAGGATTTATATGAATTGAATAGACTTAGAGAATTATATGCTCTTGATGAAAGATATCCAAGTTATGAAAAAGTAGCTGCAAGAGTTATTGCTAAGGATTCAGGTAATTGGTTTAATTCGTTTATTATTGATAAAGGTAGCGATGATGGTATTTCAGTAGATTGTAATGTATTAGCTGGAAAGGGTTTAGCTGGAATAGTTACTGAAGTTGGGCCGAATTGGGCTAAAGTAAGAGCAATTATTGATGATTCTAGCAATGTAAGTTGCTTGATAGCATCTAATGAAACACAATGTCTAGTTACAGGTAATCTTAAAGTAATTGGCAATGGATATATTAATGTAGAATATATTGATAAAGAAGTTGTTATAAATGATGGCGATGAAGTTATAACTTCACAAATTAGTGATAAATTTTTGCCAGGAATAACAGTTGGATATATTAATGATGTAAAACTTGATTCAAATAATCTTACACAATCAGGAAAATTAACACCTGTTGTTGATTTTAAAAATCTACAAGAAGTATTAGTCATAACTGAAACTAAACAACAAGTGAAATAATATAGAGAGAGTGATATTTTGAGAAGAACATTATCATTAGCAGGATTGATTATAGTCTGCTTTTTATTACAAACAACAGTATTTAAATTTTTAGAATTAGGTGGGATAGGACCTAATATATTATTAGTTCTTACAATGTCTTTTGGTCTTATGAGAGGTCGTAAAGAAGGTCTATTAGTAGGCTTTTTTTCAGGCTTATTAGTCGATATATTTTTTGGATTTGCTATAGGTCCATTTGCTATGATTTATATGTTTTTAGGTTATTGTAATGGCTTTTTTCATAAATTATACTATGTTGAAGATGTGTTATTACCAATAATAATGATAGCTATTAATGAATTAGCGTATAGCTTAATAATGTTTGTAGTATTTTTTATGATGAGAAACAGAATGGATTTGATGTTTTATTTTGAAAATGTTATTTTTCCAGAGTTAATATATACCATACTTGTTACTTTGGTGCTATATAAATTATTTAATAATATAAATAAGGCACTTAAGAAAAAAGAAGAAGGGGGAGTAATATAATGTTACGTAATTTATTTGATTCCCTTAAAGAAATAGTGATTGAATATGTAAAACATAGATTATTTGTCTTTTCAGTTGTAATAGTAGTACTTTTTGGCCTTTTAATATATAGATTATTTACATTGCAAATAATAGAAGGTGAAGAACATCTAGAGAACTTTAACTACAAATCAGAGCGTGTATTAAGTGTAGATGCTTCTCGTGGAAATATATATGATAGAAATGGGAATTTATTAGCATATAACAAACTAGCATATACTATTACCTATGCTAATGATTCGGATTTGTCATCCAATGCAAAGGCTCTTGGTGTTACAGAAAATACTCTTAGAAATGCAATTATATATAGGGTTATTAATATATTAGAGAACAATGGCGATGCACCTATATATAGCTTTCCGATTGTAATAAATGACCATGGAGAATTCGTATATAATCTATCAAGTGAAGCACAAATTCAAAGATTCATTGCTGATGCTTATGGCGTTGATAAAGTAGACAAACTCTCAGAAAAGCAACTTAATTCATCAGCATACGATATGTTCTTATATTTTAAGAACGGGACAGGAGCAACAGGTAAAATAAAGAATTTTGATATAGCTGACGAATATAGTGATCAAGAAGCTCTTAAAATAATGGCGATAAGATATAACATATGGCTTAACAGATATCATCAATATGTTCCAGTAACAATAGCATTTGATGTTAGCGAAACAAGTATCGCAGTAATAAAAGAAAATAGTGCAGAGTTATTAGGTGTAGATGTTAAAGTTGGATCCATTAGAGTATATAATGAATCAGAATATTTTGCTCATATGATAGGATATATAGGAGCTATCTCTAATGAGGAGATGGAAAAATATAATTCTAATTTATCTGAGAAAGAACAATATTCTAGTACAGATATGGTTGGTAAAACAGGTTTGGAAAAAGAATTAGAAGCCAATCTTCGAGGAAATAAAGGAAATCAAACAATATATGTAGATAATGTAGGTAGAATATTAGAAACTGGAGATATAACAGATTCGGTAGCTGGTGAGGATATATACCTTACAATAGACACAGCACTACAGAAATATTGTTATCATGCGTTAGAAGAAGAAATAGCAGCTATCCTATTAGCTAAGATGATAGAAGAAGATCCAACAGAAGAAGAGTTAGAGGCGTATACAAGTATTCCTATTCCGTTAGTAGATTTTTATTTTGCTTTATTTGATAACAATGTAATTAATCTTGGTAAAATGAATAGTGAAGAAGCTACTGTCCTAGAAACATCAACATATCAAGCAATTAGTAACAAGAAAAATCAATCAGCAACTAGTGTTGTAAATGTATTGAACGTAGGTACAATAAGTAATGATTTATCAGCAGAATACCAAGATTATATATCATATATATATAGTATGTTATCATCAAACAATATATTAGATACATCAGTGATAGATAGTGATGATGAAAAGTATATGGCATATAGGAGTGGAGAATTATCTATAACAGAATATTTAAAATATGCTATTAATAAGGGTGCTATAGATATTTCAACATTAGACATATCTAGTCAATATTATGATTCAGACGAAGTATTTAATGAAATAGTAAAATATATAGGAACAGAATTATTAAATAATAGCGATTTCGACAAAATAGTTATAAAGTATATGATAAAATCAGATGAGATTAAATGTAATAATGTTGCGTTGTTACTATATGATCAAGGGGTCTTATCTACAGATGATAAGGATTATAATGAAATAAAGGCCGGAACGATAACGGCATATCAATTTATGAAAAAGAAGATTGCTAACTTGGAAATAAAACCATCTCAACTTGCGTTATATCCTTGTGAAGGATCAGTTGTTGTATCAGATATAGATAGTGGAGAAATACTAGCAATGGTAAGTTATCCAAGTTATGATAACAATATGCTTACAAACTCTGTAGATTCTGCATATTACAATAAATTATTAAATGATAAGACAAAACCATTATATAATAGATCTACTCAGCAAAGAACAGCTCCAGGATCTACTTATAAGATGCTTACAACAATTGCTGGTGTTCAAGAAAATGCAATAAGTATGGATACAACCATATTAGATGAATCGGTATTCACTAAGATTAGTACAAAAGCAAAATGTTGGATTTCGCCATCAAGCCATGGTGAGATTGGTATTGAGGAAGCTATAGAAGTTTCTTGTAACTATTTCTTCTATGAAGTTGGTTATAGATTAAGTACTGGTGAAGATGGTGAATACTATGAGGCGCTTGGACTTGAAAGGTTAAATAAGTATGCATCTATGTTTGGATTTGATAGAACAACAGGCATTGAAATTGTAGAATCTGAACCAAAGATATCTGATACGGATCCGGTTCGTTCAGCAATAGGACAGGGTACTAACTCATTTACAGCAACACAGCTTTCAAGATATGTAAATACTATTGCTAATAGTGGAACAGTATATGATTTAAGCTTAGTATTAAAACGACAAGATGTTAATGGTAATATAACTTATACTAACCCGCATAATGTATCTGGTATGGTTAGTATACCTGATACCCTATGGACAACTGTTCATAATGGTATGAGACGAGTAGTAACTGAGCATACACCAAAAGAACATTTAATTAATAGAATAAATGTTGATGTAGCTGGTAAAACAGGTACAGCTCAAGAAGATAAAACAAAACCTAACCATGCATTATTCGTTTCATATGCACCATTTAATAATCCAGAAATATCTGTTACAACAGTTATTCCATATGGATATTCTTCAGGTAATGCAGAAGAATTAGCAGGATTTATATATGCTTATTATTATGATAAAGCATTGCTTGAGAATGAATCGGTTACAGGAAATAATAACTTATCAGATTAATATTTTCCCTTGTAACAAGGGAAGTATTAGTATATATTTATATGTAGAGGTGATTTTATGACAAGTCCCGTAATAATAAAGGGAAATAAATATGGAATTGTCTTAGTTTTAGATAATACCATTGATTTTGAACAACTATTAGCACATATTGAAGAAAAATTTATAGGCGGTGTTAAGTTCTTTGATGGTAAAGAATCTTTAGCTATAACATTTCAAGGTCGAAATCTTACAAATGATGAGATATCTAGAATATTAGAAGTGATTTCTAATAATTCAGCCTTAGATATACAATACATTATTGATGAAAATAGTGAGTTGGAAGAGAAATTCAAGAAAATCATCACTGTGGATAACCAAGAGGTTACTCAGCCAGAACCTGAAAGTAAAATTCTGTTTACCGATGATAAAAATGATGGGTTGTTTTATAAAGGCACATTAAGATCGGGACAGACGATAGAAGCTGAGGGAAGTTTGGTGGTAATAGGAGATATTAACCCAGGAGCAACAGTAATTTCTAACGGTAATATTATTGTAATAGGTTCTCTTAATGGTTATGCATATGCAGGAGCAACAGGCAATGAATCAGCTTTTGTACTAGCATTTAATATGTCGCCAATACAGGTAAGAATAGGAGAAGTTATTGCTAGAAGTAGTGATCAACCCAAACTATTTAAGAAAAAGCGTAATGCTAACAAGACCGAACCGCAGATAGCATTTGTGGAAAATAATAATATTTATATCGAACCAGTTAGTAAAAATGTATTAAATGATATAAATCTGTAATGTAGATAATAAACGAGTGGAGGAATTGAGGAATGAGTGAAGTAATAGTTATTACATCAGGAAAGGGTGGAGTTGGAAAAACAACAACTACAGCTAACGTTGGTACAGGTTTAGCAAAACTTAATAAAAAAGTTGTGCTAATTGATACTGATATAGGATTAAGAAATTTGGATGTGGTTATGGGACTAGAAAATCGTATTGTATATAATCTAGTTGATGTTGTAGAAGGTAACTGTAAATACAAACAAGCATTAATTAAAGATAAGACATATCCAAATCTATTTTTATTACCATCTGCACAAACAAGAGATAAATCTTCAGTAACACCAGAGCAGATGAAGAAATTAGTAGATGATTTAAAAGAAGAATTTGATTACATAATTCTTGATTGTCCAGCAGGAATAGAGCAAGGCTTCAAGAATGCTATTGCCGCAGCTGATAGAGCATTGGTAGTAACTACTCCAGAAGTATCTGCAATTAGAGATGCTGATAGAATTATAGGTTTGTTAGATGCCAATGAAATTAAACAAAGCAATTTAATTGTTAACAGATTACGTATGGATATGGTTAAACGTGGAGATATGATGTCTATAGAAGATGTTGTAGAGATATTAGCAATCGATTTAATTGGAGCTATTCCAGATGATGAAAATATCGTTATATCAACTAATCAAGGTTCACCTTTGGTTGGTGATAATACATTACCAGGAAAAGCATACATGAATGTTTGCAAGAGAATTCTTGGCGAGGAAGTTGAATATCTTAATCTTGAAAGTGCAGGTTTCTTTAAGAAACTATCAAATATTTTCAAGAAATCTAACTAAAGAAGATAGGAGTGGTTCAAATGGGATTAGCTGAATTATTTTTTAGGAAAAAAACATCAAGTGATGTAGCAAAAGATAGATTAAAGTTATTGTTGGTATCAGATAGAGCCAACTGTTCTCCAGATGTTATGGAGCTTATTAAAAATGATATTATCCAAGTTATTTCAAAATACATGGAAATTGATGCGGCTGGGCTAGATATACAGATTACACAGACCGAATCAGAAGGTGGAAATGGTACAGTTCCTGCACTATATGCCAATATTCCGATAAAAGATTTAAAAAATAAGAGTACAAAATAAGTATAACTAAGCCTTGGAGGCAATTATGTTTGATGACTATAAATTACGACATTACAATTTCAAATTACTATTTCTGGTTCTAATAAGCTGTGGTATTGGTACAGTTGTTATTTATAGTGCTGATAGTAGCTACCTAAAAAAGCAAATTATAGGACTTGTTGCTTGTTTAATAGGAATGGTGGTATTATCTTTGATTGATTATCACTTTTTAGCGAAGTTTGCTGTGATAATGTATATAATTAATTTCTTAATGTTACTAGGGCTTAAGTTTTTTGGAAAGACTGTAAATGGAGCTACAAGGTGGTATGCGTTAGGATCAACTACTACAATTCAACCATCTGAATTTACAAAAATAATCTTGATAATTTGCGCAGCGGTATTTCTGGCTAAGTTTAAGGATAATCTTAATAAATTCACTACACTATCGGCATATGCTATTGGATGTGCTATACCGTTATACCTAATAGTAACACAGACTGATTTATCAACAACAATTGATGTTACTTTGATTTTGTTTGCAATATTATTTGTAGCAGGACTAAGTTATAAATTAATCATTGTAGGAATATTAGTAGCAATACCTTGTGTAGGTAGTTTTTTATGGTATGTACAGACACCTAACCAAATACTATTAAACGATTATCAGTTAGATAGAGTACTTGCATTCTTGTACCCAGAGGATTATGCATTAACTACAGGATATCAACAGACTAATTCGGTTATGGCAATAGGTTCAGGACAATTATCAGGAAAAGGACTTAATAGTTCTGCATTGGCAACAGTTAAAGATGCCAATCTTATATCAGAGCAACAGACTGACTTTATTTTTTCGGTAGTTGGTGAAGAATTAGGGTTTATTGGTAGTTCTATAATTATTGCAATTTTAGTATTAATAGTGTTACAATGTATCAAGGTTGCGCGAAAAGCAAAAGATGATGAAGGAATGTTAATCGCTACAGGAGTAGCAGCACTTTTTGGATTTCAGACATTTATAAATATAGGTGTAGCCACAGCGCTATTACCTAATACAGGTATACCATTACCATTTATCAGTTATGGATTAAGCTCATTAGTAAGCTCCTGTGCTGGTATAGGTTTGGTCCTTAATGTAGGTCTGCAAAGACGCAAATTTTAATTTGAGGAGGACTATATGAATATTGGTTTAATTGCACACGATGCCAAGAAAAAACTTATGCAGAATTTTTGTATTGCATATCGAGGTATACTTAATAAACATGAATTGTATGCTACTGGTACCACAGGTAGATTAATTGAGGAAGTAACTAATCTTACAGTACACAAGTTTCTAGCAGGTCATTTGGGTGGCGAGCAACAATTAGGTTCTGGTATAGAAAATAATGATTTTGATATGATAATTTTCTTGAGAGATCCACAAACTCCAAAATCACATGAACCAGATATTAATAATATATTTATGTTATGTGATATGCATAATATACCACTTGCTACTAATCTTGCTACAGCAGAATTATTGATTAAAGCATTAGAGCGTGGAGATCTTGATTGGAGAGAAATGTTTAAATGATGAACAAGAAAATTGTTGCAGTGCTTTGTTGTGTTGCAATTATGCTTACAGGATGTAATATAGATGTTACAAATAAATTAGAATATGAATATAATCCTGCTGAGAAGATAAATATATCAATGAATTCGGATATGCCAACAATAAATATTAATAGTTTAGCAAATAATTATGCAGTAATACCATTTGATTCTTATGTATATAGTGATGAAGAGGCTAATTATATGGCATGTCTATTAGTAGATCAGACTAATAAAGATGTATTACAGTGTGCTAATCCACACAAAAGAATATATCCAGCTAGTATGACTAAGATTATGACGGCGATGATTGTTGTTGATGAGATTAATGCAGGACGATTATCCCTTGATGAAACAATAACGTTATCACATACAATATTATTTGATGACCCAGATGCTGTAGGATGTGGACTGAGAGCTGGTGATTCTATAACTGTTAAAGAATTATTATATGGTTTGTTAATAAGATCGTTTAATGATTGTTGTGTGGTATTAGCGGAGAGAATAGCAGGTAGTGAGACAGCATTTTGTGAAATGATGAATCAAAAAGCTTTGGAAATAGGTGCTACGAATACTAATTATGCTAATTCACATGGACTACATTTAACTAACCATTATACAACAGTATATGATTTATATTTAATATTTGAGAGATTTTCTACATATGATATGCTTGCTGAAATTGATGGTATACGTTCATATATTATGAAATTTTATAGAAGTAGTGGAGAGTTAGTAGAAATAGAATGTTCACCAACTAATGGTTTTATGGGTGAATATGCTTTGCCAGAAGGTCTTACTATGCATGGATGGAAGACAGGAACTACATCACAAGCTGGAAACTGCTTGATTATGGAAGTCACTGACACAGAAGATATAGCATATATAGCAATAGTAGCAAATGCAATAGACAAATCAACTCTTTATGAAGAGATGACAAATATTTTAATTAATATTACTGAATAATACAAAAAATGGGGTCACTAGAAATAAGTGACCCCGTATTTTTTTATGATAGGACATTTCTCATACGACCATAGTAACTAATTGCATATAAACCGCAAATACCTACTATAGCGTAAATTAATCGTATTATTACAGCCATACGACCAAATAAGGTGCTAATTAAATCGAAACCAAAAAAACCGATTAATCCCCAGTTAATAGCACCGATAATAATAATAGTTAATATAGTATAATCTAAAGCTGCTGATCTCATAATTATTGCCTCCTTGAATTTTATTTCGATTGTGAATTTATACAATCTTTAATTTATTATTAGAAATAGTTTAAGGAATTATTCATACAAATATTGTAGATAGATTTGTTAAATGGTGGTATACTATTATTATTTATCGAGGTATTTTCAAGATTAGTAATAATGCATGCAGAATGTAATATTATGAATGATTAAGCGAGATGTTATATTTTGCAAATTTTTAGGAGGAAATTTTATTAATGGCTAGAAAGAATAACGTAGTTAAATTTAGACCTCAAATGAAATTAAATATTGGATTAGTAATTTTTGGAGTTCTTTTTATATATATGATAATAATAGTAGTAAGAAGTATTAATACAGATACTTATGCTATATGCGAAGTTGAAAAGAGTTATATAGATACTAATATAAAATCAACAGGATTGGCTATAAGACAAGAAAAATTAATTAACTCATCTGACTCAGGATACATTAGCTATTATATAAGAGATGGACAAAGAGTAGCAAAACAAGCTACGGTATATACTATAGATGAAACAGGCAGTGTATATGATACATTAGCGGATTTAGCGCTAGATTCAGAAAATCTTGATAGTGAACAATATACAGAAATCAGAAATAGAATATCAATGTTTAGTAGTTACTATAATGATACAGAATTTATGGATGTATATAATTTCAAGTATGATTTGGAAAACATTGTATTAGAACTATCTAATGAAATATTGGTTGAAAAATTAACATCTATGGATGCTATTGATAAGTCAGCAAACACTTTCAAGGAAATTAAGTCAGAAGAAAGTGGAATAATTACATATTATCAAGATAATTTTGAAAGTTACGACATGTATAAAGTAACATCTAATGATTTTGATAAAGGAAAATATACAAAAACCACACTTAAAACAGGGGAAATAATTGGCGCAGGTACACCAGTATACAAATTAGTAACTAGTGAGAACTGGAATATAATTATGATGATAAGTGACGTGGATGCTGAGAGACTTGCAGAAAAAGAGAGGGTTACAATTAATATTGCAAGTAGTACTCAAAATGTTGTTGGAAATATTGAAATAGTAGAAAATAATGATCAACATTTTGCAATTATATCTCTTGACAAACTCATGATAAACTATTTAAATGATAGATTTTTAGATATTGAAATAATTATGGATCAAAATGAAGGATTGAAGATTCCTAACACAGCAATATATGAGAAAGAGGTATATACAATACCAGAAGAATACTTAACGGCTGGTAGTAATAGCAGTGAAGCTATATATTTTAATATAAGAGTATTAGATGAAAACGGAGAAGTTACTATCAAACAAATAGCTCCGACAATATTTCTAAAAGATGAAGGACAGTGTTATGTTAATCCAGATGATTTTGATGATGCGGATGTAATAGTTGCTAATGACTCACAAAGCACTTTACCACTTTCTGTAGCAAGTAAAACTAAGATGACGGGTGTATTATGCGTTAATAAAGGTGTAGCAAATTTTAAAGTAATTGAAATTATATATAGTAATGATGACTTTACTATAATTAGACCAAATGTAGATTATGGAATAAATTTATATGATAGAATCATTCTTGATAGTACAACTATTGAGGAAAATGAAATTATAAGATAGAGGTATATATATGTTAGTTGATAATTTAAGAGAAGTAGAGAGTAATATTTTACAAGCTTGTACGACGGCTAATCGATTACGGGAAGAAGTTACACTTATTGCAGTAAGTAAAACAAAACCACTTAGTAATATAGAAGAATTGATTAAAGTTGATATTAACGAGTTTGGAGAAAATAAAGTTCAAGAGTTGGTTGATAAATATGAAAATGTATCTACACCTGTTAATTGGCATCTTATAGGACATTTACAAACAAATAAAGTTAAATATATAATAGATAAAGCTTGTCTTATTCATTCTGTAGATTCAATAAAATTAGCAGAAGAGATACAAAAACAGGCAATGAAAAAGGATGTAATAGCTAATATATTAATAGAGGTAAATATTGCAGAAGAAGATAGTAAATTCGGACTAAAATACGAACAAGTATTACCATTTGTTGAAGAAATATCCAAGTTATCAAATGTTAAAGTAAAAGGTTTGATGACGATAGCGCCTTTTGTTGAAAATCCTGAAAATAATAGAATCATTTTTAGAAAAATGCGACAATTATCACTTGACATAATATCTAAAAACATTGATAATATTGATATGAGTGTGTTGTCTATGGGAATGACAAATGACTATATGGTTGCAATAGAGGAAGGTGCTACAATGGTAAGAGTAGGCACTGCTATATTTGGAACGAGACAGTACAATAACTTATAGATAGGAGATAATATCATGGCCAGAAATGGAATAGGTAAATTTTTAGACATGCTTCAATTTAGCGATCCGGATGATAGCGAATTTGATGATGATTTATTTGACGATGATGATGATTATGATGACGATGATGATTACGATGCTAAACCAACAAAATCGAAATTCAAATCTAAAACTACAATAAAAAAAGCGGCTGATTATGATGACGATGATGATGATTATGACGATGATGATTTATATGATGAGCCAAAGAGAGCAAAGGCTAAGCCCGTAAGGAACAATAACAAATTAGTATCTATAAATAATAATCGTAATGTAAGGAGTAATCAAGTGTACGTAATTAAACCAACAGATTTTAATGATGCTCAGGATGTAGCAGATGGTCTTAAAAGTGGTAGACCAACAGTTATTAATATGGAAGGTATGGGAGTTGAAGCAGCGCAGAGAATAATTGATTTTATAGGTGGCGCTTGTTATGCTTTAGATGGTAGTCTACAAGCTATATCAGGAAATATATTTATAGCATCACCAAATAATGTAGAAGTAACAGGAGATTTAAGAGAAGAGTTGTTAGAATATAACGCGCTACCACCAGAAATAGGTAGATTCTAATATGAATATGAATTTTATATTGTTATGTATGGAATATTTTTTAACAATATTAGAAATAGGATTAATTTTATACATGATTTCTTCTTTTTTACCATTTTTAAATAGATTAAAGAACTATTTAAAGATTTTGTTATCACCAATATTATTGTTAGCCAAATATATGTGTGAACATTCAATTATTAACATTAGAGGAGTGGATTTTTCATTTATTGTATCTTACATAATTATAAATTCGCTTAAATATTTGGTCTTTTATTTACAAGGCTCAGGAGGAATAAATCTATGATTACACCAGTTGATATTCAGTCAAAAACATTTAAATCAGGAATAGGTTATGATAAACGTGATGTTGACGGTTTTATGTCAGACGTTCTTGCTAATTATGAAGAATTGTATCGTTCAAATGTAGAGATGAAGGACAAGATTACTGTATTGAATGATAGTCTTCAACATTATAAGACGTTAGAAGCATCTTTACAAAAGGCATTGATGTTAGCAGAGAAGACTTCAGAAGAAACTCTTAAAATAGCTGAGGATAAGGCTAAAACAATTGAATTAGAGGCAATAAATAAAGCTAAGGAATATACTTCAGATTCTAAGATTGAATTAGAGAGAGTTCATGCTCAGACAGTTACTCTAGTTCAACAATATACTAGATTTAAGGCGCAGTTTAATCAATTAATTAAGACTCATTCTGATATATTAAATAGTACAAACTTTGATATGTCAGCAGGAGATATGGATGCTTTTGCAACATCTCAAGCTTCGATGAATGATGCACTTAATGCAAGTGATCCTTTTGGTGGAAGCTTTGGTGGTAATGATTTCGGTTCATTTGAAGATCCACAAGGAAGAGAAACATCTTCTCTAGGTGGTCTTGGTAGCGGATTGAGTGAAGGAGCAGGTCTTGGCAGTGATCCGTATAGTGATAATAAGAATACTTCAGCCGGTGCAGAATTAACAGGAGTATCATTACTTAATAATGATCCATTTGCGCCTAAGATGAGTTTTGATAAAGCAACTACAAGACAGCAAGCAGAAGTTAATTTTGGACAACAAAGTAATGTAAATTCTGCACCAATGCAAGCTAAACCAGTTGTAGAACCACAACCAACGCCAGTTGTAGAGCCACAACCAACGCCAGTACAAGCTGCACCAGTTGTAGAGCCACAACCAGTACAACAGGCACCGTTTGTAGAGTCACAACCAGCACCATTTGTAGAACCAACTGTAGATATAGCGGATATTCCTTATACAGCATATGATGAAGTTGCTGCTGATGTGGAAGAGTATGGTGAAGATGTATTTGTTGGTGAGATTGAAGATGTTATTGATAGACGTAACTTGATTGGTGATGGCGATGATCCAGATGGTGGATTTGAATTTATTTAGATTGGAGTTATATTTTGGATAATTTGACAGTTCATTTAGACAGCAAACCAATATACAATATAATATTTAATGATGAATTTGATTCCTTGCTTACTAGGCTTAGTAAGCAGGGAATTAATAATAGAAGGATATGTATTGTATCAGAAACTACGGTTTCGAAATACTATCTTGACATATTAGTAGAGTTGTTAAAGGGTAATTGTAAGGAAGTTAATACCTTTGTATTTCCAGCAGGCGAAGAAAATAAGAACTTAAGTGTAGTGCAAGATTTGTATGAACATTTAATAATATCTAAGTTTGATAGAAATGATATGCTTATTGCATTAGGTGGCGGAGTAGTAGGTGATTTAACGGGATATGCAGCCGCAACTTATCTGAGAGGTATTGATTTTGTTCAAGTACCAACTAGTTTATTATCACAGGTTGATAGTAGCATTGGTGGTAAAACAGGTGTGGATTTCTTATCATATAAGAATATGGTAGGTGCATTTCATATGCCACAATTAGTGTATATTAATATTAATACATTAGAAACTTTACCGCATAGACAACTTGTGTCAGGAATGGGTGAAATAATAAAACATGGTATTATTAAGGATAGAGAATATTTTGAATGGTTAGAGCATTATGCTGAAGATATCAGAAATAAAGATTTACAGAGTCTTAAGACCATGATACTTAAGAGTTGTAATATTAAGAGATTGGTTGTTGAGAATGACCCTAACGAAAAGGGAGAGAGAGCATTGCTTAATTTTGGACATACACTAGGTCATGCTATAGAGAAATTATTAGATTTCTCATATTTGCATGGAGAATGTGTAGGTATAGGCTCAATTTTAGCTAGTATTATTTCTTACAATAAAGGATTGATATCTAATGATATGCTAGAACGTATTATTAGTATTCATGATTATTTTGGTTTTCCACAATTACCAAAAGATATGGACATTGATAAAATAATTGAGACTACTAAAAATGATAAAAAAATGTCTGGTGGACATATTAAATTTATACTAATAAATAATATAGGAGAAGCATATATTGATGAAAATGTTTGTGATGAAGATATGAGACAAGCAATTCTTGATTTATATGCAAGATATTAAGATGAAATATTTAAAACCAATAATTTGTATAATTGTATTAGTACTTATTGATCAGTTTACAAAATATTTAATTATATCAAATTTTACATTAGGAAGCGGAATGCCTTTAATAGAAGGTGTTTTTGAGTTTAGTTATATTAGAAATGAAGGTGCAGCATGGGGAATGATGCAAGGAAAACAATTGTTGTTCTATATAATGACACCTATATGTATAATAATCGCGTGTTTCTTATATAAGAAAATGTTTGTTGATAAGAAATTTGCAGTGCTTCAAGTATTAGATGTATTCATAATCAGCGGGGCTATAGGCAATTTTATTGATAGAATTTTCCGTGGATATGTAGTGGATTTTTTATATTTCAAATTAATAGATTTTCCGGTATTCAATGTTGCTGATTGTTATTTAACAGTATCATTTGCATTATTAATAATATTAATGTTCTTCAAATATTCTGAAGAAGATTTTGATATGTTATTTAGTTTTAGAAAAGGAAAAGAATAAGCATTATGGATATTAAGAAATATACTATTGATGATATAAGTGTAGGTAATAGAATAGATAAATATTTAGTAAGTGAATGTCCAGAATATTCAAGATCATATATTCAAAAGCTTCTTGAAAATGGTAATGTATTAGTTAATAATAAGGTCATTAAATCTAATTATAAAGTTAGAGCTAATGACCTTGTTGTTTTGTCTATAGATGATCCAGAAGAATTGGATATTGAACCCGAAAATATTTCACTTAATATTATATATGAAGATGACGATATAATAATAGTTGATAAACCTAAGGGGATGGTTGTTCATCCAGCACCAGGGCATTATAGTGGTACATTGGTTAATGCATTAATGTATCATTGTAGAGATAATTTATCATCAATAAATGGTGTTCTAAGACCAGGTATAGTTCATAGAATAGATATGGACACAACGGGACTTCTTGTTGTATGTAAGAATGATATTGCTCATAGAAGTCTAGCAGAACAACTAAAAGTTCATTCGATTACTAGAAAATACAATGCTATTGTGTATCATAATATATTAGAAGATGAGGGAACTATTGATAAACCTATAGGGAGACATCCTATAGATAGAAAGAAAATGAGTGTCGATACTAAGACTGGTAGAGAGGCAATTACTCACTATAAAGTACTTGATAGATTGAATTCAAAATACAATTATATAGAATGTCAGTTAGAGACAGGTCGTACTCATCAAATCAGGGTTCACATGTCATCTATAAATCATGCTCTGTTAGGAGATAACGTGTATGGACCGAAGAGTTCTGATTTCAGACAGTTACAAGGGCAAGTGCTACATGCAAGAGTATTAGGGTTTGTTCACCCTAGAACTAATGAATATGTTGAGTTTGAATCACCATTACCACAATATTTTGTGGAATTATTGGAAAAATTATCTTTATAAAAGATTTATTTTGTATAAAATTATATTAACAAAATCTTTGTTTCTATATGTGTACAAGAAAGTGTAAAAATGCTTAGATTATAATAGAGCATAGGTTTTTCTAAATTGAAAAACCTATGCTTTTTGTACATATTAGTATAAAATATTTGTGCAATTATTTGAATTTTTATATGTAAAATGTTATAATTAGTATATTATAACTACATAATTTTTGAGCATAAGCTTATAGGAAGGTGGCGTTTGTATGGGTACTAACACAATAATTACTTTAGGAAGACAATACGGCAGTGGTGGAAGAGAAATAGGTAAATTAGTGGCGCAGAAACTGCAAATTGATTACTATGACAAAGAGATTCTTAAAGAAGCAGCGAAGAACAGTGGTATGTGTGAAGCTATATTTGAGAATTTTGATGAGAAACCAACGACAAGCTTTTTATATTCATTAGTTATGGATCCGTATTCATTAGGATATAATTCAGCAGCATTTGATATGCCACTTAATCACAAAGTATTCTTAGCAGCATATGAGACAATTAAGAAAACTGCTGATAAAGGGCCATGTGTTATAGTTGGACGATGTGCAGATTATGCACTAGCTGATTATAAGAATTGTTTTAATATTTTTATAGATGCACCACTTGAAGATAGGGCTATTAGAACTGCAGATAGACTTAATATAACCGTAGATAAGGCAAAAGATATTGCTAATAAGGAAGATAAACAAAGAGCTTCTTATTATAATTACTACACTACAAAGAAGTGGGGACACGTTAAGAGCTATGATATATGCATTAATAGCAGTTTGTTTGGTATAGAAGGTACTGCAGATGTTATATGTGATATAGTTAAGAAGTTAGAGAATAAATAATAATATTATTATATTTTGATAATATAGACTTACTCGTTTGGGCAAGTCTATATTATTTTATAATGTTGATTTTTTATAGTTTTAATATTTTATCGTTTTGGTATTTTAAAATATAGATTTTTATAATGAAAGGTTAGAAAAATGAAAGCTTATAGCAAAAATATACATGGTATTATATTTAATATAATCGTAGAAGAATCTCTATATCCTCAAGCACAGTCATTATTTCAAGTAATTTCGGCCATTCCTCCAGAAAAATTGAGAAATGGCTTCAAAATTGAAATTGGTTTTTCAGTATTTATTTTAGTTGAGAACACTGATGGTTACAGTATTGTTGTTCCTGACTATACTAAAAATCCTTTTTCAGAAACTACCAACGATTTGACCATAGCATTGTGGATTCAATTAGAACAAACTGATTTATTACGATTATATAATATATCTGGAGAATCGGTTAGATTTGACGATAAAATAGCCGTTGCAAAAAATGTATTACAGGAAAATCTAATTAGTCTTCAACGGTTTTCTGATTTAGGGGAATCAGGTTGGTGTGTTAATGGGATTGAACAAAACGAAAATGGTAAAGCTTCTAATATGATAGCAAATGAATATGAATCATATTATACTTATCAGTTATTGAATGTCAGACCAGAACTAATAAAAATATTAGCTCTGCCTTATGATTATATTGTTGTTTTTGAGGGTGATACCATTGTTGAAATATTAAATGAACAAAATGAAAGTATAGTAACACAAATATAAACGGAATAAAAAAAGTCCTAATCTATAATTAGATTAGGACAAGTTATTTATTTTCTAAGATTTACTTTGTTTCTAGCTTCTTTTTTCCTCTGGAGTTCAATATCAGCATAATGTTTTCTTGTTGTATTTACATCTTTATGACCTAATACATCAGCTACTAAGTAAATATCAGATGTTTCCTGATATAGGGATGTACCATAGGTACTTCTTAGTTTATGTGGAGTAATCTTTTTTAAAGGAGTTACAGTCTGTGAGTATTTCTTTACTAAAAGTTCAACACTACGTATACTTATTCGTTTTTTCTGCGAAGAGAGGAAGAGAGCAGTTTCATGGCCTGTAAGGGCTATAATTTTCTGCCTTTCATCCATATATGGTAATAAAGCTTCAGTAACTTCATCACCAAAATATACAAAGGCTTCATAACCACCTTTTCTAACAATTTTTATTCGTTCATTTTTGAAATCCACATCGTTAATATCAAGTCCAACACATTCGGATACACGAATTCCAGTACCAAGCATTAGAGTTAATAAAGCTAGATCCCTTGTCTTTGTCTTTTCGTGATACTGTAGTTGCTTTTCAGTAAGTTTTACGCCGTATTCAACGTTATCAAGGAATTCAGATATTTCGGAACCTTCTAATCTAATGATGGCTTTATCATGAAGTTTTGGTATAGCTACCTTAGCCATTGGATTATTAGTAACTTGATCATTTTTGTACAAATAAGCATACATATTCCTTAATGCCGACATTTTTCGTTTGATAGCACGTTCGCCATTAGTATATTCACGGCCATCTTTAATATAATATTTTAAATGCTCTAAATATTCCTCGATGTCCTGAGCGGTAAGATTATTAATAATATCTAATGATATATCCTTTAATTCGCAGTTTTTAAGAACAGAATTATTAGCTAATAAGAATTCAAAGAAATTTCGTATGTCCCTTGCATAACCGATTCGTGTAGATGCAGATGTATTTAAGTCAATACCTCTAAAATAGATTCGAACGTATTGTGGCATGTCAGATAATAGATTTCTAAGAATAATTGTATTGTCTTTATTTTTTTGGTCATGATATTCACCCAAGATAAAATTCCTCCTATAAGATATAAAGTGTATAATTAGTATTGTTAAATAGATTATTATAATATGTACAATGAAAACGACATAAATATATAATCAGTATTTTATAGTATGTTGTATGTGAAAGCATGTCATACATTATTAAATCAATTAAGTAAATCAAGAACATAATAGTTATATTTGATTATAAGTAATAATTATTAGTACCATAGATAAATATAGGTATTTTATTGATTATATATAATAGTGTATCATACCAGTATTATATATACAAGTATTTTCGTAAAACTATAATTTAGCGAATAGTTGTGATAACCTTACTAGCATACTATCACGCACTCAATCCCTTGTCAAGGCATTTTTATGGTGCAGTCGCTATTCGTTAATGAATTGCCAAGGAGTTCGCAAGCTCCTCATCAGCAAATCATTAACTCATTACAAGCGAATTTCCTTTGCAACACCGGTAAAAATCATTCGTTCATATAATAAAGCATCTGATTTATGAATTCCTTTAAAAAATTCTTTATCAAGTGAATTCTCCTTTATCAATAAGTGTTCTTCTTTATAGTTTAACACTCTAAAAGAAAATACAACATAACCGGTTTTAAGACCATCCTTGAATTGTTCTAATACATATTTTATTTTTGCAAATATGCAAAAACCAGTATAATCATTATTTTCATATTCACAAAAACAAACATAATCATCTTGATGATAGTTTCTATCATTCAATCTAACTTCAAATGTTTTATTTTCGGCTACTATTTCTTCAAACCATTGTTTACTAATCTTTAATCTATGTATCTGCATATTGTTATACCTCACTTGCCTTGTATATTCTATCGTATTCTTTAATAATATTTAATTGTGATTGAAACATTAATTGATGTTCATTCTGCATCAATTTAAATTCCTTGTTATTCTTCTCTAATGTCTGGTTGCATAGTTCGTAATGGAACAATGTATCATTCATATCCTTAATATGTTTATCTACATCAGTAACAAACAATGTAAAGTCTTCTAGATTATTATTTAAATCATATACATAATCGTCAATAGCCTCATATAAATTCTTCATTAAAAATAACATCATTACCACACAGAATATACTCAATCCCATGCTAAATATTGCTAGGTATATTATTATTTTTGCATACATATTTCACACACTCCTTTTTTGTTTTTATTTGTTCACGTTTCAGGTCGACGTCTTTATTTTGGCTATGGTTATATTTTTTATTTTTGTACCATTCCTAACCCCCTAGCTATTTTTATATAATTGCTTAAATACGCAATTTATTAAAAATATGCTTGTCCCCCTTCCCCATCTCCTGGGGGGACATGTCGCTCAAGTAACTCTTTTCTTATAATTTCATTTGATAATAAGTCAGGTCTCTATCATTATATACGTTCTTTACACTCTTAACGTGTTGCACTTCTGGATAATAGCCATATGTCTCTAATAGCTTATGGAAGACACCTTCAACATCATCTACAACATATTTATCTTCGTTAGGCTTTTCTAAGCTTTTACTAGCCAAGTAACGTTGTTTATTTGGGACATTATCCAATAAGTCCTTTGTTAAGTACTTTGTTATGTAACTTGATACTTTTTCAGTATCTTCTATCATGGTTGCCGTTGTGAATCCGTAACTGAATTTTGAAAAGTTATAAATCATCTTGCCACTATTAGTAAACACTATTTTATTTGTATAATAGTTAGTAGCTGGCTTTACTTTAATATTACCAATATCACTAAGTAAGCCATGGAAGTGATAAGCACCATCTTTGTGACGTTCTGCAATAACTAAGTACTTAAGGTTAGGTGCGTTCTTCTCTCTCTGATTTTTAAGCCATTTACTAACCTTTTTACGACATTCTATATAATCGTATCTAAGTTCTTTATCCCTGAATGTGAATGTTAAGAACCAATCCCAATTGTTACAACGGGCATAGTCATATATAACATTAACTGTTCTCCTGATACTCCTATCCTTGCTAAATTCTTGTTGCTTAGCACATTCCTTCAAGTATCTCTCTCTTGCTCTATGTGACATACCATTAGTATTATATAAATTTCTTAATTCCTTTAATTCTTCTCTTGACACAGGTTCAACACATTCCCATCCATATAATTCAATATCTTCTATCTTACAAATCTTATTAATGAACGGATTGTAGTGAAGATGTGCAAAATTAAAGAAATCACGTTCCTCAATAGCCTTAAAAAGTTTGTCAGTATCATCTTCCTCTCTTACCTCTCTTTCTGTTATTTCGTAATTATAATGTGTTACTTTTATACTGTCCTTGTACTCGGTAACTTTCATGTTATAACCCATAATAACAACTCCATATTTTATATTTTTATAAAAAAGTAGGCTAATTGTGTCCATATAGTCAAGTATAGCCGAGTTACAGTTATTTACATTATTAAATACATATATTTGTAAATAATTAACACTTTATCCGAGAAAATAAATCATTGACATCAGGGACCCAAGCACCGATAGGGAAAGCCTAAAGAGGATGGACTCCATCCTCTTATAGCAAGGCTAATAGGTGCTAACCTAATGTAAACGATTTTTTTTCCGATAACGTAACTTGTCCCATGCAAGCATTGGGGACAAAGTTACTTACGTTGTAGACGTTTGCGAAGTTTCCTTTTAGCCTTTGTAACTAACGTGCTATCTTGTTGAACTACTCCAATATTCGATAATATTTCTTCGTTACTGATAAAATAGCCCTCTTCATTCTTTTTAACTAATGCTTCTACAAGTCCATTAGTATTATACAATCCATAATGCTTATCTTTAACAAACCAATATTTAACCCTCTTAGGTTTTATCAAGAGGGGGTTATTACAGTTTTCTAGTTCATAGGCATTATAATAACTTAATTTCTGTATTCTCCATGCCTTAAGACATTCAGAACACTCATAAGTAATTTGTCTAATCAATGCATCTTGAAAATTAAAACGTTGACTTGTAGTATATATGGCCATTTTATCCTTACGGCATTGAAGTATCTGAGTAAGTAATTCATGGGATATATTACTTTTAAAGTTTCTACTGTTCCAGATAGCGCCAGCTTCATCTAACAAAAAGATAGTTATATCCATAGAGCTAGAATGATATTCCTTAAAATCTATTAGTTGTCGTTCTGATGCAAAGGGTATATAAGGAATCGTATCAAGTGGTACATTACTAATAATATGTATGTGCTGCACAACAAATTGTTGTTGCTCTTTATCCCATACCTTCAAGCCATTATACTTTTTATAAATATCTTCAACAATAATCTTGACACCTGATAATGTTTTACCAGAACCAAAATAACCACAAAGGCTATTAACATATCCGAAGTCTTTAAACTCATTGTATTTCTTGTATCTGAAAAATCTATATATATCTAATATCCCATAGAATATAACATTATGTATATTAATAGCCAAGAACGGTATTACTGGTAAGCAAATACATATAAATATTACTACCGCTACTATCCATATCATTTGCTCCACCCCCTAAGACTGTTCATTGCACCAGTTATAAAATGACATGATATTGTTAATACAATAACACGTACAAATATTGTTGCTAGGTTTAGATCACCTAATAACCATTCTTCCATCACTCTTTACCCCCCTTCATCAATTTAGCTATTTGTTTCCATTCACTCCACACCCATTTGAACACATCAAATGCAAAATACACTATAAAAACATTAAAGCACATGCAGGCGAAGTAATTCCAATCATCTATGTGGGTTAAAAATTCTATATTATCAATCACGTGACTTGTCCTTTCCATGCTTTTCGATAAACAAATCTACTTTATCGATTAAGTTAAATAAACAACACATAGCTATCATAAACAATGTAAGTATAGCTAAAACACTCGTAGTAGTTTCAATCATTCATCAATACCCCCATCACTTTTAACATCATCATTAACCATATCAGTTATAATATTACGTAACACAAAATTAATATAACACTCTAAGTTCATATCATCACACTTCAATTCGTTATATGCATCTAATCTTCGGGCAAAGTAATCGACCATTCTTTCATCCAATAACAAATCAATATTAGTAAATTTACTCATTTATTAAATATCCTTTCCTCTAATTTTTCACAAAATCTATATACACGTTCTAAATACCACATTACAAATTTATAAAATCCATAACCAAATCCTATTATAAATATAGCTATAACAATACTCATGTTATAAACAACCCTCCTGACATTCTTAATCATCAAAAAAAATGTTTCCAAAAGTTAATATTAAATCTTAATAATTCAAAGAATAATGGTGTAAATGTAGCAAGTACAAATAACCAAATAATAGCATTACGAAGTTCAATATTCACATTAATCACACTCCTCTTCTATTCGTCATACATAAAAAATCTTATAAATATACCCAATATGCTACATATAAAACCAAACATAAATATTTGTTGGAACGACATTGTTACACCAAACAAGGTAAAAGTCATTCCCATTTCACTCCAAAAAGCACTTATAAACTCTCCCATTTTACACCCCCATTCTTTTATGCTATAATATCCATTAATAACCAACAAAGGAGCGTGATTTTAATGATATATATAATAACAATAATTTGTTGTATATTAGTAATATACAGAACGAACAAATTAGAAAATAAAATTGATGATATTATAAATATAATAAACAACAAATAACCAACAAAGGAGCGTGTTATCTATGGATAATTTTATATTCACAATATTTCAACTATCACCAATCATATTTATAATAATGTTTATAAGAGCTTGCCTAAAAGATGCTAAGAAAAAAGAAATTGACAAAATAAACAAAGAAACAAGAAAACATAATGAATCAATGAAAATGCAAGCTGAATTAATTAAAGCTATTAGAGAAAAAGGGGATAAATAATATTATCCTCTTATTATTTTTATAACTACAACAATACAACTAGCTACAACAGTAAGGCTAAAAGCAACTATTACCTCATTGGGTAAAAAGCTAAAAAAATCAGATATTAAAGTAATAACACTATTTTCCCCAAGCAAGCCAAACCCACTTACTATAAAATCTAAAAGTCCCATTATACCATCTAAAAGGGTAGTTAATAACTTAAATAACTTATCTAATATCCCATCTAATGCATCTATAACAAAACCCAACAACTTAACGACCAGATACGTCAATGTAGATATGATTTTATCAATTAACTCAACTAACTTATCCCATACGTTAGAAGTACTACCACTAGAGCCACCACCAGAACCACCACTACTATTATCATTATTGATAATTATTGTAGTAGTACCTTGAGTACCATCAATAACAGTCGTTGACGTATCCTTATTACTAGTGGCAAGGTAACTATCTACATTACCATTAAGAAGATTTACATTAAATACACTAGTATTGCCATAACTAAAGCTACCATCACTATTTTTTTTACAAACCTTAACTTCAACCTTTATATCAGAATATTTACATTTCAAAATTAAATCAGCACCAATATGAACACCATCAATAATACTATCAAAGTTCAATCCTTCACCGACACACAACGTGTAATCATATAATGCGAACCCAGAATCTCCTATAACCCCATTAGATACAATATCAAGAACTTTAAAATTATACTTTGACGGATAACTAGAGCACATATAATGTTTTTCGTATAGCGTAGTTGAAGATAACTTATCCCTATAAGAAGATGGCAAAAGTGAAGAAGTACCCATTAAGTAAGAAAAGTTATAATCATGAGATATACGATATACAAGTTCATAATCATCATTTAACAAATCAGCAGGCAAATCATAATTAATATCTAAAGTATAATTTTTATTATTAGAATAACTTTTATTCAAAGTACACTTAATCATGTTAAACGTAGGCATTGTACTATCGTATATATTGCCATTATCATCTAATAGTTGACCAGGTTCTAATTTAGGACCATTGTTAAAACAATTTTCTAAATTACCAGTAATCATATAATCTAAATAGTCATCATAGTTTGAGAACAACGGTATATTGGTATCATAGGTACCATAACAGTGATAACCAGTAGGGTTTGAAGTACTAAAATCTTTGTTACCAGATGCCAAACGACCATTATTTGCATGTGACTCTCCTGGTAATGTACCCATGATACGAAGTGGGGCATCAGCACCATCACATATAAAGCCAACATATACTAACTTATATGTGTCTCTATCTGGCCAAAATATATTTAACCCATTAACGTTAAATCGACTATCTGTAGGTTGAGCAGTATATACAATACCACCGATACGAGTAATATTTTTATTTTTATAATGAAGGTTAAAATTATTTGTACTACTAAAATTCCCATCAAACACATAATTTGTACCATAAATAACATTATTCTGATACTGAGCATCCCATATCTGATTAAAATAATATGGGTTATCATAGTCTATATTAGTTATAATTTTGTCAGTAGAAACATTACCCTCATTGTAGTCAATTGGTTCTTCTGTAGTACTGCCAAAGCTAAAATCATCTGGTTTAGGTGTAACATCTTCATTACCAGATGTATCTGCCAGCGATACAATTGGTATCATTAACACAAGCAACATACTAATCATTAATATCTTAATTATTTTATTTTTCAATATTATTAACTCCCTTTTAATATTTAAGGGTACAGATTTTTAATCTATACCCTTATAACTATTTACGTAACTTTTTAAATGCAACAACCGCAGGTCCTACTAAGCACAATGCCCATCCAGCCATTGTTATTGGATTGCTTGTAACAAAATCTACAACCGCAGAAACAACTGAAAATGCACTAGTAACCGCATCTGATAAGCTAACTCCAGTTAATACCATACTAACACCCCCTTCCATCAATTATTTGTAACATACGTAACAAAATCTATGATACAGATACGACACGCAACTTAGTACGTCCGTTACTGTTATCAACGTTGAATGAAAAGTTGTATTCTTTGAATAACTCTACAGCCATAATTGTATCGTTATAACCACTTGTTACATCAAAGCTTTTAATACCATTGGATAACGTTAACTTCAAAAATCTAGTATCAGCTTCTCCGTTCTTACCCTTAATTACCTCAATACTCCTAGCCACTAAGCGTAGCGTACCAGATAACAATCCTTTTTCTTGCGGTTGACTATCCGCTCTCTCATTTGCATTTGCCATATAAATGCCCTCCTTTAATATTAATAGGTCTACCAACTATTCTGCTAAATTACCATTTTGCGGAATAGTTCTTTTGAACTAACGAATTACAATAAAAAAAGGGCGATAACCTTAATATCTTTTTAGATATTTTGGTTATCACCCATTAATTACTTTTTTTTAATGATTGATTTTTTTTATTGCCATTCTTTCGCAAAACTACGTTTAATTTAGCGAATAGTTGGATGTACGATTGTAAGCAGATATCTACATATTGCTACTGTTTATCTGCTTAAGTGGTTGTCATATTATATAGTTATTTTCCAGTATAAAGTTTCTTTCTATAAATCTTTTCAATAAAATTGTATACTTCTTCATATGATTTACAATCTTCATAAATCCATTTTTTGATATATTGTGGTTCTAATATAAAAAGTCTTTCATTGTCTAATGATGAATATGCCGTATATGATCCTAAATAATGTTTCTTAAATAGTTCACAAAATTGTTGATTATCTAATGGTTTACCAATTTCTTTGCAAATGCCTTCTATCTGAAAATTATCAATGCATAAAGCAGCCTTATTGTTTTTCTGCAATTGAATATACTTTCTAAAGTTCTTATCTGTTTGGAAGTAAAACAAGTCATTAATAATTACAATACTCATCATTCGTGAAGTAATATGATCTTCATAAGATGTAGATAGAACCATGGTCTTGTGATTACCTAATTGCTCAAATAATAGTGTAGAATGTTCTATAAATGATAATTCCATAATTAGCGCTCCTGTTATTTATAATAAGGTACTGTTATATAGCAACCTGCAGTAATATAATCTTGGTGAATATTATTAATATTCTTAACTTCTGTAATATAGTCATCTATAGATGCATAATCATCTGTAATATATTCTGTAGAAATATCCCAAAGTGTATCACCCTCTTCTATTAATACACTAGTGAAATATTTAGTTGAATTGTTAGTAGTATTGGCGTTAACATTAACCTTATATAACGCAACTCCACAAAATGTAAGGATAACACATGCGATTATTCCTACTCTATACTTATTATTTTTTAATATTATATTCATATTATATACCTCCTAAAATCGAACAACTGTTTTGTATGTTTGTATTATATCGAACAAACATTTGTTTGTCAACACCTTTTCGAATAAACGTTCGGATTAAATGTTCGGAACATTCGTTTGCATTTTCAAAGTGGGTATGATATACTATTATCACTTAGCGAGGTGTTTTCGAGCTTAGTGAGAATGCATACCTAGACACTTAACGAGGTATTTACGAGTTTTAGTGTATACGGTATACTATTATCACTTAGCGATAGTCAGAGAACTTAGCGAGGTGTTGTCGAACCTAGCGATAGTCAGAGAACTTAATGAGTTTAGTGTTTAGGTACACTATGATATATATGGAGGTGTTATAATGGGTTATGGTAAGATTACTGTTAAACAAGAAGAGATATTAGAATATATTAAGAAAGAAATATTAGCTAAGGGTTATCCGCCAGCTGTTAGAGAGATTTGCGAAGCTGTTCGACTTAAGTCTACGTCTTCAGTACATTCTCATTTGGAAACGTTAGAGAAAAACGGTTATATAAGAAGGGATCCTACTAAACCAAGAGCAATTGAGATATTGGATGATACCTTCAATCTTGTTCGTAGAGAATTAGTTAATGTTCCTATTGTTGGTACAGTAACAGCAGGTGAGCCCATCCTAGCTGTTGAGAATATAGAGGGCTACTTCCCTATCGCTCCTGAATTTTTACATAACAAACAAACTTTTATGCTTAAAGTAAAAGGTGATAGTATGATTAATGTAGGAATTTTTGATGGTGATATGGTATTAGTTGAAGAAGCTAACACAGCTTATAATTCTGAAATTGTTGTTGCATTAGTGGATGATTCGGCAACAGTTAAACGTTTTTTTAAGGAAGATGGATTTTTTAGATTACAACCCGAAAATGATGCTATGGCTCCTATTATTGTTAAGGATGCTGCCGTTATAGGTAAAGTAATTGGTTTATTCAGATCATTTTAAGTATAATTAATATACTTTATTAATACATATAAAAAGCTTTAGAATATTTGAATTCTAAAGCTTTTATGTATATGACTATACATCTAATTCTATGAATATACAATATCACAATAAAAACCTTCTTTGTTTTCTTTGCATGATGCATATCTATATCTTACTAATTTTCCTTCATTATATCTTACAGACATATCTGAGTATGGATATTTTACTGTTTTAATAAAATCATTAAAGTGCTCTTCTGCACTATCAACACTATATTTTGCAAGCTTAATGTCTACAATATATCTATTGAAATTAACGGTTATACAATAATTCTCAACAGTTTTATTCTTTTCTAAAAATTTTCTCATATTACTTTCTATATCAGAGTTAACAATAAGTTTCATTTCTCTCATATAATTATTCATAATTCTAAACATATCTAAAACCCTCCGCCTATAGTAGTTTTTTATCAGGGTTATCAAAGTATACATCTTTAAATTTACTGAAATTCTCTATAAATAACTGTACCACATCTGGATCGAAATGAGTACCACTTAACTTGATAATCTCATTATATGCATCATCTAAGGACCAACCTTTTTTATAATATCTATCAGAAGTAAGTGCATCAAATACATCTGCTACAGACATTAATCTACTTACATAAGCTATTTGATTGCCTTTCAGACCTATATAACCTGTTCCATTCCATTTTTCATGATGTTGGAGGGCTATTATTCTTGCTATTTCCATTATGTCACCAGGGGTTTTCATTAATAACGCTTCACCATAAAGTGTATGGCTTTTCATAATATCATACTCTTCTTTGGTAAGCTTACCTGGTTTATCTAATATGTATTCAGGTATCATTATTTTACCGATATCATGCATCATAGACGCTTTTGATAACTTGTCTATATATTCATCAGTAAAACCAGATGCTTTTCCAAGAATACGCATATATTCTGCTACTCTCTTTATATGTTCACCTGTATTTTTTGATTTATTCTCTGATATCTCAGCAAATGCATATATTAATTCTGCTTGAGCTTCCATTAAATTATCTGATTGTTCGATAGTACTTTCAAGCATATGTGCATTTCTATCTACAATAAAATAAGCAATTGATGACATGCCAATAACAATAATAATTGTAGGAACAGCAACATTTATTAATGCATCATATGTTGTTAGGCTGTTTAATTTATATATCATACCAACATAAACATTTAATATAGATGATATAATAATCATAGTAGAATTAACCATAGTTGTATATAATACAAGGGTTCTATTGTAATATAGGGATGCAATTAACAATGGAAATATTACCATTGCATTTACTTTATAGGAAAAGAATGCACTTAATATACTTACAACTAATATGGTGCATGTTACTACTATATATTTTACTACTGATGCTCTAACATCTAATACATTTACTAATAAGGTTGGAACAAGTAATAATAATCCACAGCTACTAAAACATATGATGGATAATTGTGCATCAATATCTAAATTAAGTATTAATGAACCAATAAATATTACTATCATTAAGTAAAAAATTATTCGCATGCATTTTGCTACTGTATGATTAATATTTAAATAAGTTTTTGATAATAGATAATCTTTATTCATTGTGATTATAACTCCTCTAATGAAATATCCTTTCCATCATGCCAAATACGTTCTAAATCATAAAATAGTCTATCTTCTTCACTGAAAATATGAATTATTATATCGCCATAATCCATAAGTATCCAATTAGCAGTTTTATAACCTTCTAATTGTTTTCTTGTATATCCTGCTTTTGTGAGTTCATCATCTGTATTATCGCTCATGGCTTGTACTTGATTTGTATTTGAACCACTAGCAATAATAAAATAATCTGCAATAACAGAAATTGTACTAATATCTATAACTTTTATATCTAAAGCCTTCTTCTCTTCTAAAGCTTTAACTGCTATTTTTGCCATTTCTTTTGAACTATTCATTAATTTACCCCTTTGTTATAATATTTATAGGTTTCTATTGATATATCGTCTATTACAGCATTTTTTTCAATAAGATATTCAATAGTATTTTTTAATATATGTGCTGTACATATATCTAAATCTACATAAGCTTCTTTTCTTATCATATCTATTTCATTTAAAGGCCGTCTATTTGGTTCAATATAGTCAGCTATAAATATAATCTGTTCTAATATACTCATGTTAGGTCGCCCTGTTGTATGATATGTTATTGCTGATAATATATCTTCGTCAAGTATATCGTATTTTTTCTTTGCATAATATGCACTTAATTTTGCATGTAGTAATTCTGGATTTTTAAATTCAAAATCACTAATAGGTAGATTATGCTTAACACATTTTTTGATTTTTGTATAATTATCTAAATATTTGGCACAATCGTGAAGAATACCAGCATATCTAGCAGTATTTACATCAATTCCATGGGACATAGCTAGTGCTGCGGCTGTATATTCAACGCCTATAGAATGTTCATATCGTTTAGATGATAATTTTGTCTTAAGTTTATCTTTTATAAGTAATAAATCCATATTATATTACCCCATATAATTTATTATTATAAATGTATTCCTCTACTTCTTCTGGAACTAAATATTTTATAGAAGATCTATCTGAAATACGTTTTCTAATACTAAAAGATGAAATATCCAAGTGTGGTGAATTTAAAAATTTAATATCACCAGTATCATACTTATTAATAAGATAATCAATTTGACTATCTATATCCTCCGAAGACTTATTATATCTACCAGCAACTAATATAGTTACTTGATCTAATATGCCCTGCGGCTCTCTCCATGATTCAAAATGAAATAAAGAATCAGCCCCCATAATAAAGTAGTACTCACTATCAGGATCAGATTGTCTTAATATATTAATAGTATCAATGGTATAGGTATTACCTTCCCGTAAGAATTCTAGGTCAGATAACTCTAAATGACTATTTGATTTAATAGCCAATTTAACCATATTAACTCTATCAGTATCACTTATAAATTTATTAATATCTTTATAAGCAGGTGACTTAGTAGGCATTACTAATACTTTATCAAGATTATATTCCTCATAGGCTGTCTCTGCTAATAATAAATGTCCAAAATGAATGGGATTAAATGAACCGCCCATTATTCCGATTTTCTTCTTCATACTATACGAATTCCTTTCGTAATGCCCAAAGGCATAAAGGGTTAATGTATATCTATGGTAATATTATTTTCTTGTCAGTTCTAGACTCTTTGTATAAAACTATTTTCCTACCAATTACTTGAACTACTAGACTGCCAGTTCTCTCTGCAAGTAATGTAGCTAGTTGTTTAGGATCTTCCATACAATTCTTAAGAACTCCTATTTTAATTAATTCTCTCTTGTCAATAGCTTCTCTAACTGACTCTGATAATTCAGGAGTTATAGAGGCTTTTCCAATATTAATAATTGGATCCATAGTGCTTGCTAAGCTTTTTAGATAAGCACGTTGTTTACTATTAATAGTCTTTATCATAGTAATCCCCTTTTCTATTTGTAATAATCAAATTCATGGAAATACATCTTAACAGTATCGCCTTCTTGAATTCCTAATGCTTCTAATTCATCTAAGATACCATTTGATTTGAGAAATTTTTGAAAAAAGTCAAAACCTTTTTCAGATTCTAAGTTAGTATAACCTAACATTCTCTCAATTCTAGGACCTTCAATAAGATATACACCCTCTGCTTCATCGGACTTAGAAACTGTATAAGGTTCATTATCAAATGAAAATTCTGGGAAATACTCTTGCTCAAACTCTATAATATCATCTGGAGCTTCTTTAACTAATTGATTAACGTGCCATAATAGCTCATCAAGACCTTTACCTGAAACAGCTGATATAGGAAATACTTTAATGCCCTTAGGTTCAAATTCATCCTTAATCATCTCTATAACTGTCTCAAAATCATCTCCATATAGAGCATCTATTTTATTTGCAGCAATTACTTGAGGTCTATTAGCTAAGTCTTCATTGTAAGAACGTAACTCCTCATTAATTGCATTAATATCTACAATTGGGTCTCTACCTTCTGTGGATGCAGCATCTACTATATGAATCAATACCTTAGTTCTTTCTATATGACGTAAGAATTCATATCCTAATCCAACACCTTCAGAAGCACCTTCTATTATACCTGGAATGTCTGCTATTACAAAACCATTGCTATCACCTAAATCCACAACTCCTAAATTAGGATTAAGTGTTGTAAAATGATAATTAGCTATCTTAGGCTTTGCATTGGTAACTCTTGAAAGAAACGTTGACTTACCAACGTTTGGGAATCCAACTAATCCAACATCAGCAATAACCTTAAGCTCTAGGTTAACCCATAATTCTTTAGCAGGTTGTCCAGGTTGAGCATATTTTGGAGCTTGCATAGTTGCAGTTACAAAATGTTGATTTCCTCTACCACCATTACCACCTTTAAGTAGAATAACTGGTTCTTTTTTATTTGACATATCAAGTATAACTTTATTAGTCTCTGCATCTTTAATTAATGTACCTGGTGGAACTTTTAATACTATATCTTTTCCATCGGCACCATGGCAATTTTTCTTGGAGCCTGATTGACCATCTTCAGCACAATATTTTCTTACATGTCTAAAGTTAACTAATGTATTAAGTCCTTCATCTACTTCAAAAATAAGATTGCCTCCGCGACCACCATCTCCACCGTCTGGGCCACCGTTAGGTACATATTTTTCTCTTCTGAAACTTACATGACCATCTCCACCCTTACCGGCACTTATATATATTTTAGCTCTATCTGCGAACAAAAAAATCACCTCTATCTCTCTAACAAATCGTATCATACATATTATATACTATCATTTAATTACAATCAAATTATTATTATATCCATTTATAATAAGTACAGTTCATCCATAAGCTAGATTTTGCTTCGCTACATCTCGCTTTGGCAAAGTGCCATATAAATGTCAAATAATATGCATGCTAAAGCAAGCTTTCTCCTACATTTTATTTGACATTTGCATGGCTGAACTGTATATAAAAATAACTGGAGTTATATAACTCCAGTCATCATCATAATCATATACTAATTATTCGTTAGAAGCTACAGGATGAATAGATACTTGTTTCTTGTCTCTACCTTTTCTTTCAAATCTAACAACACCATCTACTAATGCAAATAATGTATCATCTCCACCACGTCCTACATTAAGACCTGGATGAATCTTAGTACCACGTTGTCTGTATAGAATATTTCCAGCTTTTACGAATTGACCGTCAGCTCTTTTAGCGCCTAATCTCTTAGACTCTGAATCTCTACCGTTCTTAGTAGAACCAACACCCTTTTTATGGGCAAAAAATTGAAGGTTCATTATCATCATATCATTACACCTCCTCAAAGAGTAATCTAACATAATCGTTGCCATATTCATTAGAAATACCTTCAATACCTATAATTAATGATCTTAATAATAAATTAGCCTCATAGCTAATCTTATCAGTAAACATTAATCTAATAAAGCCTGTTGCCTCATCAGTATCTACTGTAAAATCATCTTCGGTAAGTATCTCTATTGAATTAATAGTTGTAATAACTAATGCGGATACACCACTGCAAACTACATCTTCGCCTGCATCAGCATACTCTGCATGTCCTATGAATTGGAAACCCTTAAAATCATCTTGTGAATTTTTATAAATAGTTACCTTAATCATAATATAATCCTAATTAAGCATTAATTGCTTCAATCTTAACCTTAGTGAAAGGTTGTCTATGACCTTGTTTTTTGTGATAGCCAGTTTTTCTCTTATACTTGTAAACGATAACTTTCTTACCTTTGCCATCACCTACAACTGAAGCCTTAACACTTGACTTAGCTACTGAATCTCCACAAAGCATATCAGAATCATTGTTGATAGCTATAACATTATCGAATGTTACCTCTTGTCCAGCTTCAACATTAAGCTTTTCAACTTTAATGATATCACCTTCAGCTACCTTGTACTGCTTTCCACCTGTTGCTATAATTGCGTACATATGGTTACCTCCTATTATCATTACTCGCCAACTTCGGTGTTGCCATATAGGCATACTTATACCTCGTTGTGCGGCATACCTTAGTATAATAGCACTAATCAAAATCTGTGTCAACATATTTTTTAACAGTTCACCAAGTAAAATCCAGCTTATGGCTGAACTGTTATTTTATATATCTAACAACTGCTCAGCTATTGATTTCTTAATCTTCTTTCTTGTTATTTCAACAAGATTAAGTTTAGTAATATCCACAAAAGTAGTCTTTACTTTATCCCTATTAATAACTTGTTTAAGAGTCTTTATTAACTCATCTACATATTCGTTATTATCCATATTTATAAAATCAATAATAATAATACCTGATAGATTACGAAGGCGTAATTGCTTTCCAATCTCTATAGCTGCTTCTACATTTACTTTAAATACATTTTCGGATTTTTTCTTCTTATCAATAGATTTACCTGTGTTAACATCAATAACTACCATAGCTTCTGTTTGTTCGATTATTAAGTATCCACCAGACTTTAGCCAAACTTTCTTCTTAAGAGCATCATCAACCTGTTTATTAATGTTATATAGTGCCTTAAGACCAAGTAAATCATCTTTATACAATTTGATTTTATTATATATATCATTATTATTCTCAGAGTAATATTCTATAAGAGAATTGTATAAATCATTATCATCAGTTAATATTTCATCTATTGAATTAGAACTATATTCGTTAATGAATTTAATAGCTGGATGTTTTGAATATACTAATTGATGTGCTTTTAAATGATTGGCCTTATGAAAAATAGCATTCATTTCAGCTTGTAGCTTATTGATTTCCATAATAATGTCTTCATTATTAGCATCTTTGCAATCAGTTCTTAATATAGCTCCATAATTATTATCTATATATTCTTTAGCTAAATTATTAAGTTCAGATTTTCTCTCAGGATTAGTAATCTTATTAGAAACCCCAATTTTACCTATACTATTATCTAATACAATATATTTACCATTTAAAGTTATATTAGCAGTTGCCATAGGATTCTTAGTTTTAATAGCATCTTTATTAACTTGAACTAATATCAAATCGCCTATAACTAGTTTATCAGTATTTTTCTTATTTAAAAATATATGCTTATCATCTAGGGAATAATAGCATAGTACTTTGTTTTCAATCTCAACAAATGCAGCATTTAAGTTCTTAACTATATTATCTACCCTACCTACATATACATTCCCTAAAACACCTAAAGAGCCCTCAAATGAGAGCTCTGTAAGCAAGTTATCTTCTATATAAGCATATAATGTTTTTGCGTTATAATCAGTTATAACTAATTTATTTGACATAAATATTATTCTCCATCTTTTTCAAATCTAACTTTAATAGAGTTTGCGTGAGCTGTTAAATGCTCACTTGTAGCAAAATCAATAATATCCTTAGATATTGGCTCTAATGCTTCTCTTGAATAATATATAATACTTGATTTCTTAATAAAGTCATCAACACTTAATGGTGAGAAGAATTTGGCTGTACCATTTGTTGGTAATACATGGTTAGGGCCAGCAAAATAATCTCCTAGTGGCTCTGATGAGTATTCACCAATAAATATAGCACCAGCATTCTTAATCTTAGTCATAGTATCAAATGGATTAGCAGTTACTATTTCTAAATGTTCAGAAGCTATTTCATTAGCAACATCAATTGCTTCTGAAAGATCTTTAGCTATTAATATATATCCATAATTCTCAATAGATTTTGTGATTATTTCTTTTCTAGGTAATTCTTCAATAAATTTATCAACCTCTTCAGAAACTCTATCAGCTATTTCTTCTGAAGTTGTAACTAGTATTGCTGAAGCAAGTTCATCATGTTCTGCTTGTGATAATAGATCAGCAGCTACAAATCTTGGATTAGCTGTCTCATCAGCTAGTACAAGTATTTCCGAAGGACCTGCAATAGAATCAATACTAACATGTCCATATACTGCTCTCTTAGCCAATGCAACAAATATGTTACCAGGGCCTACTATTTTATCAACCTTAGGTATACTTTCTGTTCCGTAAGCTAGAGCTGCTATTGCTTGAGCGCCACCAGCTTTGTATACAGCTGTTGCACCTGCTTCATTTGCCGCAACTAAAGTTGTTGCATATATCTTACCTTCACTGTCACAAGGTGTAGTCATAATAATATTAGATACACCAGCAACTTTTGCAGGAATTATATTCATAAGTACAGATGAAGGATATGCTGCTTTACCACCTGGAACGTATACACCAACAGACTCGATAGGTGTAACCTTTTGACCTAACATACTTCCGTTTGGTTTAGAATCAAACCAGCTGTATTGCATTTGTTTTCTATGATAATCTTCTATGTTAAATATAGCTTTTCTAATTATCTCAACTAGATTAGCGTCAACTTCTTTATAAGCAGCCTCAATCTCTTCTTTTGTAACTAAGATATTGTTTGCATTAATATCTGCTCTATCAAATTTCTTAGTATATGAAAATAGTGCTGAATCGCCATTATCTCTAACATCATTAACAATATCATCAACTATCTGAGTATAATCTCCATAATTGTTTGTACTTCTCTTAAGTAGATTATTTAAAATATCTGATTTTGTATCTTCATTTAAATATACTTTACGCATCTTAGTCCTCCTTCATAAGTAACTCATTAAGGTCTTTTAACAATTTACGAATTCTATCTTGTTCCATTTTAAGACTTACTTGATTAACAACCATTCTAGCTGATAATGGGCAAATCTCTTCTAGTACATCTAGACCATTTTCTCTTAGAGTGCTTCCAGTCTCTACTATATCAACAATTACTTCTGATAAATCAACTATAGGTGCTAATTCAACAGAACCATTAAGTTTAATTATCTCAACTGTTTGATTTTTCTCATTATTAAAGTATTCCTTAGCAATATTAGGATATTTACTAGCTACTCTAATAATTTCATTTTTGTTTAGTAATTCTCTTGCTGATTCAGGGCCACATACACACATTCTGCATTTTCCGAAGCCTAGATCTAATACTTCATATATATTCTTACGTCCTTCTTCTAATAAAGTGTCTTTGCCTACAACACCAATATCAGCAGCTCCATACTCAACATATGTAGGAACGTCTCCAGCTTTAGCAAGGAAGAACTTTAACTTTAATTCTTCATTTACAAAAATAAGCTTACGAGTATCTTTATCTTTCATCTCCTCACAAGTAATACCGATTTGTTCAAATAACTCAAGGGTTTTCATTGCAAGTCTACCTTTTGCTAGTGCAAATGTTAAATATCTCATATTATAATCCTCCAATTAATCATTAAGTGTAAGCGTGTTAATATCAATGGTATTAGTCTCACCAGTAACCATATCAATAACCATGATTTGCGTGTTGTTTTCAAAATACATTATTCCACTAAAATGATTGTTCTCGGCATAAGTTTTATAATCATCTATTGTCTTACGTGAAGACATTCTGATTAATTCTATCTTCATACCATTTTTACGGTATTTGTTAGCTAAAGTGATAGCTTCATTTTGATTCTCAAGATCATATAATACGATTGTATCTGAATTATCAACTTCAACATCTATCTTTTGTCTTGATAATGCTAACATTAATTCATCAATTGTAAATGCGAATCCAATCGAAGGTGCATCTTTACCAAATTGTTTTAGTAGGTTATTATATCTACCACCTTTAACAACGGCATCACCTGTTCCATAAGTATATCCTCTAAATATAATACCTGTATAGTAATTATAATTACTAAGCATACTTAGATCAAAACTTACATAATTCTCATATCCATAATATGAAATAGCTGTATATACTTTCTCAAGTCGTTCAATTGCAGTAAGTGAACGGCTATTATTAACTAATTTTTTTGCCTCTTCTAGCATGTTTAGTCCGCCAAACAAACTTTCAAACTTAGAAAATGCATTCTTAACATTAGAAGGAATATCAAGTTTCTTAACAAACTCTTCTAATCCAAAGAAATTCTTATTATTAATAAAGGCTCTTATCTTCTCTTCTGTATCAGCATCAATACTATATTCTTCAATAAGCCCCTTAAAGAATTCTACTTGACCAACTTCAATCTGAAATTCCTTAAGACCAGATGCTAAGAAACAATCTATAACAGTTGCTAATATCTCTGCATCCGCTGCTGAACTATCATCATTAACAAGCTCTGCACCTAATTGAGTAACTTCTTTTAATTTGCCTTGAAGACTGTGTATATTGTTATATGTATTTCCAGTATAGCATAATCTAATTGGTAATTCTTCTGTCTCATAATACTTAGCAACACATCTAGCAATACTTGGTGTGAAGTCTGGTCTTAATACTAACGTATTATTATCTCTATCAAATAGTTTGTACATCTCATTAGATGCTGCTGACCCCTTATCTCCATTAAATATATCAAAATACTCAAATGTAGGTGTCTCTATATCTGCATAACTGTATAACTCTAAAACATGATGAAGATGCTCTATAACCTTAAGCTTTTTCTTGCATTCAGTTTCATAGATGTCTCTCACTCCATCAGGAGTATGTAACAGTTTTTCTCTCATAATAATTCTCCATTCTTAATATAAATACTTTAGCGTGGTACAGTGATAATTCACTAAACCAAAATTATTATAATGTAACTATTTATATTTGTCAAATATTCATTACATTATTTGTTCTCAACCAACTATTTTGAACTTCTCTCTTGTAAATCTCTATTAAGTCCTTCTAAATAATGGACTAATACTCCATTACTAGCTTTAACAAAGTAATTAGGGTCTAATTCATTATATTTAAAATTCTTAGCATGTCCATCAGCTATTCTATCCATAAATATTTTTAATTGTCTATATGGTAGATAATATAATTCATTTCGCTTCGTAAAATATATAATCAAAAAGCTTACACCATCTTGTTTCTCGAACTCAGTCATAAAGTTATATTGATGTTCATGTATATTTTGAAGTGAAAATGTATCTGTATTACACTCTTTTGCATCAAAACATACAGGAATACCTTGGACTACTCCTATGTAATCAACGGTAGAATCCTTTTCAAAATATGCTAAGGTTATTTGTGAACTATCCTTATCAATCTTAATAGGCTTAATAGGGGTTGGAATCTTTTGTACAAGTGCAAGTCCCTTTTCTCTGTATATATCGTTGCTTAAATTTATAAAATCTTCAAGGGTAGAACCTCTAAGACCTCTAGAACCCCAAGTAGCCATAATAATATCTCCTATGTATTCTATGTTAATCAAACAAATCTTTTCTTATATCTAAAAATTGCTTAGGTAAATCTGCCTCGAAACTTTTGTTACTAAGATTTCTAAGTTCATTATCTAAAGTTGGAAATTCAACTAAATATGCATGTAATAGCTGGTACTTTAATCTGTGCCTATCTCTAAACATCTTATTAATCTTACTATCACCGTATTTGCTATCACCTATTATTGGATGACCTATAGATGATAGATGTGCTCTAATTTGATGAGGTTTTCCAGTAATAAGCTTTACTTTAAGATATGTATATTCTCCATTATATTTAATTGGTTCATATTCTGTCTTAATAGGTTGAAAACCTTCTCTGGCATTTTTAGAATATTCTACTTTATTCAAACTACTATCTTTGCTTAAGTAACCATCTATTATAGCCTTTTTCTTAACCTCACCCTTAACAATTGTTAGGTAGTATTTGTTAAGAGTTCTATCTCTAAGTAGTTCAGATAGAATCTGACTACCTTTTAGTGACATTCCAGCAAGTATAATACCTGAAGTATTTCTATCTAGTCTATTACATACTGACGGCTTAAAACTCATAGTATTGTCAGACTTATAAGAATAATTATCAGATTGATAATAAGCTACAATATGTTCATTAATAGATATATCTGTTATCTCAGCTTTCTGCGACAACATTCCAACTGGTTTATTTACAATAAGTGTATTTTCATCTTCATATATAATATCAAGTATATAATCACTTTTAAGAATTTCAGTCTTAACCGCTTCTCTAAAATTATCAACTGTGTCATCAGATAAGAATATATTTATTATATCCCCTTCTTGTAACATTTCGTTTCCAGAAGCTTTTCCTTTATTAAGTTTAATATTTTTCTTTCGCAACATCTTATATATAAAGCTCTTAGGTGCTTTATTAAGATATCTAGCTAGTAATTTATCCAATCGTTGACCAGAATCATTACTACTTACAATGATTTCTTTCATATATTCCCCAATTCATACTATTATCACTTAGTGAGGTATTTTCGAACTTAGTGAGAATGCATACCTAGACACTTAACGAGGTGTTTTCGAGTTTAGTGGATATGGTATACTATGTCAAACATAGAATGACTATTCTCTCAACAATACTTCTAGTAGCATTAAATCGTGATTCGTCTTTAATGGTTTTATTAACACCTTTAATTAGATTATCAACGTTATTATATACGGTCACATCGCACTCATCCTTATATCCAGCATCTTCAATAACATCATATAGTACAGCTTTTTGAGTATCACGATGTTTCTCTGTGTTACTACCATATGATATATAATGGATATTACCATCATATATAATTATAACAGGTGCTCCAGTTACAATATCTCTTGCACTTATAGTCATATCATATAGTATCTTAACTTCTTCATTATCAGCAAAATTGTTTTCAATCTTGTCTTTGTCTTCTGTTGAAATTGATTTGTATTTTATACCTAATAATAAAGATACAAAAAACTTAGCAAACGGTATCGCTAATATAACTGCAGGTACGATATATACATTACTAGTCGTTTTATATTTAACAACACAGAAAATCACTATTGCTAAAATGCATATTAATAATATCCCACTTATAATTGCGTGTTTCTTATTGTAATTCTTATAATATCCGTATGTTCCTCTGTCCATATTTTATCCTTCTTAATACATTATATTTTATATTTAAGTATACTAATTAATATGATCTATACAACTAATATTCTTTAGTTACTTAATTATCTATTTAACAAATTTTATCATTATGCCATGTGGTAATAACTTAGAAATAAATCTAAACCCATTCATAAGCACACCATATACTGAAACTGTTTTACCTATATTAACATCTTTAAGTGCTTTATAAACAACCTTATCTGCTCTTGCCATAAATAATCGCTTATACATTTTAATACTAGATTCTGTCTCAGCTATATCAAAAAACTCTGTTTTGACAGGTCCAGGGCATATGGCAGTAACTGTAATTCCCTTACTCTCTAATTCTGAATTAAGGGCTCTTGAAAAGCTTAGTACAAATGATTTTGTAGCTGCATATATTGCAAAACTTGGTTGAGGTAGAAATGCGGCACTTGATGCCATCTGAATAATATTTGATGGATAGTTCATATAAGGTATGGTTAAATATGATATCTTAACTAATGAAGTACAGTTAAGATTAATCATTCCCACACTATCAGCAATGTCATGATCAGCGAATTTACCTATCTTACCAAAGCCTGATGCATTAACTAATATTCTTACATCAGGTTGTTCTTTTTCTAAAGTATTCTTATAGGTTTCGATATCACTATCCTTAGTTAAGTCTAGTGGTAATACCCTTATATGCTTATTTGGTATATTTATCTTCAATTCATTAAGTTTATCTTCTCTTCTAGCAATAACCCATATTTCTTCTATAGTCTTATATCTTCTTGCTATTTGTTTAACAAATTCTTTTCCTATTCCTGATGATGCTCCTGTTACAACTGCAATCTTCATAAAATGCCTCCAATAATTTAATTATAATACTTCATAAGTACTATTAAGTACATCATAATAATTCTTAATATAATAATTAGCTATACTTCTTTTTTTCTCAATCTCATGTGCCGAAAAATCATCCTCAACAGCACATGTTTTCATACATGCATTCTTACCAGCTAATAATCCATTTGAAATATCTTCAAATACAAGACATTTACTTGGATCAACCTGTAAATCACTAGCAACCTTAAGATAAATATCTGGTGCAGGTTTGCCATTAGCAACCTCACAAGATACTCTTACTGAATCCATATAAGGTGCAATACCAATACTTTTAGCACCTATATCGGCTAATTCTCGTGAGTTAGATGTAGCAACACCCATCTTTATATTTATGGTTCTTAGGTATTCTAGAAAATCAATTACACCCTCTTTCGGAGTAATCAGATGTTCATATTTGTATGCTGCCATTACATTCCAATCATTCATCATCTTTTCTGTAGAATCTGATATATTAAATCTATCCTTAAAATGACGTGCCGTTTCTCTAAAACTCATTCCACCTATATCGTCTTGAAGAGTTTCAGGTAATTCTATACCGAATCTGCCTAAATATTCAATATCAATGGACTTCCATAGCCACATAGAATCAGCTAATGTGCCATCGAAATCAAATATTACAGCCTCAATATTATCCAACATCTTAATATTCATTATAACCATCTCCAGCTTGGTAAATACTTATTTTTAATTGTACCATTATTATATTTCCCCCATCCTAGAGGATATCCATCGACTAAAACAAGTACCCATCCATTGTTAGCAGTAATATCTGTATCAATAGTTTCACCTTTTAGGTATTTTATTACATTATTATCAGTAGCGGATAGGTCTATAGTATTCTTGTATTGTTTGCCATCTAAATACATAGCTAATGGTTGACTAGGTTCAAATCTATTCTTCTTAATATCTCCCATATATAGCCCCGTTCTAAGTAATCGAAGGCCTTTAATGTTGATAATATCTTTAGGAATATAATATACCCTATCATCATTAATTTCAAATCTATTTATATCAAATTCAATATCTATATCTTTAATGAATGATATAAATTCATCAGCTAATTTAACCTTTTTTATCTTATAAGGTACACTTGCTGTGTTAATATCTGTATTTTCTTTCTCAATCATAGCAATAAAATGTCCTTCGCCGGCAATCTTATGAGGCCATAATCTTCTAACATGCTTCAAATCTTCATTTTGTGTATTTGACCATTCAGTATGACCTATGTCAAAGCCTTCATATAGTGGCAATGGTACTATATTTAAACTATTGTCTAAACTAAGTAAATATTCGATGGATTGTTCATCTTCTTCAGGTGAAAATGTACATGTAGAATATAATATTGTGCCACCTGGTTTTAACATTTTTACAACTTCATCTAATATGCTATGTTGTAAATCAACAAATAAATCTACACTAGTATTTTCCCAATTCTTCATCATTGAAGTTTGTTTTCTAAACATTCCTTCGCCTGAACATGGAGCATCTATTAATATTTTATCAAAATATCCAGAAAACTTCTTTGCTAGATTACTAGGTGTTTCACTCACTACAATAGAATTACCTATGCCAAAAATCTCAAGATTTTTAAGTAAGGCTCTAGCTCTTGAATTACTAATGTCGTTGGATATAAGTATTCCGTTACCATTAAGTTTTGCAGCTAATTCGGTTGATTTTCCACCAGGTGCAGCGCATATATCTAAAACCTTATCTCCCGCTTCAATAGGAATCATAGCAGCTGGTGCCATGGCACTTGGTTCCTGTATATAATATAATCCTGCGTAATAATATGGATGTCTTGTTGGTTGATCTTCATCATTATAGTAAAATCCATTTTCACACCATGGTACTTTTTCTAGATTAAATGGTGAGATTTCCAAGAAATCTTCAACAGATATTTTAGATGTATTTATTCTTAATCCTTGTTTATGTTTTATATCAAAAGAAGCGAGATATGTATCAAATTCTTCTCCTAACATATTTCTTATTTTATTTTCAAATTCGATTGGTAAATTCATATTTTTATGTATTATATATTTGTAATCAAATACATATATACTATCCTCCTATGTAGATTCATATAAAAACTTATGGAGCCACATCTATATGTAGCTCCATAAAGTATAATTGATTTAATTAATAAAGTCTAATACTATGATAAACTTTGGGCTCTATATCCCTCTGAAATAATATCTAGTTGTTTGCTAAATCTATCTAATTGTTCAATATCTTCTGTCTGGAAGATTCTATAAAATTCATCTTGAATCTTAACAACTTCTCGTTTATTAGCAACCTTAAATAGATTCTGAATATTGATAAGTATATCTGAAACGATATTAGCTTTAATCTGAAATATATTTTGTGCATCCATAATCTCGTCACGAACAGTACTCATCTCGTTATCAAGAAGTATAATTGCATCTGAAGCCTTTGAAAGTCTGTCTCGTAAGTGTTGAGGCATATTGCCTTTGTACTTATATTGTAAAGAATGCTCAACTGTCGCCCAGAAATCCATTGCTAGAGTTCTTATCTGAATCTCAGCTTGAATACGTTTTGTACCATCTAGTGTATATACATCATAATATACTATCATGTGATAACTTCGATATCCGCTGTCTTTCATATTTGCTATGTAATCTTTCTCACTCATAACTTCCATATCTGTACGTTTATGAATAATCTCAACTACTTTATCTATATCTTCAACAAATTGACATATAATACGAATACCTGCTATATCGGAGATTCTATCTTCAATTTCTTCTATTTCTATATTTTTTGATTGCATTTTATCTAGTATACTAGAAATTTTCTTAACTCTTCCATTAACATTTTCAATTGGTGAATATAAGCCCTGATTTCTATGTTCATCAATAATATGTTTAAATTTTACGGTTAATTCATCTACGGCTAATTGATAAGGAGCTAATATCTCCCTCCATAATTGAATTTCCATTGTATCACCCCATGTCGAATAAATTATGTGCGCATTTGTTATGCAATGTATAACACTACCAAGTACTTATAGTATATCACAAATTACTAATAAAAACTCTATTTTTGTACATATTTTAGAAAATAATAAGGATTTAGACTGATTTCTTGTCCTTTATTATCATACATATATATTCCAAAGTGTAAATGTACGTCAAAATTACCTACAGTACCTTCTACGTCGCTATATCCAGAGTCACCCATAAAGCCAAGTAATTGTCCTGCATATACTCTATCACCTTTTTCTAGATTAGGTGCAAAACTATATAAGTGAGCATAGTAATAATATATACCATTTTCAGATGTGATACCTATTCTGTATCCCCCTAGTTTTAACCAACCGATATTAGTTACAATACCATCGCTTACACTTACTACAGGGATTTCTCCACGTATATTATTTGTATACATTATATCACATCCCTCGTGCTTTCGATCACCTCCGTAACTTCTAGACCCATACCATGAGTCTTCGTAAGATACAAGTGATATATAAGACTTTTCTATAGGAAAACATCTAATATCCCCTTGTATGATTTCAACTTTTGTACTGAAATTTTGATATAATTCATTTTTTTCACTGATAATATACTTCTTCATATTAGTATATTTACTAGGTGTTGCTCTGAACTCTTCAAGTTCATCATAATATAGCAAATAAAAGTTTTCTTTTGCTTGATATGTAATAAAATTTTCAATACATACAAAGCAAACAGAAAAAGTTATTAATATGCATATAATTTTTATAAAAGGTAGAAAATTATTATGTAACTGTTTATTAACAAATTTCATAAAAAACCTCCACTTTATAGTATATGTGGAGGTTTTTGAAAATATTACTAATAATTTTAATTAAATACAATTAATAACAACGGTTAACATAATATTTTTACTGTCACCTTATTAGCATCTTCATAAACAAGTTTGTCTTTTATATGATCTGCAAATTTACCATCACGGTATAAAATTTGACCATTTATCATTGTCATTTTAATATTATCCTTGCTTCCGCTGTATACTATATTTTTAACAATGTTATTTATGGGTTGCATATTAGGTTTATTTAAATCTATCATTATAATATCTGCTGTTTTGTATAGACTTAATGTATCACAATCATTAAGCCCCATTGCTACTGCCCCATTAACAGTTGCCATTTTCAATACATTTTCAGCAGACAATGCAGATGCATCTTTATGTAACAGTTTCTGTAGACCTGTTACAAGAAACATTTCTCTAAACATGTCTAAACAATTATTACTGGCGGGTCCATCTGTACCTATTGCAACGTTTATTTCATTATCAACATACTTTGATATAGGTGCAATTCCACTAGCTAATTTCATATTTGAAGCTGGATTAGTGACAACTGAAACATTGTGTTTTTTGAGTATATTAATATCCTCTTCATCTGAATATACCATATGGAAACAACCGCCACCATATTCAAAAAGTCCACATTCATCAAATAATTTAGTAGGGCTAACGTTGTATTTATCAATACATGTCTTGATTTCATTAGCAGTTTCTTGGCTATGCATATATACAGGTGCTTTATATTTATTAGCTAACATTCCTATTGCCTCAATAAACTCTCGGCTTGTAGTATACTCAGCATGAAAACCTAACTTGTATGATATTAGTGGATTATAGTTATTATATTTAATATATTCATCTTCTAATTTATACAAACTATATTTATTGGCACCTATATCGCCTATTGCACTGCTACATAATACTGTTCTATAACCTAATTCAGTAGAAGCCTTTGAAATGCTTTCAGGATGATAATACATTTCGAAACTACTTGTAATACCACTTGTTAAATATTCCAATATAGCTACTTTAGATAAATGATAAATATCATCAGCATTTAATTTTGCTTCTGCGGGAAATACTTTGTTATATAACCATTCCTGTAATGGTAAATCGTCAGCATAAGATCTTAGAAAAGTCATAGGGGCATGAGCATGAGCGTTTTTAAATCCGGGCATTAATAGATTATTTTCGCAATCTATCTCCTCATCCCATGCCATCATATAATTATCAATTACTTTTTCCCCTACACGGATAATTTGACCATTACTAACCCATAGTTCTCCGTGGATTATATCGAAATCTTCCATTGTAAGTATTCTTGCATTGTATAACCGTATATTCATAAGCTATCCCACCTTTACATAGTAGAAATAACGTCTTTTACTAGTGTTTTGAAATCATTAGAAACTCTATTAGCTGTTTCTTGTACTTCTGTATGAGTAAGTGGCGAATTAGTCATGCCACAAGCTAGATTAGCAATACATGATATACCACAAACTTTCATTCCCATATGATTAGCTGCCATTGCTTCACAAGCAGTACTCATTCCTACAGAATCGCCACCTAGAATCCTAGCCATTCTAACTTCAGCTGGTGTTTCAAAATTAGGTCCTGTAAACTGAACATAAATCCCTTCTTTAACTTCTATATCTAATTTTCTAGCAGATTTCTTAATTAACTCTTGTAGGTCATCATCATATACTTTACTCATATCTGGAAATCTCACACCTAATTCATTAATGTTCTCACCGATAAGGGGTGACGGAACAAAATTAGATATATGATCTTTAATAATCATTAAATCTCCGCCTTTGAAATTATAATTAATACCTCCAGCAGCGTTTGTTAAAAATAATATTTCAGCGCCCATTAGTTTCATTAGTCTAGTCGGAAGAACAACATCTGACATATCATATCCTTCATAGTAATGAACTCTTCCTTGCATTATAACTACAGGAACTTTACTAATGTAACCAAAGACAAAGCAACCCTTATGACCTTCTACTGTTGAAATAGGAAAATCAATAATCTCATTATAATTAATTGTATGAGATATCTCTATTTCATCTGCTAGATCACCTAACCCAGAACCTAGAATCAAAGCTACCTTGGGTTGAAAATTAATCTTATCCTTAATGCTATTATAACATTTTATTAACTTATCATATGGTTTCATTGGTATCTACCTCCTCTAATCCTCATAGTAGTAACATACAACTGGGGTTCCTTCATCAAAATTTTCATATATTTCTTTTGCTACCGCCCTTGGCATATTAACACAACCATGTGAGCCAGCTCTTAAATAAATTGATCCACCATATCTACTTCTCCAACCATCTGCATCATGTAGACCTATACCGCCATTAAATGGCATCCAATACTTTACTGGAGATTCATATTCATATGAACCATCTGGTTGTCGTTCACCTCTTAATACGGCTGGTGATTGTTTATATTTAATCTGATATAGTCCTGCAGGAGTAGTATGTCGAAGTGCAACATTTCCAGACACAATATCTCCATCGGTAATTAATCGTCCATTTTTGTATGCATATACATGTTGGTTAGTTAAATCAACTTCGATATATGTATTTCCTATATCGTTTTCATCTCCATAAGTTATACCAACTTGATTATATTCAGGTTCTCTATGAACGCCATATCCATCTTTCATAATAGATTCCAAAGCTTCAACTTCTGCCTCTTGATTAATTTGCCATCCCATATGTTTTCCGAGTACTTTAATAGTTCTTTTTTTACTAGTTGTAAATGTTCGTTCTTTTCCATAAGTATCATATTTTTCAGCAAAATCATGAACAAATTTACCTATTTTAGTAGGATTAACGGATACTTTGTAATAATCATTTACATTAAGCCATTTATTTATTTCTTCTATGCCAATCGGAACAAGATTCTCATCCATTTTATATGTGATTATCATATTTGAATAGCTATTAAGTGTATTAAGTGCATCTACTACCTCTTGTGAGGTTGAAGTATATTTAGGTTTTATATAAACGTTGGCATCATCAGCAATTAAAGTACTATCACCTGCGTTAAGTGATTCTATAATAGCATTGGTGAAATTGGATCTGCTGATTGTTGATCCTTCTACTTCCTCAACTATTATATATTCTCCGTCTTTATATTTAAGAATTGGATTAACTGGTGAAACCATATTTTCTGATTGTATACAAGGCAAGTTATTTATTGTATCTAGCAATTTAGTTTCGTCGTAATTAACAGTTACATCAATATCATAGTTATATGATGTATTTATGTTAAATAACCAAGCAAATGAATTTTGCTTTTTGCATATATCTTTCATGCTACTATCTACGATAACATTAATATCCGCATCCTCGCGATTAATTATTGTTTCATCACCATCAATTTCTATAATTGTCAAAGAATAATTATCTGCAACAGTACTTAGTAAGTTAGTAACTTCTGTAACGGATTTCATTGATACATCAATATCTGATATTTTTGTATTAAAGAAAAAATGGTTATTAAAAAATATTACAAAACCTATATATACAATAATTAAAACTCCTAAAATAGAAGATAATGTTATTAATGTAACTTTCTTTCTCTTTGCAAATTTATTAATAGCGTTATTATCTACATATGGATCATCATGTGTTATAGCAACATTCTCAGTAAATTCTTTGGTTGCTAGAGTCTCATCAATATTTGTAACTACAGATTCTTTCGATGAATCTTCTTCAGATACAAGTGTTTCTGAATCCTCTGATTTCTCTTCTTCAGATGCAGGTATTTCTGAATCTTCTGGTTTCTCTTCTTCAGATGCAGGTGTTTCTGAATCTTCTGGTTTCTCTTCTTCAGATACAGGTGTTTCTGTGCCCTCGATGTTCTCTGTCGTTTCGTTTGATAGTATAGATTCTTCTGTAGATGTATTTTCGTTATTGTTTATAATTTCGATATCTACCTCGTCTAAGTTTGTTGATATACCCTCTTTGTTTTCTGCACTCATATTAAAACTAATCTCCCACTAATTTATTTTATTCAACCTTCTCATTTGCATCATTATATAATTCTAATAATATAATTTCTGGTATATTATTAAATCTTGCTTTAATTGTATGACTTCCTAAACCGCTACTTAATATCATATAATGATTATTGGCTTTAAATAAGCCTTTATCATACTTTGGAAATAATCGTCCCCGAGTTGAAATAATACCACCAATAAGTGGTAAATATATTATGCCACCATGATTATGTCCTGATAATGTTAAATCTGCTCCCCATGATGAATATTCGTTGAAATATTCAGGGTTATGAGCAATTAATATATTATATAAATCATTATTTACATCTTTCAATGTATTATTTAAATAGTTATCATTCATCTTTGTTTTATGATGCCTATTATAAAATGATTTATCCATATCTAATCCATATATTCTCAATATATCTGTATCTCTAGTAATATCTATATATTCATTTATTAGCCAATTAGTATCCTGTGATAATTCTAATAAATATGTACCCCACATATTTCCGTATTTTTCATATGTTTTAACTCGTAATTCATGATTGCCTAAGGCATAATATGTTGGGTATTTACTAGATAATGTATTAACTAGTTTTGATGCAACTACTGTTGGTCGCTCAGGTTTTCCCACAATCATATCTCCACCCAATAAAACAATATCAGGGTTAAGTTCTTCTATTCTGCTACTTAAAACACTATTATCTCTTCCAAATGTAACATTATGCAAATCTGAAACAAATAATATTTTATACCCATTAAATACTGTAGGTATCTTATGCGAATAAATTTTGTATGGGTTAACTCTTATTTTACTATTCTCTGCAATACTAGATATAATTAATATAAAAATTAAAATAGTTAAAAATATTAGTATAGATATTAAAATGTAACTCAAATTCACTTTTCCAGTTAAACAAACATTCATTTTTATCCCCTACATAGTAATTTATTAAACACTTTATTCAAACAAAATTTATAATCAATAGCTTCTATATTTGAGGAAGCTTTTATATCAATTTTACCAACTTCTACATTATCATAGTAATAAATAATATTTCCTATAGTATCACCTTCTTTAATAGGTGCAATGTTATTATTTATCACAATATCCTTTGTTATTAATTCGGGATTCTGGTCCTTAATACATACAAATCTATAGTTGCTAATAGGTTGAACCCCTACACTTTCTATTTTACCCCTTGATACAGGAATATTACTCATATCACCTAACATTTCTGCATCTTCATATATATAACAATTTGCAAATCCATAATCCAATAGCTTGGATGCATCACTAAATCTAACTTTATGATCAGGAGCAGCTAATACAACAGCGATTAGATCAATTCCATTTCTGGTTGCCGTAGCTGAAAGTGAATATTTTGCAACCGATGTTGAACCAGTCTTGAGTCCAGTAGCACCTTCATATTGTCTTATAAGTTTATTAGTGTTTGATAATCCAAATTCACTAGAACCTTTTGCTGTGTTATGAATAATTGAGTCCATCCATATAGTTGTATAATTAAAAACATTATTATGATTTACAGTTAATTCTCTAGACATTATTGCAATATCTCTAGCAGTTGTTAAATGACCATCGGCATCTAGACCACAACAATTAATAAAATTAGTATTATTCATACCAAGTTCTATTGCTCTTTGATTCATCATTGAAACAAATGCCTCTTCGCTGCCTGCAATATGTTCAGCCATTGCAACAGATGCGTCGTTAGCTGACGAAATACATATACATTTAATCATATCCTCGACTGTTTGTGTCTCATTTGCTTCAAGAAACACTTGCGAACCACCCATAGAAGCGGCATGTTCACTAACTGTCACACTATCTGTTAAACTGATTTTTCCACTATCTAGTGCCTCGAAAATAAGAAGTAATGTCATTACCTTGGTAACACTAGCTGGTCTTAACTGTTCATCGGCATTTTTCTCGTATATTATCTGACCTGTATTTGCCTCCATCAAAATGGCTGCGGGTGCATCAATTGAAATATCTGATATATTTACAGTTTCTGTTGCTGAATTATCTTCTGTTATTTCTGAACTATCTTCAGACACATCTTCTGTTATTTCTTCTGACATTTGTGTAGAGTCTGTTTCACTGGCATATATATCCATATTTCCAAATACACAACCAATTATAACAGTGAAAAACATAACAAACAAGATTTTTAGGTTTTTACATAGTATTTTTTTCAAAACAACTCTCCTATTAAGAGTAATTATTATAATTTATTACATATCCTATAGAGTTATTCCAACAAAAACTATAAATCTTCTTTAGTTATAATACATTTTACGCATTTTTCACATTCAACAACATCATTAGACAAAGTATATGCTTTTATCAGTCTTTCCTTTGCTGATTCTAGAGTATTTTTGTCATTTGCATATAAATAAGCCAAAGGTTCATTCTCATCAATATAATCACCTAATGATTTGCGTACATCAATTCCCACTGTCAAATCTATTTCGCTATCTTTTGTAGCTCGTCCACCACCAAGCATCAAAGATACCATTCCTACTTCACTAGTATTACATTTAGACAAATACCCTGCGCCTATATAAACGGGTTCAATATATTTTGCCTTGGTAAATTTGTCAACGTTATATATATATTCGGAATCTCCGCCTTGTGCAGATACAAATTCTGCAAATTTAGTTAACGCAGACTTATCATTAATTACCTTTAATACCTTTTCTCTAGCTTCTTCAATAGATGAGACTTTCTTTGCGCCTAGTAGCATATATGAAGCTAAAGTTATACTTATTTCTAACAAACGTTGGTCTCCATTACCATTAAGAATCTCGATTGCTTCAATAACTTCTAGGGAATTACCCACTTTATTGCCTAAAGGTTCGTTCATATCTGTAATAACGGCATATGTTTCTTTACCAGCCATTGTTCCGATAGAAACCATAGCTTTTGCAAGGTTAATAGCTTCTTCTTCTGTTTGCATAAATGCGCCTGAACCAGTCTTAACATCAAGTACTATTACATCAGCTCCAGCTGCAAGTTTTTTGCTCATAATACTAGATGCTATTAAAGAATAATTATCAACTGTTGCTGTAACGTCTCTTAAAGCATATATTTTTTTATCTGCAGGGGCTAAGTTAGCTGTCTGACCAACTATAGCTAATCCTATAGTATTTACATTATTAATAAATTGTTCTTCTGTAAGGGATGTATTAAATCCTTCGATACTTTCTAATTTATCTATAGTTCCGCCAGTATGACCAAGTCCTCTTCCGCTCATCTTGGCAATTGGAACGTCAAGTGCCGCCAAAATCGGTCCAATAATAAGAGATGTCTTATCACCTACACCACCTGTACTATGTTTATCAACCTTAATACCGTTTATCTTAGATAAATCCAGCCTATCACCACTATCGGCCATAGCTATTGTTAGATTAACCGTTTCTTCTTCGTTCATGCCGACAAAGTATACCGCCATTAAAAATGCTGACATTTGATAGTCGGGAATAGTTCCATTGGTATATCCTTCAACTATATACTTGATTTCTTCTTTAGAAAGTTGACCACCGTTTCTTTTTTTCATAATTACATCGTACATTCTCATAATATTATGCCTCCAAGGTATTAATAAAATCTATAAAATTTTATCGATATAACTTTCTCCAATGCTAAGCTTATCAACTTTAAAAATATCAGCAATTGTTTGACCTATATCAGCGAAACTATTACGTGTGCCTAAGTCAACATTTTGTTTAATACTCTTACCATATATCAATAACGGTATATATTCTCTCGTGTGATCAGTTCCCTTAAAAGCAGGATCACAACCATGATCAGCATTAATTATTAATAAATCACTAGTTTTCATTCGGTCAATAATTTCTATTAATCTATTATCAAAATCTTCTAATCCCATTGCATAACCTTCCACATCTCTTCTATGTCCCCACTTCATATCAAATTCAACAAGGTTAGTAAATATTAGACCTTTGTCTACTGAATTCATATATTGAAGAGTCTTATCAACACCATCCATATTATCTTTGGTATGAACAGCATCTGTTATTCCTACGCCATTAAAAATATCTTCTATTTTACCAACGGCTGCTACTGTATAGCCATTATTTTTCAAACTGCTTAACAAATTATTTTCAGGTGGATTAAGAGAAAAATCTCTTCTATTGGAAGTTCTAACGTATTCACCATCTTTAAGTTTAAATGGTCTAGCAATTACTCGTCCAACGCCGTGAGCATCAGATAAAATGCGTCTAGCAATCTTACACATATCATATAGAGTGTTAACACCAACAATATCTTCTGATGCTGCTATTTGAAACACTGAATCAGCAGATGTATATATAATTGGGTAACCAGTTTTCATATGCTCTGAACCTAGTTCAGCAATAATTTCAGTTCCTGAAGCTACTTTGTTACCAAGTATTCCTTTGCAACCAGTTAATTTTATAAATTCGTCTATAATTTCACTTGGAAATCCATTAGGATATGTCGGGAATGGATTTGGTGTATGAATACCTATCATCTCCCAATGACCTGTAGTAGTATCTTTTCCCATTGAAAGTTCTGCACATTTGCCATATATCCCTATAGGATTACTAACTTTATCAATAATAGTCATTCCATCAATATTACCTATTCCTAATGATGCCATATTAGGAATATGAATATCTGGATGTTTCTCAAAAATGTGACCTAATGTATTAGATCCTTCATCTCCAAAAATATTAGCATCTGGTAGTTCGCCCATGCCAACACTATCTAATATAACCCATATAACTCTATTTATCATAAAATTCCCTCCAATCGGATAGTCCTCTGCCAGTCGTTAAGTGTCTAGGTGTGCATTCGTACTAAGTTCGATAATACAATCTTTTCATTGATTTCGAAAGTACCTCAATCAATTACAAGATACGGCTACGACTAGGCTCGACACTACAATCTTTTCATTGGTTTCGACAATACCTCAACCAATTACATGATATGTCTACGACTAAGCTCGGAAATACCTCGCTAAGTTCTCTGACTATCGCCAAGTTCTCTGCCAGTCACTAAGTACTCGGGTAACACCATATACACTAAACTCGTTAAAACCTCGTTAAGTGTCTAGGTGTGCATTCGTACTAAGTTCGATAATACCTCACTATGTACTTATAGTATATCACATTGTGTATATTAATTATACATTTTATGGTAGTTTTTATTTAAGAATACAATCTTTGATTGACTTTCTTACTTTAACGTAGTAAACTAAAAACGACTAAAATGCAAAGGAGAACGAAGAGAATGAGTATTAATTTAGTTAAACGAGTTCCATCTGCAAAAGAGATTCAAGAAGAACTTCCTATGAGCCTTGAATTACAGCAGATTAAAAAATCTAGAGATGAAGAGATTAGAAAAGTCTTTACTGGGGAATCAGATAAATTTATATTTATAATTGGACCATGTTCAGCAGATAACGAAGATGCTGTATGTGATTATGTTAATAGACTAGCTAGAATCGGTGAAGAAGTTAAAGAAAAAATATTAATAATTCCAAGAATATATACTAACAAGCCAAGAACTAACGGTTCTGGATACAAAGGTATGCTCCACCAACCTAACCCAGAGGATAAAAGTGATTTTGTTGCTGGACTTAAAGCTATTCGTAAGATGCATATAAGAGCAATTGAGGAAACACATTTAACTGCTGCTGATGAGATGTTATATCCTGAAAACTGGTTATACATGGAGGATTTATTATCATATGTTGCTATTGGTGCAAGAAGTGTTGAAGATCAACAACACAGATTAACTGCTTCTGGCATGGATATACCAGTTGGTATGAAAAATCCTACAAGTGGAGATTTTTCAGTTATGATGAACTCTTGTCTTGCTGGACAAATGAAACATACATTTATGTACTCTGGATGGGAAGCTAAGACTTCTGGTAATGATTTAACTCATGCTATTTTAAGAGGTGCTCTAAATCCATATGGTCAATCTATTACTAATTACCACTATGAAGATTTAATGATGCTATCGGATATATATAATCAATTTGACCTTAAAAATCCTGCTTGTATAGTTGATGCAAATCATAATAATTCAGGCAAGAAATGGGATCAACAACCACGTATTGTAAAAGAAGTATTACATAGTATGCACTACTCTTCTGATATCAAAAAATTAGTAAAAGGTGTTATGGTTGAAAGTTATATTGAAGATGGTAGCCAAGCAATTGGTGATGGCTGTTACGGAAAATCAATTACAGATCCTTGTCTTGGTTGGGAAAAGACATCTAAACTTATATATGATGTAGCTGAATTGCTATAGATTATTTAAAAAAACACTAACATCTTTGAAATCCAAATTTGTTAGTGTTTTATTTTTTTGTTCATGAACTTTCTATAAGTGTAATAACAGAATATATAAATAAATTCCGTAATTAATTATAAAACAGTAAAAAATATAATATATATAACTAGTGTAATTATAGCTATGCACTCTGCTATTATACCTATTACAATACCTTTCCTTGCAGTACTATTTTTTGTTTCTGATTCCAATCCCATCTTACAATACTTTATGCCTAATACACCTATAATAAGTGAAACTATTTTTCCTGTAAAATTAAAAGAAACTATAGATATAACAAGAGCAATAATACAGAGAGTAATTCCATTACTTGCATAACCTTCAGGACTCTTGCTGTTAGTTTTTGTAGTACTATCTTTAGGTGTATATTTGTATGCAGAACCAGGTGATGTATTATCAAACTTTTCTTCTGGTTCATCCATAGGAGCATTTGACTTATAGTCTTCTGGATTAAAAGTATATTCATCTTTAGATTTAATCTCATATAGCATATCAATCAATTTCCTTATTTGATGCGAATATTCATTTTTTATAATAAAATTAGATACACCTGTTAATCTTGATTCTCCCATATAAATACCAGGTATTAACATATCTCTAACCCAAGCCTCGATTACTAATGTACCATTAGTATATGTATAACCGAAACATATTGGTGTTGATAAGGATGTTGGTTTTAAATGCCATACATTCTCCTTCTTAATAACTATCGGTTTGAAACCTTGTTTCTGTAAATATGCATAAATCATTGAGTTAACGATTTCTGCATCCAAATTAAGCTTTGCAGTAAATGTAGTTCTTCTCTTACCCACTATAAAATCCCCCACTATTTTTATATTATTAATACTAATTTTTTATATACATTCAATAAATATTATGACCAAATAATACCAAGTATCTTTAATGCTATAACAAGAAGTATCATACATACACTAATAATTTCTGCGATTATACCCATTACAAACCCTGAGATAGCAATTCCTCTTTTACTAGATGACATTCCTTTTTTTGAGGAATCAATTCCCCACGCAGCAACTATTGCTATAAATACAGAACCTATTGCATAATCAAACCTCAATAAAATCCATATTGAAACTATTGCTGCAATAAGTGATATTAATGAAACTTTAAAACCTGTCGATGCATCTTGTATAGGATCAAAACCATCAATAGATATAGGTTCTCCTGCATTTATTTGTTGGTTATCTTGTCCAGCAAAATATTGTTGTTGATTGTTATATGTACTATTTTGTTGCTCATCATATATATTATTTTGTTGTTTGTTATCATCCATATTATTTTCTCCTGAAATTATGCTGTTGGTAATTCTTGTTGCAAAAGCTTAATTACATCTTCAATTTCTTTTTTATATGCTACTTTTATAGCTACACCATAGAAACCAGTAAGATCCATCTCACCGCAATATACATATGGTAATAGAGGTATTCTAAGCCATACCTCTAGATTAAGGTTTCCATTTGTATAAGTATATCTTAAACATTTAGGTGCAGTAAGCGCTCCTATACCTTGTTGCCAGAAACTTTCTCCTTTGTCTTTGGTTTGCTTAAAATTCTTTTTTGTTAAATAATCTTTCATGATTAAATCAACAAACTCAGTAGGTTTGTTTAGTGGAATATTATATCCTGTTCTTTTCTTTGCCATTTTTCTCTCCCTCTAATATAATTTAATTTTATATTGTTTTAAACTTACATCACACTCTTATACTTAAATGATTATAATAAATATAATCATAATAATAACAACTATAAGTATTGCTATTGATGCTATTGTTAAAAAGCTATCCTTACCAAAGCCTTTCATTGTGCTTTTTGAAATACTATCGTCTGACAACATATAAAACAATTCTTTAATCTCATTTTCATATGTAGCATTTATAAGTATTCCTTTGGTACTACCGTGTTTTAAATCCCTCTCACCCAAATCCTTATTTGTAAATGGTATTGTTCTAAACCAAGCCTCTACTGTAAGTGTACCATCTAAATATGAATATTTAAAACATTTTGGTTCTGATATAAGACTTGGTTCAGAACCATTTTGCCAAATAGTTTCACTATTTATAATTATTTGTCTAAATCCTTCTCTAATAAGATAATCCTTCACATAAGAATCTACACTTTCAATAGGTTCATTAAGTATAATACTATATTTTGATCTACTATCCATATTAAATCCCTCCCATAGCAAAATTTTAATATAATCAAATGCACCTACATATAATACTATCAATTAAACATAAGGTTGCATTATATTATTAATTAAATATTGTTAAATCCTCATCTAACATTGTGTAATCTTTAACTACAGCTACTATTTTATCAAGTCCTATTATATCTGGTGTACTATCCCCTGTAACGGCTACAACATTTTGTACACCTGCATTTATTGCTGCTTTAATTCCTGTTAGAGCATCCTCAAATACAATACAATTTGCTGGTGCTGTATCTATTAGTTTTGCAGCTTGTATATATACATCTGGTGCTGGTTTACTTCTTAGTGTTCCGTTGTCATATACTACGGCATTTATATCAAACCATCTATAAAGATCAAATACATCAAAATAAAAATCAACATTTTCCCAATTAGCTGCTGTGGCTATAGTCATTGGTATATCTGACTTTGATAAATAATCAAGAAAGTTTTCTAGTCCTGGAGCTAGTTTTAGATTTTCTTTATCTTTCATACATAACATTCTATATACAAGTTCTTTTTCTTGTGATAACTGATATACAGTTTCACTAGGTAGCGAATCACCAAGAAAATGCTCTAGTATAACACTGCTTGTTCTTCCGTGAATATACTCTTCTAATTCGTCCTCACTTACTTCTTTGCTACACAATTCTTCTATATATGATTTCCATGCTTTTTCATGTTTATCAGAATCAAAAAACATGGTTCCGTTAAAGTCAAATATAACGCCAATTGGATTCATAGCTCTCTCCTTATAATCGCTTAATAAAACTGCCTACTTCTTTCCATGCCCTCTTAGATTCTGGAAGCATATTTCCTGCCATTTGAAATACATGAAACATTCCTTCGTATATACTTAATTGTATTGATATATTGCTATCAATTGCTTTTTTCGCCATATCTTTAGAGTCACTAAGTAGCATCTCATGAGTTCCTACTTGAATTAGTATTGGTGGAAATTCACTGAAATCTCCGAAAACTGGTGATATATATGGATTCTTAGGGTCATGTTCTCCTATATATGCAGAATCAAATATCTGACTGTCTCTTGTATTACCAAATACGGGATCAATCTGAAAATTATCTTCATATGATGAACCAGTAGCAGTTAAATCAGTCCAAGGAGACATAGTTATAATACCGCTAGGTAATGGTAATTTATGCTCTCTTAGATACATGCATAATACTACTGAAAGTCCACCGCCAGCAGAATCACCACCTAATATAATCTGATCTGGTTTATAGCCCTTTTCTAATAACCACTTATAAGCTTCATACGCATCTTCTAGAGCTGCTGGAAATATATTTTCTGGAGCAAGTCTATAATCTGGTGTTAACACACATATATTCTTACCAACTTTGCTATATAAATGCGCAAAGTTTCTATAGGAATTCTTAATTCCACCTACATAACCACCACCGTGTAACTGTAATATAACTTTATCCATATTAGGTTCATCAGGCGTAAACCATTCCATAGAAAAATTAGTCATATCAATCTTTTCTAAACTATACTGTTTAGGACATTTCCAAGGATTTTCTTTGCTCTCTACTCTTAATTCACCTTTTTTGATTTGATTTTTTATAAGTTGATTAGTATTTACTTCTGCTACTATGTCTCTTAATATTTTTCCTCTAAGACTAACTGTATTTTTACCCATTATATTCTCCGTTCTATACCAAATTAAACATGAAATCTTCTCTTTAATTCTGTTGTGGCTCTCTTTCCGCCCAAAATGATTGTACCTAAAAAGAATAACAAGGATACACCTAAAGCAATAAATGTCATAACTGGATGAGTAATAACATTAAATTCATACAAAACAAAAGATACGAACCCAGTAAATATCATGAATATTTGAAATAAAATATAGCTCTGCCAACTAGTAGAATTAAGTATCATCATTATTGCAATACCTATATCAACTAATATAATTGCACTTGGAAATACATAGTCTACAGACCAACCCCTATATCCAATAATATTGTCAATTAGAACTGTTAAAAATATAGCTCCTATAGTTTGAATAATTAATTTCATAATATAATTTGAATTGCGTTGAACCGAATATTTAAGTGTAATGCATACATAAATCATGGCACCAATACATATTCCTGACCACCATATTTTTGAAAAAGTCAAATAATTAATTGTTGTTAATACTGCTCCTAATATAATAGAGCAGAATACAAATATTCTCATTACTAAGCTAAATATTTTATCTTCACCAATAAAATCTGGATAAACATTTATTTGTTTATTTGATTCTTTCCCTTTTTCTAAAACAGTATTACATAAAGGGCATACAATAGAATCATCTAATACTTCTATATTGCATTTATTACATTTATTCATAATACACACCATTACTTTCTATTGATACGTTAACACCATCATTTACAAAGGTTCTAAAAAATGTTTTTTGAATTGAAGAATCTTTAAGTATAGAACTAAATGTAAATACAAGTGTATCTCTATATGAGCAAACAGTTCCTTTAATATATTGTCCCTTTGATGGAGATAATATCGCATGAAATTGCTCTATATACTCCTCATATTCTTCCTTAATCTTAATAAGCCCTAAGTTAGTAACTGTAGTTGTGTTTGCTTTTGCAGAGGTATTATATACATGTCTCATAGCCATATTTTTAATGAATAGAGGCACTACTCTCATTACAAGATTCTTCTCGTTAGCTACATTATAAGAAAATAACTTTTCTAAGTTTTCTTTTGTCATCTGTTCTTTTAAATCATTAGACACAATATCTATTATATCATCAAATGTATAATGCTCTTTCTCAGGTTTGAAACTTGCTGTAATAACTACGAAAAAGTTCTTGATGGTATTAGAATCAAAATATGGGCGCAAGTTAACAGGAACACATGCACTAATAGGCAATTTTGATGGTTGCTCATGCAGATATTCCTTATAAATACTATAAAACAAAGCACTAATTAAATAATGATTAATAGTGATGCCTTTTTCTTTACATACATTTTTCAATGAAGCAATATCAATATAACCATGTATTACACCCAATTCACGTGCAGCTAACATCTCGCCCTTTACTAAATATGCCTTTGCTGTCTTATATGGTTTTGCATTACTCTTTTTATAATTCTTTAAATAACTATCTTCTTTGTTAAGAGAAGCTTCACTGCTAAGTCCGTCAGATACTTTATCCTTTAATTCAGGATGTACCATTCTTAAATATTGATATACCAATTCCTTTAGAAATATTAATGCACCATTTCCATCCGCTAATGCATGAAATACTTCTAGGTTAATTCTGTTGCGATAGTATGACACACGGAACATATAGCTGTTATTTGCATATGGATCAATATACATTCCTGGGTAGCTATGCTCTTCTTTTATCTGTGGTATAGTTTTCTTATTACTTTCAAAATAATACCAAAATACACCTTTTCGCATTCTTGCATCAAATACATCAAAATATGGTAATACCTTTTCTAATGCTTCTTGTAATATATCCCTATTAATATCTTCTTTCAAAGTAACTGCTATTCTATAAACATTACTCATACTTTCAGTTGTTATTACGGGAAATAAGTTAGCAGTATTATCAAGTTTATCCCATTTCACTTCTTTGGTACGTTGATTTACCTTATCTCGCTTGATTGTTTTATCTTTTTTAATCTTTTCTGGTTTAATTTTCTCTTTTTTAATTTTTTCTTTTTTGATCTTCTCTGGTTTGATTTTTTCTTTTTTTACTTTGTTATTCTTAATTGTTTCTTTTTCAATTTCTTCTGTCTTATTTTTACTCATTTATATCCACCTATTATCAATCGATTTATATTTATAAACACTTCATACTATTTTACCAAATAATACGTATATTATCTAGTGTTTTTAATATTACATCAATTATATATATACATATTATTGCATAATAGGTGCTTTATTATTTATATTTAGTATACATATGGTTCCAATAATAAAGGTTAATCCTTCCGCACATATAAATGAAATCCATATACCATTCATCCCAAACCAATAAGATAATACAAATGCAAAAATCATAATTCCTATGCATCCTCTAATAATAGATATTGTAAAAGCTTGTTTTCCGCGTTCTATAGCACTTAAATAGCCCGACATGACAACGTTAATGCCAGCTGGTACAAATCCTAAAAAATATAATCTAATTCCCTTAAAAGCAATTTTACTGAGTTCTACGTTGTGTTCGCTATTAAATACTCCTATAAGTCCATTTGTGCAAGCATAACCTATAATTATTATCACTAGTCCAATTATACTAGCCAATATAATTCCATATCTAAGTAAAGTATTAACCTCTCTTTGATTTCCTTTTCCGTAGTATTTACTAACTAATGGTTGTGTTCCTTGCGAAACACCTGTAAATATTGCAATAGCTACTAATGCTAGATTGGCAACTATACCATAAGCCGCAACTCCAACATCACCGCATATTTTTAGTATAAGCAAATTAAATATAATAAGTACAATACCTGATGCTAATTCATTTACAAATGCAGAGATCCCTAGATTTACAATATCTCTTATATCTTTTAATATATTACTGAAAAATCCACTAACAAGCTTAAATCCATTCCTCTTTTTAATAAAATGACTGCTTAATATACATATGCTAATAACAGGAGCAAGTCCAGTTGCAAATGCAGCACCAAACATTCCCCAACCAAAGATAAACATAAACACATAATCTAAGATTATATTAGAAAAACTTCCTATAAGCATTCCAGCCATAGATAACTTAGGGTTATTATCATTTCTAACAAAAGCTACTAGAATATTATTAGCAATAAAAAACGGTGAATATCCTAATAATACTTTTAGATATGTTGAGGTTAGAGTTTGAATCTCTCCTCTTCCACCTAATATACCAGCAAGATTATAAGACATCATAAATCCTAATATAGCTAGCATAATCCCTATAATTATTCCGACAGTAATTGAAACTGTAAATATACGATTCGCATAGTTATCTTCTTTCTTTGCCTTACATATAGAATAACGAGTTGCTCCTCCAATACCTATCATTAAACCAATACCATTAATAAAACTATATATAGATATCGCAAGATTAAGGGCAGTTAATCCCTTACTTCCCATATTAAGAGATACAAAAAACGTATCAACTAGTATGTAGCATGATAAGCCTATCATTCCTAAAATATTGTAAGTAACAAATTTGCCAAAGTCTTTTAATAATGTATTTTTCATAATAATTATCCCTTCTTCACATAAACACAAAAAAATGCTTGGACACATTCCTTCTATGACCTAATGGAATATGTTCAAGCATCTATTAATATTTACCCGGTGGCAAATATATGATGTGTAATATTATTGATATTAAATTACCACAAAAGGATTCTTATGTCAAATATTATCCTAAATATCTAACTCTATCTACTAAGGATTCTTTTTTAAGATTCTTACTCAATATAAATGACAATATGGTTTGTAATAACACAAGTGAAACTATCATTATTATAATTGGAATAAAAGGAATATGATATATGTTAATACCCATTATACACTGTTCCCTACAGTACTGAAATACTATATAACCCATCGGAAGACCTACTGCAATTGCAATTATAATTGTTCCTATAGTAAATAACATTCCTTCTGCTTGAAGCATATAACTTAATTGTTTATTTGTCATTCCAACAATCTGTAACATACCAAATTCTTGTTTTCTAGTAATCATATTTGTAATAATTGTATTTGCCATATTCATAAATCCTATAAGAGTTATAATACCTAATAAAGCATATACTACAAGTTTTAAAGTTTTTATCTGAAATTCCGTTTGGCTAAGAGCATCTTTATAAATACTTATTTCAATATGTTCTTTTCCGATTAATAATTCTTCTAATTCAGTTCTTACCGCTTCTACATCATTATATTTACAATCTATCCATATACATCCTGTATAGTTATTCTCTAATCCAAGATTATTATAAGTATCTTCAGTCATTATCCAATCAATACTCATAAATGAATAACTATAAGAACCTTTAACAGGGAAATTAATATGTTTACTCTCTTCTTCTATATCTACTGTGATATCTTGTCCTATAGAATATCCATTACTCTCCATAAAATATGACCAAGCATATACAATACCATTTTCATTTGTTACCGAATCATAACTAAAGTCCCCAGTGACACTTTCGGATTTTACTTTATAATCAAAATCCTCTTTATTAAATATAGCTATAGCCCTTAAATTATCATTCATCTTAACAGGCATAATATCTCTTGTTGTAACTTCTGTAACCTTATCCAAACTTCGTATATCTTCTATCAATTTAGCATCTAAAGGATTATTTTTCATAATAGAATCTAGATTATTTTCTGGATATGCCTTATCAGAAAGCGAATAATCTAATTGAATCAATATCTGACCATGTTCAACAGCTTTTCTTGCCTCATATTCTACATCCATGTTTGCAACAACATTTGACATAATAACAAACATAACACAAGAAAGTCCCATAGTTAATATTGTAATTATTGTCCTTTTAGGATTTGCATAGAAATTAGCAAATAACAATCCTTTTGTACCAATTTCTTTTTTACCTTTACGAATACCTTTTTTATTTTTAGTAGTTTCTTGATAACGTATTGCTTCAATTGCTGATATTGAAGATGCTATTTTCATTGATCTTCTAAGGGCTAACCATACTGTTATTATAGAAACTAACCCAACTAATAATAGTAATGGGATTGATAATATAGATAGCATTTTACCTACTTCTACTACCTGAATATAACTGCTTTGCTGTATTAACCAATTAAATGAGCTTACAGCTATAATACATCCTATCAATAATCCTACTGGAGTACCAATAAAAGCAAGAGACATTCCCTCTCTTAATATTAATTTTCTTAATTGTCTCTTAGTAGCTCCTAACGCCTTAACTTTTCCATATTCCCACACTTTTTGTGTGATTCCAACTTGAAAAATATTGTATATAACTATAACCGAAAATACTATTACTAATAAAGCTATAACCATACATATTGTAATTGTTTCTATTCCTGGATCAAAGGCCCACATTATATAATATAAGTTTACTGATATTCTGTCTTGATCAATACAACATTTAGCACCTATTTCTTCTATTAGGTCCTTAGCAATATCATAATTAATATTAATAGATTCATCCAAAGTAAAATAAACTTTATAACGCATCTCATCACTTTCTTTTAAGCTATTATAAAAATTATTAGATACATATAATACATAGGAATTTGCCTTTGGTTCTGATTCTTTAATAATTCCAGAAACAACGAACTCATTAGTAACATATTTACTATAATTATCTTCTCTATAATTCAAAGAAATTGTATCACCTATATTAACATTTTCATATCCTAGCATTTGAAAAAATGAAGCTTGACCTACTATTTCATTTTCCTTTTGTGGAAATTTTCCACTTTCTAGAGATGTATCTAAATTAGTAAGTTCTATTACTGTATCATCAACTGTGCATATACCACCTAATTTATTTTCTATTTCACCTACATAAGACAGTTTCCCTATTTGAGAAAATTCACTACGTAGATTCATTTCTTTTAATTCATCATCTGTTACATTATTATAAGTACCATAATAACTTCCATAAAATGCTCCTGCATTTTCTCTATTCACTTTAATAAGCCCATATCCCCATGTGGAAATTACAGTTAATAATATAGTTGTTAAGGCAACAGATATTATAATTAAGATACTCCTTGTCTTATTGGCTTTATTATTGCTAATAGCCAAGTTTTTTAATGTATTCATATTATGATACCACCTTTCCGTCTTCTATTACTAAAATACGGTCTGCTAGTTGTGCAATATCTTCATCGTGAGTAATCATAACCAAAGTTTGTCCATACTTATTAGCAGATAATTTTAACAAACCTATTACTTCATCACTTGTTTTAGAATCTAGATTACCTGTTGGCTCATCAGCAAATATTATATCTGGCTTTGATGCTATTGCTCTTGCTATTGCAACTCTTTGTTGTTGACCACCTGAAAGTGTATTTGGCAAGTTATTAACCTTAGTTTCAATATCTAATGTAGCAATTATATCCTTTACAAAATCTTCATCCACATGCTGCCCATCTAGACCAAGAGGTAACACAATATTTTCCCATACATTAATTGATGATATTAGATTAAATGATTGAAATATAAATCCTATCTTCTTTCTTCTAAAGACTGCTAGAGCATCTTCTTTCAAACTAAATATATCTTTGTCCTTTATAAGAACCTGCCCACTTGTAGGATAATCTAGCCCACCTAACATATGTAGCAATGTACTTTTTCCAGAACCTGATTTACCTACTATAGCTACAAATTCTCCTTGCTCAACTGAAATATCAATACCATCAACAGCATTTACCCTGTTTTCCCCTTCTCCATAATATTTACATAGATTATTTGTTTTTAAAATTGTACTCATAATAATTCATCCTCTCTTTGATTATATTTCTAAGAACTATATTTCTTATACTCTATAATAATAGTATTGTATTTCATTTAACTTACAAATAATCAAAAAAGTCTTACAGTTTTGTAAGACTTAATCTTTGTATGGTAATTGTATAGTAAATGTACTTCCATGATTGTCCTTATTATACTTAGAAGACACTGAAATTGTTCCATTATGCCTTGTTATTATCTCTCTAGTTAAATATAGACCTATTCCCGAACCTGATTGTTTATTTACATCTTCTGATTGTACTCGATAAAATCGTTTGAAAACATTATTATACTCTTCTTTAGGTATTCCAATCCCATTATCAGTAATCTCAATTCTTAAAAAAGATGTTCTTTCAACTATACTAATAATAATTGATGTATTGCTAGCACTATATTTAATAGCATTTTCTAAAATATTAATAAATGCTTCACTAATCCATTTTCTATCATGAGGTATAGATAATTTCTCAATATTATCTTCACAATCTACCTCTATGCTTATTTGTTTATCTTCTGCTTTCAAATAAACTCGATTAACTGATTCTACTAAAGTATCAAATATTGAAGCATTTTCTTTCTTAATATCAATCATTCCAATTTCCATTCTTGATATATTAATTAGTGATAACATTAGATTCTCTAATCCATTAAGTTGCATAGAACAACGCATAGAAAATTCTTCTCTTTCATTATCTAGCAAATCATCTTTCTGTAATATCTCAAAACAAGTTTTAAGCGCAGCAACAGGAGTTTTAAGTTGATGAGAAATATCTGTTACTAAAGATTTTGTACTCTCTTTTTCACTTAGCATCTGTTTACTTAACATATCAAAATGATTTCCTAGTGATTCTAATTGGATATATATATTATTTTCACTGTACGTATCATTAAATAAATCCATATCATACACTTTATTATATATACCATTTCTAAAGTCTCTAATTATAAGTTCCAACTCTTTTAACCCTTGATTTTTATTACTAATTTCTCTGTTTCTTACAAGTGAAACCAAAAATAAAATAAGTATATACGACACAATCGATATTATTAGCGTCCAAATAATAGCTTGTATATATTCTTTGTAATATATATTTTTGTATTCATAAGTATATCCGTGTATATCTAAGAAACTATCATTATATTCAGCGACCTCTATTCCTTTTAATAAAGAAACTGCTGTAGTTTCCGAATTATCAGATTCTAACATAGCTTCAAGAATAGCTATTTTTTCTTCGTAATTATTATGATTATCATGAATTATACAAATATCTAAAATGGTAATATATAACAATGTAATAACTGCAATTATTAAATATATATTAGATTTTCCGCTGTATTTAAACATATACTATATCCTCTTACATTCCTTATCCCATATGTATCCAATACCTCTAATGTTTTTAATGTATATTGGATTAGAACTATCATCTTCTATTTTTTCTCGTAATCTTCTAATGTTAACTGCAATTGTGTTTTCATCTACAAAGTCACCATCTATATCAAATATTTGTTGTAGTATCTGATTTTTAGATAAAATTTGTTTTGGATGTTCTATAAATAAATTAAGTAATCGCCATTCATTTTTAGTTAGAGATATTTCTACCTCATTACTATATAAACGCATTTCTTGAAGATATATCTTTATATTTTCCGATACGATTATTTGCCCTGATTCTTTATCTTGCTTTTTAAAGAAGGCTGATATCTTTAACGTTAATACTGATAAGCTAAATGGTTTTACTATGTAATCATCTGCTCCAGCTTCATATCCTATTACATGGTCTATTTCTTGATCTAAGGCTGTAAGACATATAATATGAACATCACTTGATTTTCTTATTTCTTTTATAAAATCAAGACCATTACCATCAGGTAAATTAATATCACATATTATAAGAGAAGGATTATGTTCTTTAAATAATTTATATGCATTTTTTATATTTGATGCTGACAAAATTGTATAACCTTCTTTTGCTAATGAAAAAACAATACCTCTATTAACACTTTCTTCATCTTCTAATAATAATATACTATCCATAATCTAACTCCTATCTATTTTAAAAAAGTCGAGATGATTAATCACCTCGACTATATTATATAATATCTTCAGTATTAATTACTGACACGTATTGAACTGGTTTGTTTTTACATATGCGCCATAATTGTATAGTAGCAATAAAAAAAGAGAATGCACTTATTATAGATAGTACCCTATTATCTTTCTTATACATAAACATGTCGTACATATCCTTGTACATAGGATATTGCAATACTACTTTGGCTGCATAAAACACCAATTGCACCAATATAAGACCATCCATAAATGCAAAATAATCATCACGTATACAATAACACATAAATATACCAAATGCATACAGAACCAGAAGTAATACATAGTATAAAAATACAGTGGTTCTATCTTTTATGTATATCTCTCCTTCAAATAAAACAAAAGGCTTATTAGATATGGTATACATTAAATATATATTCCCTAATGGTATAAATGCTAACCACGGAAATCTATGATTCGCCTTTTTAACCATAATATATAATGGAATTGCAGCAACAAAAGATGAAAGTATAGTTACTACACCTATTGCTATGCAAATACCTACCAACATAAATTCAAATAATACACCTAATAAAGCTATTAAAAATATAATGATAATAATTGTCATATATATGTTCTCCCCCTTAGTACATATATTAATTATAATTTGATTGTTCTACGTATTGAACTGGCTCTTTTGAAGCTGCTATCCATAACATTACAATAGCTACAATAGGTACAAAAAGGCTTAATACAGCCATTGCTACATTGTTTTTATCTGGCATAAATGTATCATATATATCCTTATACATAGGATAATGCATTATAAATATAAACACATATAATGCTATATCTATTAAATACATACCAATAAGCACTAATATACCTATTAATGGTATATAAGCAAATATACTACCTATCCAAACTAATATTGCACCACCCCAGGTAACAGCTATTGACCATATAAATGCCTTATATCTTTCCTCGAAATGTATCTTTCCTTTAAAAAGATCAAATGGTTTATTAGGTATTGCATACATAATATACATATTTCCTACAGGTATCCATGCAAGCCATGCATGTTGTCTCCCCATTTTTTTAGCCATCTTATATAACGGAATAGCTTGAACTACATATGCAGTTATCATTATAGCAAATAAGATAGCATACATCGCTAAAATAATTATAGCAAATACACCTGCATATAATGCATCGTAATCTGTACTTTGTGTATACATAAATACCCTCTTTCTTAAATTAATAACGTATATTAGTTGTATTGGTTATAATTAACTGTTCCTATAGAACTATCTGGTTCTTTAGAAGAAGCAACCCATAGCATTACGATACCTACGATTGGTATTAATACTGTTAGTACACCAAATGCTACATTGTTTTGATCTGGCATAAATGTATCATATATATCTTTATACATTACATATTTAGCAATATATGTTAATGCTATATATAACATATAAATAACGCCATAAATTAATGCGCCTATTATTGGAATAGCATTTACTACACTTGCCATACCTACTATAGCTGAACCACCATAAACAATAGCTAGCCATATTAAAAATGCTCTGCTTCTATCTTCAAAATGTATCTTACCATTAAATACATCATATGGCTTCTCTGGTATAACAAACATCATATACGTATTTGCTATTGGTATCCAAGCAAGCCAAGGATTATCCCTACCCATTTTCTTAGCCATCTTATATATTGGATAAGCGCTTAATAAATACGACGCTACAACCATAATAAGCAAAACAACCATAACAACCAAATAAATACCTACAATACTTAATCCTAAAAGTGTATCATTAGACATAATTCTAACCCCTCTTTCTTATATTAATACGCATCATTAGTTACTCACATACTACTTTATATATGTTTTTCTTACCCTTTTTAACAATAAGAACTCCATCATCATTAAAATCTGCTTTTGTAAATTTAGCATTAGCATCTGTTACTTTAACATCATTTACAGATACGCCACCTTGTTGAATATTTCTTCTTGCATCTGAACCAGATGTACACATCTTAGAATCAACAAGAATTGTCTTAATATCAATACCTTCGCTAAATTGCTCTTCATTATAGCTTACAGTAGGCATATTTTCACTTACACCACCTGCTGCAAATACAGTCTTAGCAGCTTCTTGCGCCTTAGTAGCTTCTTCTTCGCCATGAACAATCTTAGTTATCTCATATGCTAATACTTCTTTAGCTTTATTAATCTCAGCGCCTTCTAACGCACCAAGTCTTCTAACTTCATCCATTGGTAAGAAAGTAAGAAGTCCAAGACATTTCTCAACATTAGAATCCTCAATATTTCTCCAATATTGATAGAACTCATAAGGTGTAGTCTTGTTAGGATCTAGCCATACAGCACCCTTCATTGTCTTACCCATCTTAGTACCATCAGAAGTTGTAAGAAGTGTAAATGTAAGACCATATGCTTGTTTTCTTTCTTTTCTTCTAATTAAATCAGCACCACCTAGTATATTTGACCATTGGTCATCTCCACCAAGTTCTAATTTACAATCATATTTTTTATTAAGTACCCAGAAATCATAACTTTGCATTAACATATAGTTAAACTCAAAGAATGTAAGTCCTTTTTCCATACGTTGCTTGTAGCACTCTGCTGTAAGCATCTTATTTACTGAAAAATGAACACCAACTTCTCTTAAGAATTCAACATAATTAAGATCTAATAACCAATCCGCATTATTCTCAATTATTGCATTATCATTGTCAAAATCTATAAATCTAGATAACTGTTTTCTAAAACATTCAGCGTTATAATCTATCTGCTCTCTTGTCATAAGTTGACGCATATCAGCTTTACCAGATGGATCACCAATCATTGTAGTACCACCACCAAGTAATGCAATTGGCTTATGTCCATGTTGTTGCATATGTGTCATTGCCATTACTGTAAGGAAATGTCCTGCTGTTAAGCTATCTGCTGTAGCATCAAAACCTATATAGAAAGTAACCTTTTCTTTACCTAACATTTCTCTAATTTCTTCATCGTGTGTTGTTTGTGCTATAAAACCTCTCTCTTTTAGCACGTCATATACGTTTGCCATTCTTTTTGTCTCCTTTATTCCTCTGTTAATGTTATACCATATACACTAAACTCGAAAACACCTCGTTAAGTGTCTAGGTATGCATTATCACTAAGTTCGAAAATACCTCACTAAGTGATAATAGTATATTCATAAAATAATTGTATTAAACTCTTATATTATATTTTTCGTGAAATCTCCACTTATTAATATGCTATAAATTTTTCATATTTTCAAGTGTTTTTATGACATATTCCCAAGTTTTTTGTACTGAACTAATTGAAAGCCTCTCATCTGGAGTATGAATATCATATATATTAGGCCCTGTTGATATCATATCGATATCAGTAATCTTTGATGCAAATATTCCACATTCAAGACCAGCATGTATAGCTTCAATCTTTGGTTCATTACCATACATATCTATATAAGTATTAGTCATCATATTTCTAAGTCTTGAGTCAGGATTATACTTCCACCCTGGATACCTAGATTCTACAATACAATTAATACCTATTCTTTCACAGATATTTGATACGTTATTGATTAGTCTATCCAAACTCTCATCTACGGAACTTCTTAGAGACGATTGAATATATATTGTATTATTCTTAACTTCAATAACTCCTAGATTAAGTGATGTCTCAACTAATCCATCAATATCCTTACTCATAGCAACAATTCCATTGATAATCTCATACATTATATTTATTATATTAAATGTAGTCATATTATCATAGCATAATACATTATCACTTTCCATCTGATTAAATGCTACATTAAATGCAGGTTCATTAATACATATCTCTTCTGATAATCTATGAGTTATTCCATCCACAATATCATATGCCTTTAGTAAATACTCATCACGAATAACAAAAGTTGCTGTTGCTTCTCTAGGAATTGCATTATTTTTGAGTCCACCACTTACATTTAGCACATTTATTCCATAATCATTATATAATTCTGATAAATATATACCGAGAATCTTATTAGCATTTCCACGATTCTTATCTATATCCATCCCTGAATGTCCACCAAGTAATCCACTTACTTTAATTATGCATACTACCCCATCAACATGTTCATATCCTATAGGAATATTCATAAGCATTGTTGCTCCACCTGAACAACTAACAGTAAATACACCTTCATCCTCACTATCTAAATTAAGCAAATACTTTCCTGATAGCTTACTTGCATCAAGGCCAATTGCTCCTTCCATACCTACTTCTTCCTCAGTTGTAAATACTACTTCAAGCTTAGGATGACTAATATTTTCGTCTTCTAATATAGCAAGACCCATAGCGATAGCTATTCCATCATCTCCACCTAGCGTAGTTCCTATTGCCTTAATAAAATCTCCATCTATTTCTAGGTTAAGTGGTTCATGGATAAAATCATGAATAACATCTTCGTTTTTCTCACAAACCATATCTAGATGCCCTTGTATAATTAATGTAGGATATTCTTCATATCCTTCAGTAGCATCTTTATATATAATTACATTATTTAATTCATCTTGAGTATATAAAAGCCCATGTTCTTTAGCAAAATCAACACAATAATCACTAAGCCCCTTTGTATTATAAGAGCCATGTGGGATATTACAAATATCTTCAAAATATTTGAATACACTGTTTGGTTGTAATCTGTTTAAGACCTTCATATTATTTTACCTTTCAAATAATTAATTTTTGAAACTATGTATAGGAGCAGGAATTCTTCCACCTCTATTTATAAATGCATCACAAGAGTATGGATTAACAGTCATTACTGGTGCATAGCCTAATAATCCACCAAATTCAACCATTTCACCAACACCCTTACCGATTACAGGGATTAATCTAACAGCTGTTGTCTTCTGATTAATCATACCGATTGCCATTTCATCAGCAATAATACCTGAAATAGTTGTAGCCTTAGTATCTCCTGGTATTGCAATCATATCTAGACCTACTGAACATACACACGTCATTGCTTCTAATTTCTCTATTGTTAATGCGCCACAAGTTGCAGCGTCTATCATTCGTTGATCTTCACTAACAGGAATAAATGCTCCACTTAGACCACCTACATATGATGATGCCATAACACCACCCTTTTTAACTTGATCATTAAGTAAGGCTAGGGCTGCTGTAGTACCTGGAGCACCTGTATATTCTAGACCTATCTCTTCTAATATCTCTCCTACACTATCGCCAACTGCTGGAGTTGGTGCTAGAGATAAATCAATAATTCCAAATGGAATACCAAGTCTAGCCGATGCTTCTTTTGCTACTAATTGACCTACTCTTGTTATCTTAAATGCAGTTTTCTTAATAGTCTCACATAGTACTTCAAAGCTTTCTCCTCTTACTTCTTCAAGAGCTGCTTTTACAACACCAGGACCACTAACTCCTACATTAATTACCTTATCTGCTTCTGATACTCCATGGAAAGCACCTGCCATAAATGGATTATCATCAGGAGCATTACAAAATACAACAAACTTAGCAGCGCCTATACATTCTCTATCTGCTGTTAACTGAGATGCCTCTAATATAATCTCACCAATTAACTTAACTGCATCCATATTTATTCCTGTTTTTGTAGAACCTACATTTACAGAACTGCACACATATGAAGTTGTTGCTAATGCTTTAGGAATTGAACGAATTAATAATTCATCAGCCTTTGTCATTCCTTTTTGAACTAATGCTGAATATCCTCCTATAAAGTTAACTCCAACAACTTTGGCTGCTTCATCAAGAGCTTTTGCTAACTCAACAAAATCATCACTAGTCTTACATACAGAACCACCTACTAGTGAAATAGGTGTAATAGATATACGTTTATTAACAATAGGTCTACCATATTCCATTTCTATATCTTTACCAACCTTTACAAGGTCTTTTGCTGATTCGGTAATTTTCTTATATATATTATCACATGTTTCTTTTAATGTACTTGCTGTACAATCAAGTAAACTAATTCCCATTGTAATAGTTCTTACGTCAAGATTCATATGACGTATCATTTCATTAGTTTCTATAACTTCATTAATATTTATCATTTAAACATCCTCCAAATTACAATCTTATATACACAGTCTAGATTCTGTGCATCATATCAAATATTTCTTCTTGTTGAAGCCCGATTGTAACTCCGATTTCTTCGCCAATTTGCTCTAATTCAGAAGATATTGTTTTGAAATCTTTTGATGATTCCTCAATATTTACTACCATCATCATATTGAAGAAACCTTGAACGATTGTCTGAGCTATATCTAATATATTTATTTGATTGTTTGCTAAATATACGCAAACCTTTGCAATAATACCTACTCTGTCTTTACCTACTACTGTTATAACTGTTCTCTTCATAATGTCCTCCACTTTCTATATACTTACTAGTGTAGATGTTGTATCTCTCTTTGCCACTTGTAAGTTAAAATCTCTTATATCATTTGAATACATATTTCCTATAAGTTCCACAGAAACTGTCTCATAGGCTACGTCCACGTGATTATTTTCTTTACTTAAATGTCCTAGCATAATAGATGCAATATGGTCATTTAGTAATCTCTTAATTAATTGTCCTGCTCTTTCATTAGATAAATGACCTCTATTACCTAGTATTCTTTGTTTTAAATAATAAGGATAAGGCCCAACTTCAAGCATTCTTATATCATGATTAGCCTCTATAAATAATACATCAGAATCTTCTAACTTATGTATTAGGTAATCATCAAAATTACCTAAATCTGTAGCTACACTTATCTTTTTGTTATTATTTCTAAAAATATAACAACAAGGATCTGCCGCATCATGCCATATAGAATTAGGTTCTACCTCGATATCATTAATCATAAATCTCTCATCTGGTGTAACTTCGTTAAATAAATCTTCATCAACTTTACCTAATGGCTTATACAATTTAATTGCCTCTATAGTTTTTCTGGTTGAATATATAGGTATTCCGTATTTTCTAGATAGTACACCTAATCCGGCAATATGATCCGAATGTTCGTGGGTTATAAGTATTCCATCAATGTCTTTTCCTGCTAAATCTATAGAATTCAACCCTTCTTCGATTCTCTTGCCACTTAAACCTACATCTATTAGTAAATGAGTATCATTAGTACCAACATATATTGAATTGCCACTACTTCCACTGTATAGACTACATATGTCCATTATTTTATCCTCCGTGTATTATACTCGCCCATTATAACACACTAATTCGATTTTTCAAACCCATAAGACCATGGAGAAATGAATTTATCTAATCTATATTTCATATACTCAGAAGTAGAGAATATTGGGATGCTTTTCTTAATGATAGGACTATCATCGCCAATCAAATATTCCAATATTCCTTCCATAGAAGGTGCTTCTAGAAGTTGTAATTTAATTCTATCATCCAAAAAGAAGATTTTAATTATCTTAGTATTTGAAGTTTCCACAAAAGATACCTTGATCTTAAGTACAACATTTCCATCTTCATCATTAGTAAACTTACCAATAGTTCCAATGCTGAAACGTTGTCCGCTAAGGATATATTCCTGATATAAGGTATGATTAAAACCTACCTTAATAATATTTTTCGTATGTGTTTCATTGAATTCTATAGCAAATTCATCATTGTCATAGGAAAATACAATATCAGTTATTCCTTTTGAATAATTGTTGTACATTGCTTGAAGCATAATAGGCATTACACTTCCAATGGGCTCACTAAATTCATATATTTTCCCGGATAAGCTATCTACTCGCTTAATATATCTCTTATATAATTTATCATCTATAAACGCTCTCTTAAATGCCATCTCTGATAAATTAGACAAGTTTGGTTTTACAACCTTTAACTTCTCCATTACTTCCATGTTTTCAAGAGAATGTTTGTATATATATTGTTCAATTGGATTAATCGACAAAATATCTTCTGAAAAGTTGTTATCATCTGTAACAAGGTCTAATATTAATCTAATTGCCTTACTATCTGGAAACAAGCTAACACTTCCACCTGTCATTGATATAACTATATTTCTTTCAGGAACTACAATAACATTTTGCCCTAACATACCATTAAATGCATAGGCGCTACCTTCTAGTCCCCATATCTGATATCCATATCCAGTACATAATTTGTCAGCAGTCTGGTCTATTTGTTTACTACAAGATAATTCCACCCATTTACTAGGTACAATTTCTTCCATAACGTCATTAATTAACCATCTTCCATTTTGAAGATATAACATTCCGAATTTGGTCATATCCATAAGGTTAAGTTTCATTCCCCAACCACCTTTTTCATATCCCATCGGACATCTCTCCCATGTTATATCATTAATTCCAAGTGGGTCAAGAATTCTTGCTGTAATAAAATCCAGAAGACCTTCTCCTGTTTTTATCTTAATAATTACTGATAACATATACGTATTCAAACTGTTATATTCATAATCTGTTCCAGGTTGAAATGAAGTTCCAGATTCTAGATATCCTTTAATCCAATCATTTTCAAATACTGTACTTAATTCATTAAATTTAATACCTGTACTCATAGTAAGTAAATGCTTAATGGTTATTTCTCTGATACTCTTTGATGTAAGTATTCCAACTCTATCTGATAATATATCAACTAAACGTTCTTCTAGATTAATATATCCTTCTTCTATCGCTATTCCTACTGCCATAGCCGTAATACTCTTACACATTGAATGTGAAATGTGTCTATATTCTTCATTGTATGGAGATGCATAAGTTTCAGCAAATATCTTACCGTCCTTAGCCATCATAATTCCATGTAAACCTATTGATTTATCACTACTAAGATTTTTAATAAGTTTCAAAACCACCTCAGTAGATATACCTACTGTTTCTGGAGCGACTCTTTCAAGAATAGTTCCATTAGTAGCCGGAATATAGCTATCATCTGTATCCATAAGCATACCTATTGGCAAATTATCATATTGTCCACTAAGCATCTTAAATAAATAATTAATAAACTTGACTCTTATTTGTATATCCATACAAATCCTCCATATATATGCATTCTATTAGCTAAAATCATTTTATTTTTTAATATGGCTACTACATAATTGCATATTTTACTTTATTATAGCCATAAAATTCCAATATTCTTTACTTTAATATTTTCCCATCTTCACAAATTATATTAGAATATACTTCGAAATTATAACCATCATTATCTCCCCAATCATTTCGCCCTTTTCTATCATAGCCCTCATCCTTATAGAACCACTTATAACTTACATATCCTACATAGTTTCCCTCGCTTAATTTCTTAGATACATCATACATTCCGCTTCGTGGTTCGCTAGGCGGTAAATATATTACTAAGGTAGGTCTGCTATAATAATCTGTATGTTGCTCCATTTCATTAAAATCTTCTACCTTTGTATCAACGGGTAAGTTTTTGTTAAGCCATGTGGTAGGAAAACTCACGTAAAACTTGTATTCATCATAACATTCTCCGAGTATTGGATCTATAAGGGTTTCATATTCCTCAATTAACTTAATATCTGTATACGTATCATAATAATCTACTATTCCAAATATATTTTTATCGCCTTGTACTCTAAATTTATGCTTTTCATCATAATGCTCAAGTGGATAAACATATGCTTCTATTGTACCATACTCAGGACGTATATCAGAATCATACCTTGACACTACACACGATTCTATCACAAAATTTTCACTGTATCTCTCTTCTAAATATTCAAGAATATCCTTTTCTACATATTCTGAATCTCTATATTTCGCATAGTTAATATCTCTTATTGTAACAACTACTACTATTGAAATAGGCTTTGCAATTAAAACAATTGTTATTAATATTCCTATTATTATTGATATTTTCACAATTATTTTTTCTAAACTACTCATATCTCTGTTCTTCTTATCTAACACGACTTTAATATTATCATGACTTCCATTTGTATATTGCATTGGTTTCCTCCCTATAAATAAAAAAAGAATTATATTTTATATAACCCTACCCCTATAATACTATCTAATTAATCGTATATTACCATATAATTAATATACAATTCAATACAAATAAATCTCACTTTGCCTTCGCGAAAAAAATAAGCCTACATTTTAAAATTGGATTATCCCCCATTCCGATACTTCTGAAATGGGGGATAATAATGAGAGAAAAAATATTTTATTTTAATTCTTTGAATGTATAAGCTTTTCTTGATTTAATGTCGTCTGGTACAACATTATGCTCATTGTATTTATAAGCTTCGTATTCTGTTACTTCTACAAATTTGGCTTTTACCTGTACTTGCGAAATCTGCTTGGTTTCTTTGGTTGTACATGCTGCGACTACTTCGCTTGTGTACGCGTCAACAACTAAGTAATTTTTTTCTTCTTTCTTTCCGAATAGTGCCATGGGTAAAACCTCCTTTGCAAAAACAAGATATTATATATATAATTTATACATTTTAAACATATTTGCTTATTTGATTTATACACATTTTAACATACTATTCTTTGTTTGACTATACTTATCACGAGTTTTTGTTAGTTTTAAACAATTGTTTTTGTTAGTTTTGCACATGAATTTTTCAGAAGTTTATTTGACTTATATACATTTTGCTAAAATTATTATCAATAGATAAGTCAATATCACATATATTAGTTTTTATATTAGTTATTCTAGACTTTATAGTATCATTAACTATATATTCCATAGTTCCTTCAAGGGCTGTATTTCCTACACTTTTACATTTATTTTCCAGCACTTTAGGTATCATTCCAATATTAACAGCATTGCTAATATTCAAATAAGTTCCAAATCCTCCAGCAATATATACCTGATTAATATCTTCTAATGATATGCCCAATCTTTCCGTTAATATTTCTATTCCGGTACGGATAGCTGCTTTAGCTAACTGAATATCCCTAATGATATCTTGAGTTAACATTACTCCTCCATCACAAGGTATACCTTTTTCTATAAATCTATCAATTATTTTACCTTCACTATCAATTAATCTTCTATCCAAACATCTAGAAATTATATCAATTATATTTGTGCCATAAGAATCCTGACCTTTTAGTGCTTGTTCAAATGCTGGTCCGCATGCTGTAGAACCACTTAATGTTTTATAACTATTACCTATTATAATTTCTCCATTAGTTCCTAAATCAATTAACATGGTGTAATTTTCATCACTACACATATCAAGATAAGCAGCACCTACCAAAACATCACTTCCAATATAACCACTGGCACATTCCAATACTCTAAGATTTACATTAGCTAATCTACCTATAAGTTCAACATAATCCTTATTTTCCTCATATCCATATGCAATATTTGAAAGTATATCTCTCATCTCTCCCATATCTAATGGTTTAAATGGATATTCGCCAATACTTGTAATATCTAATCCTCTTATTATACTAGTCATTGTAGGATTACCACTAATAACTATTTGTTGTATATCGTAATTAATATCTATTAGCTTACTAATTCCATATAGTATATCGTTCCATACAGCTTTTCTTAGCACATTAAGATGTTGTTCGTCTATGGAATAGGAAATTCTACTAACCACATCTGCCCCATACCCTCTTTGAGAATTCAGCATACTTATACTACTTACCTCCATAGATGATTCCAAGTCTATTAGTTTCATTCCTATTGTAGTTGTTCCAACATCTATTCCAATTCCATAACAACGACCTGTAACATCTGAATTAACATCATTATTAAACGCATGATTTATTGTATTAGATTCAACAGATTCCCTATATTCAATAATATTATCCTTTAAAGGCAACAAAAAATTTATCTTAACCTCTATGTCCTCTTCTAAAACATATTCACAAGCTAAAATAAATTCCTTATCTACATACACCTTACACGCACCACATATACCCTTGCCTCCACAATTGGCATTAAAAATAATGCCGTTTTCTAAAAAGGCTTGATACAACGTGATGCCTGTAGATGCTTTTATTATTCTATTGTTATTATTCTTATCAACAATAATAATATTTACCATAATTAATATATACTCTTTGATTTCTTCTCGATTGGTCTATATCCTTCTTCTGCAAGAACAGCCAATATTCTTTCTTTATGTTCTGGGCCAAAGGCTTCCATAGTTATTACTAATTCAACGGCAGCATTACGATTAATATTTACAAACTGATTATGCTCAAGTTTTATTATATTACCTTGTAATTCCGCAATTGTCTTTGATACATTCATTAATTCACCTGGTTTATCTGGTAATAAAACAGATACTGTGAATATTCTACTTCTAGCTATAAGTCCATGTTGTACTACTGATGCAAATGTAATAACATCCATGTTACCACCACTTAGAATACTAACAACCTTTTGATCTTTAACATTTAAGTGTTTTAATGCTGCTACTGTAAGTAATCCTGAATTCTCTACTAACATCTTATGATTCTCTAACATATCTAAGAATGTTACTATTAATTCACTATCTTCAACTGTTATTATATCATCAAGGTTTTCTTTTAGATATGGGAATATCTTACTACCTGGAGTCTTAACTGCTGTACCGTCTGCAATTGTATCTACTGCTGGTAATGTAGTAACATTATCATTTTTCATTGAAACTTCAAGGCAATTAGCACCTGCTGGCTCTACGCCAATTACTTTAATGCTTGGATTAAGCATTTTAGCAAGAGTTGATACACCTGTAGCTAGTCCACCACCACCAACTGGAACTAATATATAATCTACTGTTGGTAATTCTTTAATTATCTCCATCGCTATTGAACCTTGTCCACACGCAACATCTAAATCATCAAATGGATGTATAAATGTATATCCTTTATCTTCAGCAAGCTCTATAGCATAGTTACATGATTCATCATATACATCTCCATAAAGAATAACTTCAGCACCATATGATTTTGTTCTATTAACTTTAATTAAAGGTGTTGTAGTTGGCATAACTATTATCGCCCTAGCACCATATGCCTTAGCAGCATAAGCCACACCTTGAGCATGGTTTCCTGCTGATGCAGTAATAAGTCCTTTTGCTCTCTCTTCCTCTGTTAAAGTACTGATTTTATAATAAGCGCCTCTAATCTTATAAGCACCTGTTAATTGCATATTTTCTGGTTTTAGAAATACTCTATTGCCACATTGTTCACTAAAATAATCACTCTCAACTAATTTAGTTGGTAATACAACTTTCTGTACAGTATTATAAGCTTCTTCAAATTTTTCTAATGATAACATGTTATTCGTCTCCTTCATCTAGCAACATCTCTACGTCACTCTTAACTTCAAATCCTGCAAATAATGCATTTACATACTCTCCTGCATCAAACTTTTGCAAGTCCTCTATCTTTTCTCCAATACCTATATACTTTACAGGTACATTAAGTTCTGAATTAATTGCAATTGCAATACCACCCTTTGCCGTTCCGTCTAGTTTTGTTAAGATAATACCATCTATATCTGCAACTTGGCTAAATTGTTTTGCTTGTTCTAATGCATTCTGTCCCGTAGTTCCATCAAGAACAATTAAAGTCTCTTGATGAGCATCTGGATATTCTTTTTGAATAATTCTATGCATCTTACTTAATTCGTCCATTAAGTTCTTTTTATTATGAAGTCTTCCTGCTGTATCACATAGTAATATATCTACATTTCTTGATTTTGCTGCTTGTACCGCATCATACACAACAGCAGATGGATCACTACCTTCTTGTTGAGCAATAAGCTCTACACCAGCTCTATTAGACCATGTTCTAAGTTGTTCTATAGCACCTGCTCTAAATGTATCTGCAGCAGCCATCATAACTTTCTTGCCTCGAGACTTATATTGTGCTGCTAATTTACCAATAGACGTTGTTTTACCAACTCCATTTACACCAATTACTAATACCACTGTCTTCTTATCTTCAAATTCATAAGCGTTATCTTCTACAAGCATTTGCTCTTTGATAATGTTAACAATTAAATCTCTACAAGCTTCTGGTTCTTTAATCTTAGATTTCTTAACTTGTTCTTTCAAATTATCAATAATATTAGTAGTTGTCTCATAACCTAGATCTGCCATTACTAATGTTTCTTCTAATTCATCGTAGAAGTCATCATCAATATGTGACAGTGAAAATATTCTATCAAAATTTTGGCTTATACTATTTCTTGTTTTCGTCAGCCCTGATACTAGTTTACTAAAAAAACCTTTTTTCTCTTCACTCATACTACTACCTCTTCTCTATTTATTGTGAGCCGCTTCCATCTTATCAAGTTCGCTCTCTATTAAATTAACTGAAACTAATGTAGATACACCTTTTTCTTGCATAGTTATACCATATAGTATATCAGCCGCTTCCATTGTACCTTTTCTATGAGTAATAACGATAAACTGAGTATCTTTTGTAAGTTTACCAAGGTATTTAGCAAATCGCTTAACGTTTGAATCATCTAATGCAGCTTCAATCTCGTCTAATAGACAGAATGGAGATGGTTTAAGACTCTGTATTGCAAATAGTAGAGCTATTGCTGTAAGTGATTTCTCACCACCCGATAATTGCATCATATTTTGAAGTTTCTTTCCTGGTGGTTGTGCAATAATCCTTATGCCTGCTTCTAATACATCTTCTTCATCTACTAATTCAAGACTTGCTTTACCACCACCAAACAACTCTTTGAATACCGAATCAAACATTTTCTGAATCTCTGCAAATTTCTCATTGAATTGTTCTCTCATTGCAGTATCTAATTCTTCTATAACTCGCTTTAGATTCTCTTCTGCTTTAATAATATCATCATGCTGAGTCTTTAGGAACTCATATCTTTCTGATACACTCTTATAATCTTCAATAGCATTAACGTTAACATCACCAAGTGACTTTATCTTACCTTTAACAGCACTTAATTCACGTTTTAACGAATCCAAATCATCAAGTTTCTCATCCCTAAGTTCTAATGCTGTGTTATACGTTAATTCATAAGTTTCCCACATATAACCACTCAAGCCTTCAGATTGTTCATTTACTTTTTCTATTTGAGCATTAATTCTAAATGATGCTTTATCAAGACCAGTAATTTCATCATTAAGCTCTTCTCGTCTCTTAAAGAATTCCTTGTGGTTTGCAGTAACTGTATCTTTTTCTTTGATAAATAGATCTAATTTATTCTCTAATTCACTAATGGTAGTCTGATTACTTTTAATATTATTCTTAGCAGTCTCAATACGTTTTGTAAGTATTCCTATTTCAGAATCAGAACCCTCTACTTTGGAATTATAACTATTTAATTCTGCTGTTAATCTGCTTTCTTCATCTTTAATTCTTCTAATGTTTTCAATAATAAAATCGTATTGTTGTTTTACTGTATTGAACTCTAACATAAGTGAAGATACATTTTCGTTAGCCTTTTTAAGATTCTCTCTTTCTGTAACTAATGATTCTTCATAATGCTTAATTGTATCTTCGCAAGTCTCTTTTGCAGATTCTTGTTGCTTATTATCTTCGTGTAATTGAGTCTTGTTAGAATTAATCTCTTCAACCTGAGAATCCAACTCTCTATTTTCTTTCTGAACCGATGCAAATGCTGTCGCTGCTTCTGACAATCTCTTGCTTACTTGTTCGATATTAAGAACTATTGTATTCTTATCTATGTATAATTGGTGAACCTTATCTGATAACTCTTCTTTTTGATTCTTCAGTTCATCTCTTCTAACTTTTAGTTCTCTATCTAGCTTATCCGCCTCGATAGACTGCATTTTAACACTATTCATTTCTTTGGTTAGATCATCTATTTCTCTTTTTCTGCCCAAAAGGTTACTTGTATTTCTATAAGCACCACCAGTCATTGCTCCACCTGCAGATAATAATTCACCTTCTACAGTTACTATTCTAAGCGATTGATTATACTTCTTAGATACAGCAAGTGCGTTATCTATATTGTCAACCACAATAATTCTTCCTAGTAAATGATTTGCTACAGCCTTGTATTTGTCAGCTATTGTAACAAGTTCTGATGCAACACCAATAACACCTTTTTCCTTTAATACTTCTGGTCTTGAAAAATTGTTATTACTATTAATATTTGTTAATGGTAGAAATGTTGCTCTACCGAATTTGTTTTGCTTTAAGTAGTTAATCATTTTCTTAGCTGTACCATCATTGTCTGTAACAATGTTTTGAATACTTCCACCTAAGGCTGTTTCTACAGCTATTTCATATTCTTTATTAACCGTTATTATATCAGCAACAACACCAACTATTCCTTGATTAGTGTCTTTTTGTTCCATAACCTTCTTAATACTATTACCATAACCATCATATCGTTCAGTAATGTTCTTAAGAGCTTCCAGCTTAGATTTAATACTACTATATTTAGAATTAAGAGTAGTCATTACATCTCTATTAGTACGGTTCTTTTCGATATTGCTATTTAATTCTCTATCACACTCACTTAATACTGTTTGATTATTAGTTAAGTTCTCTTCAACAGCTTTAAGTTGAGTATTGTACCCGTCATATTCTTCTTTATCTCTTAACTCATCGCTTTTGAATTGTAAATATCTTTGATTCAATTGAGTTTTTCTAAAGTTAATATTTTCAAGCATTGTATCATAGCGCCCAACCTTTGCTTTAAGATTAGATCCCTCATTTAAATACTCAATTATATCAGCCTTACACTTTTCTATACTTTCTTCTGCTAAAGCTATCTTTTCGATAATAGCCTGACTATTTTCTTTGGCTTCATCTAATACATTATCTGCATTATTAAGCTTATTATCTAATTGTTCTTTCTTTGATTCGTATTCTGTCTTTTCAGATATTTGCTTATTTAATTCAGTTTGTATTCTGTTAATCTGAGTACTAATGTGTTCATCATTTTGTCTAGCACTATTTATTTGCTCACTAATAACCTTTACATCACCCTCAGCTCTCTCGTTTGATAGCTTAAGTTCATGTATAGTGTTTTTTGTTGTGTCAATGTCTGCATTATATTTTTCTAAGCCTGCTTCTAATCTATCATACTCTTCTTTTGTTTTTTCGTATTCTTTACTAAGTCTTATAGTGTCATCATTTATAATATTAATCTTCTCTTGATATTCATCTAATTGATTCTTAACTCTATTTCTCTCTAATAAGAATACATTTACGTCAAAACGTTTCATTTCTTCTTTGTATAGAAGGTATTTTTTCGCAACTTCTGATTGTTCTGCGAGTGGTCCTACTTGTTTTTCAAGCTCAGTAAGAATATCGTTTACACGACATAGATTCTGCCGTTCTGCCTCTAATGCTTTTTCTGTAGCGTATTTATTCTTCTTATACTTAACAATACCAGCAGCTTCGTCAAACAATTCTCTTCGTTCTTCTGGCTTTCCACTGATTATTCGTTCAATCTGACCTTGTCCAATTATAGAATAACCCTCTTTACCGATACCAGTATCAAAGAATAGCGAATGTACATCTCTTAATCTACAGACTGTACCATTAATTAAGTATTCACTTTCACCAGAACGATATACTCGTCTTGCTACAGTAACTTCTTCATAATCAACCGGAAGGCTATGATCACTGTTATCAAGTGTTATTGCAACATAAGCAGAACCCTGAGGTTTTCTCATTTCAGTTCCTGAAAATATTACATCTTCCATCTTAGCACCACGAAGTTGCTTTGCACTTTGCTCACCAAGAACCCATCTTACCGCATCTGATACATTACTTTTACCACTACCATTAGGTCCTACAATACCTGTAATACCATTATTAAATTTAAACAATATTTTGTTTGCAAATGATTTGAAACCATATACTTCTATACTTTTTAAATACATATTATAACCTACTATTCTTTAATATTAACAATGCGTTAAAGGCTGCCATCTGTTCAGAGGCTTTGTGGGATTGTCCCACTCCTTTTGCAAAGTATTTATCTCCAATATACACCTCGGATGTATATGTTTTATTGTGTTCTGGACCTTCTTCTGATACTAAATCATATCTAACATCTTCATGTATATCTTTTTGTACTAATTCTTGCAAATTAGTCTTTGCATCATAGAATAAACTTTTATTCTCAATGTCTTTTAATAAATGCTTATTAACATATTCCCTTGCTGGTGCAATTCCACCATCTAAATATATTCCGCCTAATACTGATTCAAACAAATCACATTGTATAGAACTTCTATCTCTACCACCAGTCATATCCTCGCCCTTGCTAAGACATACATACTTACCATAGTTAAGTTCTTTTGCACAAGAAGATAAAGTATATTCACATACATACGAAGCACGTGTCTTTGTAAGATACCCCTCTTGTTTATCTGGCATTGTGTTATATAAATGTTCACTAACAATTAATTCTAGAATAGCATCACCTAGATATTCTAGTCTTTCATAACTATTAATTTTATTAATTTTTCTTTCGTTAGCGTACGAACTATGGGTCATAGCCTGTTCAAGCAATGCTTTGTTCTTGAAACTATAACCAATCTTTTGTTCTAATTCACTTAGGTTTGTATTATTCATTTATACTCTCTTCTTTACTTTTTAGCAGATTCTCTCTGATTTTTTCATTTATATTTTGTTGTTTAAATGTTACACATTGGAATATTGCATTTTTAATCTCTTTGTGGCTTGCATTTCCATGAACCTTAACAACTAATCCATTAAGACCTAATAATGGTGCTCCACCATGCTCTGTAGCATCAAATTTACCCATTGTTTTCTTAAGTTCATCTTTTATTAATAATGCCCCGATTTTACTCTTTGTACTCGACATCATTGCTGATTTTATTTCTTTAAGAAGCATCTTTGATAATCCTTCCATAAGCTTAAGAATTACATTTCCTACAAAAGCTTCTGTAACTATTACATCTGCAGCTCCGTTTGGTATCTCTCTTGCTTCAATACTTCCAATAAAATTAATATTCTTACATGCTTTAAGTAATGGATATGTTTCCTTAACTAAAGCATTTCCTTTTTCTTCTTCATCACCAATATTTACAATGGCTACTCTAGGATTCTCAATTCCTACTACATTCTCCATATATATAGAACCCATCTGCGCAAATTGAAGTAAATGTGATGGTCTTGCATCTACATTAGCCCCACAGTCAATTAACAATGAAACACCTTGCGAATTGGGGATAAGTGGTGCAAGTGGTGTTCTCTCTATACCTTTGTCACGCTTAACAATAAATTGACCACCTACTAATACTGCTCCCGAACTTCCTGCTGATATAAATGCATCAGCCTTACCTTCTTTTACTTGGTTAAGACCAACAACCATTGATGATTCTTTTTTATTACGAATAGCAGCTACTGGTGCATCATGGCATGTTATCTCATCTGCGGCATGTAGTACTTCAATAGCTTCAGCTTTGTATTGGTACTTTTTCAACTCTTCTTTGATAATGTCTTCTTTACCAACTAGTATTACTACAATATCATCTCTTTCATTAACTGCATTAACTGCACCTTCAACCATTGCATATGGTGAATTGTCACCACCAACTGTATCTACAACTATTCTAACTTGCTCTGCCATAATGTATTTTCACTCTCCTTTAAATTTACATACCTATTTATTATATAATTCTAAAACAATATAGTCAATGTTTTACGAGTTTTTTCCCATTTTCTGCTTTATATATTCTTACAGTTCAGCCATATAAATAAAGACCCTTCGAAAACATCGAAAGGTCTTTCACTCATAATTAGTCTTGAGCTATTATTTCTTTTTTATTGTATGAACCACAAGATTTACATACTCTGTGAGGCATCATTAATTCACCACACTTGCTACATTTAACTAATGTAGGAGCACTCATTTTCCAGTTAGCTCTTCTCTTATCTCTTCTTGCTTTTGAAGATTTATTCTTTGGACAGATTGACATATGTTACACCTCCTTAAAATTAATGAAGATATCTTAAAACTGCCAATCCTTAACTAAGTTATGTCTTGCAGTTATGTTTTCTTTTATCTCCCATTCACATACCTTACATATTATACATATAAGTGTTTTTTTTGTCAACACCTAAAATCATTTTCTGATACATTATACCATGCCACTATCTAATTCTAGCCACACAATCCTTCCACCCTGCGTATAACTCTTCTCTACATTCTTTTGTTATATTAGGTGATAGTATTTGTTCTTGTTGCCAATTCACCTTAATCTCTTCTATATCTTTATAATACCCTACTGCTAATCCTGCAAGATATGCTGCTCCTAAAGATGTTGTCTCTATTACTTTAGGCTTAACAATATCAGAACCTAATATATCAGCCTGAAATTGTAATAAAAATGTATTAGCACTTGCTCCACCATCTACTCTTAGAGAAGATAAAGAGATTCTCGAATCATCTTCCATTGCTATTAACACATCTTTTGTCTGATATGCTAATGATTCTAGTGTTGCTCGCACAAAATGAGCCTTCGTTGTCCCCCTAGAAAGTCCAAATACTGCACCCCTAGCATAAGCATCCCAATAAGGTGCACCAAGACCAGTAAATGCTGGAACTACATAAACACCATTACTATCTGATACAGATTCAGCTAACTCTTCAGTCTCACTTGCATCTGTAATTAATTTCATCTCATCTCTTAACCATTTAATAGCTGCACCTGCAACAAATACACTGCCTTCTAAAGCATACTGTACTTTTCCATCTAGACCAATAGCAATTGTTGTTAGTAATCCATTCTTAGAATCTACAGCCTTTTCGCCTGTATTCATTAATAAGAAACAACCTGTTCCATAAGTGTTTTTACCTTGTCCTGCTTCAAAGCAACATTGTCCAAATAATGCTGATTGTTGATCACCTGCTACACCTGCAATAGGAACTTCGCCACCAAATAATGTTGCATCTGTATATCCATATATGTGGCTTGAATCCTTAACTTCTGGCATCATGCTTATTGGAATATTGAATTTATCTAGTAATTCTGTATCCCAAGTTAGCGTATGGATATTATATAACATAGTTCGGGAAGCATTGGTATAATCTGTAGCAAATACCTTTCCCTTTGTTAACTTATATATTAACCAAGTATCTACTGTACCAAATAATAATTCTCCATCTTCCGCTCTTTTTCTTGCTCCTTCTACGTTGTCTAATAACCAAGCAATTTTTGTTGCCGAAAAATAGGGATCTGCAATAAGTCCTGTTTTTTCTTTTATTATCTTATCATAACCTTCTTTTTTTAATACCTCAACCATATCTGCTGTTCTTCTACATTGCCAAACAATAGCGTTATATATAGGTTCTCCAGTATTTTTATCCCATACAATAGTTGTTTCTCTCTGGTTTGTTATACCTATACCAGCAATATCGTTGGGCTCAATATCGAATTTCGCCTTTGCTTCTGCTAGCACACCAAATTGTGATGACCATATCTCATTAGCGTCTTGCTCAACCCAGCCATTCTTAGGAAAGTACTGTGTAAATTCTTTCTGCGCGTTAGATACTATTTCACCAGCTTTGTTAAAAATAATACAGCGAGAACTTGTTGTTCCTTGATCCAATGCCATAATATATTTTTTCATTATAATACCTACTTTAATTATCTAGATTAAACTGACTAAACACATCTCCAAATACAGCCATTCTAGGATCCATAACGTGTTGGTCACATCCACAATCTACTTCATTCATATTGCATCCGCACACCTTGCATAATCCTTTGCAGTCATCAGAACATAATGTCTGAATAGGTAGCATCGGAAACAACTCATCTATAATCAATCTATCTACATCCAATTCCCCATGGTCAACATAAGGAACTTCTTCTATTAAATCTTGATCTTCTTTATCTACCTCTTCCATATCAACAACTTCATCAATATCAATTGAGAACACTTCAGGCAGGTCCTTTAGACAACGAGAACAGCTAAGATTAATTGTAAATTCCGTATTAAACTTTACGCTCACCTTTTTCTTGCCTATATTGGTAATTGTAACAGGAAATTCCTCAACATTACTAAGTGTATACGTATTATCTTGAAAACATACATCTTTCATATCTATATGTCCATTTACAACCTCTACTTTATCAGGTACAGATAATACCTCTGATAACTTAATCTTCATTAATTATACCTCGCTATTATAATAACTCTACTGTTTCTCTAGCAATAGCTAGTTCTTCATTAGTAGGCACTACATATATTTTTGTTTTTGACTCTGGTGTACTAATCTCTAATTCTTCACCTCTTACAGCATTCTTATCTTCATCTAGATATGCGCCAAGGTATCCAAGATTCTTACTTACCAATCTTCTTACCATAGTATTATTTTCACCTATTCCTGCTGTAAACACTATAGCATCAACACCATTCATTATTGCCACATAAGAGCCTATATATTTTACTACCCAATGGCAAAATACATCCATTGCAGCTTTTGCCCTATCGTTACCATCATATATAGCATTTTCTATATCTCTAAAATCGCTTGATACATCAGATAATCCTTGAACACCAGATTTTTTATTAAGTATCTCTAATATATCTGACAATGATTTATCTAACTTCTTAGCAAGAACTTCTATTATAGCTGGATCAATACTTCCACTTCTAGTTCCCATTACAAGTCCATCAAGAGGTGTAAGTCCCATACTTGTCTCTACTGACTTGCCACCATCTACAGCACATATACTAGCACCATTTCCTAGATGACATACAATAATCTTAGTATCTTCAATTGGTTTTCCAAGTAACTCAGCCGTTCTCTTTGATACAAAGCTATGACTTGTTCCGTGGAAACCATATCTTCTTATCTTATGCTCTTCGTAAAACTTGTAGGGTATTCCATATAGATAAGCTTCCTTCTCCATTGTTTGGTGAAATGCTGTATCAAATACTGCTACCATTGGCGTGTTAGGCATTAATTCCTTACATGCATTAATTCCTATGATATTTGCCGGATTATGAAGTGGTGCTAAATCATTACATTTTTCAATAGCATCCATTACTTCGTCATTAATTATAGTTGATTTACTAAAATATTCTCCACCATGAACAACTCTATGGCCAACAGCATCTATTTTATCAAGAGAATCTATTACTCCATTTTCACTATCTACTAGTTGTTCTAATACAAGTTTAACTGCTGATGTATGATTTGGCATAGGCGTTTCAAAAATAACCGGTTCTTTACCTATTGGATAATGTTTTACTATACCATCTATAGATATTCTATCACATACTCCCTTTGCTAACACATCTTCTGTCACTGAATTAATAAGTTGGTACTTTAGTGACGAACTTCCACAATTAATTACTAATACATTCATAATATATTCCCTTTCCAAAATAAAAAATTATAATAATAAAGGGAAATATATCTATTTCCCTTTTATCGATACTATGTATTCACTATCTTCCTTGTGATTGTACTGCTGTTATTGCAATAACACCTACTATATCATCAGCACAACATCCACGTGATAAATCATTAACTGGCTTTGCAATACCTTGAGTAATAGGTCCATATGCATCCGCTTTAGCTAATCTCTGAACTAGCTTATATCCGATATTACCTGCATCTAAGTCAGGAAATACTAATACATTAGCCTTACCTGCTACATCACTAAGTGGGGCTTTTGACGAAGCAATCTCTGGCACTATAGCCGCATCTGATTGTAATTCTCCATCAATCTTAAGCTCTGGATTAGCAGCTTTTACCATCTTAGTCGCATTAACCACTTTATCTATTTCTACATGTTTTGCACTACCCTTAGTCGAATGTGATAACATTGCAACTATAGGTTCTTCTTCAACTAATAACTTGAATGACTCTGCTGAACTCTCAGCAATAGCTGCAAGTTCTTCTGCATTAGGACTCTGATTAAGTCCTGCATCTGAAAATATAAATGTTCCATCTGCACCCATATCACAATTAGGAACTACCACTACAAAGAAAGCTGATACTAACTTTGTTCCTGGTGCTGTCTTTAATATCTGTAAAGATGCTCTAAGTACATTGGCAGATGAATTAATAGCCCCAGCTACCATTCCATCAGCATCTCCTACTTTAACCATCATACAACCAAAATATAATACATTAGTAAGTAGTAACTCTTCTGCTTCTTCATAAGTCATTCCTTTGCTCTTACGAAGATCAACTAAAATATCTACATACTTGTCCATCTTTTCAAAATCTTGCGGATCAACAAAAGTGGCCTTTGATAAATCCAAACCCTCTGCAACCGCTAATATTCTCTTCTTCTCACCTATAAGAATAATATCAGCAATATCTTCTTGTAAAATCTTATGTGCTGCAACTACAGTTCTTCTATCTGTAGTCTCTGGTAACACTATTCTTTTCCTATCACTTTTAGCCCTAGCTTTTATATTCTCTATGAATCCCACTTTGATACTCCTTTCGAGTCCCGTACATATGAAATATTATAATATTTTTTTCCATTGTATACAATACACAATATGAAAAAAATTGTCTTTTTATAAGTACATTACAAGAACATTATATTAGTTTTACACTACTTTATATTTTCATTATCAACCGTAATACATCCCCGTCCATGTTCTTTAGAATAATACATTGTCCAATCAGCTCGCAATAACAGATTTTCCGGATTATCACATGTTTCAGGATAAGAAGTTAAACCTATACTTACATTAACCTTTATCTTAACACCTTTATATTCTATCTCCATATTAGCAATCTTTTCGTGCAATTCTTCTATTATAGGTAAAGCAACTTCTATATTTTTGTCTGGCAATACAGCAACAAATTCTTCTCCACCATATCTACATACAAAGCCATCATATATATCAATCAACTCTTCTGTAGCCTTAGCAATCTTCTTGATAACTTCATCACCCATTAAGTGCCCATATGTATCATTAACACGTTTGAATTTATCAATATCAAATAATGCAACAGATAGATTTTTGTTTCTCTTAACAATATTCTCTGTTGTTTCTTTGAATAATTGATTAAAGTACGTTCTATTATTAATTCCTGTTAGTCCATCTTTTCTAGCCATATGTTGAACTTGATTATATATAATAGCATTTTTAACAGCTATATTGAATTGAGCTATAGTAACTTCGTAATAAGACATATTGTCATCAAATACATGCTCTTCTCTATCACCAACAATAAGTATTCCATACATATCATCTTCCAAACATAGTGGCATATATAGTACAGAATTAATATTTACATTACTTAGAAAATCATATCTATCTTTTGTCTGCATATCATCTATAACAATGCCATAATTATTTTCTTTAAAATCATTAAATATATAATCTATTTCATCTTTTATCTTATGCGTAAGCGATGCTATAGAAGTCTTTACTACATTATTGGGATATCTATTCAAATATATATCCTTACTAATATATATTGCACAAAAACCAGGAGCTTTTACTGAAAGTATAGTGTCAGCAATTGTATTAATTATTTTAGGTACATCAAACGAAGAAGCAATATACTTAAGCATCTCAACCTGCATCATCATTTCATAATTAGCCTGTTGGATAGTATCATTAGCTTTTTCAACCTCTTTTTTCTGCAAATTTAATTCTATATTTACGTTATTTATTCTTTTTTGATAATTCAACAAATTAAGATTAGATGCCTCTATATTATCAAGAAGCAAAATTTGTTTCTTAGTATTATCACTATGCTCATTAAGTATATTAGAATAACTATATATTGTTTTAATAACAACCAATATATATATTAATTCAGAAAAGAAATAATATATCCAAATATTCATATTTTGATCTTTTTGATAATACATAACAAATATAAAAGGTGCAACTGAAGCGATTATACTCCATAAAATACCGTTTTTTTCTGTTAAGTCTGTAGAAATAATCAAATCAAATAAAAATAACATAGATAGCATTACAAACACTATAGCTGAATACATATCACTCGTGTATACCAACAGCTGTAGTATAGTTAAAAAATATTCACAAAAACGAAAACACTTTAATATCCATATATTGTTCAAAAAATTAAGGTAGCTAAATGTTTCCTCTAATATAAAACATATAGCAGTAATACTAAGCGTTGTCACTACATAATTAATATTAGTAAATACGTTAGAAGAAACACATACTATTACAAAAAACAAGAATAATATGTATGACACTCTATGAAACATCAAACTATTTTTTTGATATTTAATTATGTTTTTAGTATTCATAATACTCTATTCCTTCCAGTATAGTTCCACAACTGCTCCTTGATGTAATGGACTAAAATGATCTGCCTTTACACCATCAAGATTCATAACTAACTCTGAGCCTCTTACACTTTTCAAATCGAAATTATAATAATCAAATATATCTACGAATATATAATTATTCTTGCCACTCATGGTTATTAATTCACCATTAATTGTAACTATTATAGTACTTGATAAGTCACTTACTTGGTTTACAGTACTTTCTATACCATCATCAATAGTATTATCGTTACTATCTTCAACAACTTCTTCTAATTCATCATAACTAATATCTTCTGACCATTTTATTTTAAAGTTTTCATAGATCTTTGTATTATCATTTGCAATTTCATTATTAACATAGATTTTACTTATTGGTGTAACATCCATAAACTTTAATAATTGGTTTAAAGTATAATAATTAAGTATCTCTATTACATCACCATCGCAAATCTCATAATATTCTGATTCTAATTGTCCGTTTACTATTGCAAATTTAGGACAAATTATAGATGTATCATTAACATTAAATTCTATTGTATTGGTGAATTCAGGTAATTGTCCTAAAACCTGACCTGCTGACTCGCCTTTTGTTGATTCTGTTATTATTATCTTATCATTTGCCTCTATATTAACATTCATTCCAACAGTCTTACCATTAAGAGTAATTATGGCAGCATCTCCACCATGTCCCCTAACAATCTTGGTTTTACCATTTAATTTATATGTAATATCGTCGCCACGTTTAGGGAATAGATTTTCATTAGATAATCCAAATTGAACTGCGGCATCAAAAATAGTTAAATGATTATTATTATATAATTTTACTCTTTCGTTATTAACACTTACAAAAATAAAGTTGTTTTTCTGATCATAAAAATTCATACAAATACCAATAGGGGTAACTAATAATGGATCCTTCTTCACACCTTCAACAAAAATATTAATATCCCTTAGTACCTCTTCGCCTCTAAGTGCAACCCTATCATTCGACAAATCAAGATATGATGCTAAATGTTCAATAAATCCTGAAAATTTACCGCCACCACCAACAACAAATACAGCACTTACTGGTTTGCCACCATTAAGCTCTACAATCTTATCTGCTATATTTTTAGTTATTTCGTTAACAACTTTTTCGGCTGTTTCACTAACTTCTTTTGGTGTAACTTTTTGATTGATTCCCATTATATCTTTATATGATAGACTTTTTCTTGTCTTGCCTATCATCTTTATCTTCTCAGCTGTTTTAAAATCAACTAAATATTTTTTGAGTATTGATTCTGTAATCTCATCACCCGCTGATGGAATCATTCCATATCCTACAATACTTCCATCTTTAGTGATACATATATCTGAAGTACCTGCACCAACATCTACTAATGCTATATTAAGTAATCTATAATGTTCAGGAATTGCAACATTAATAGCAGCAATAGGCTCTAATGTAAGATTAGCAACTTCCAATTCAGCAAGACCAACCGCTGCATATAATCCATCAATAACTTCTTCAGGCAAAAATGTTGCTAAAACATCTGCACCAATTTTATTAGCTTTATGACCCTCAAGATTAGTTATCTCAAATTCATTTAAATAATATTTTACTACAGTATATCCAACACAAAAAAATTTAATTCCACTATTATTATCTTCTAGTATCTTATCATGAGCCTTCTCAACACCTATTAACTCCAAGGAATGTATATATTCTTGATTAACAATCGTATTCTCGTTAAATTCATATTCTCCAAATCCAACTGCTGTCTTCAAAACTCTACCTGCTGCTGCTATACATACTTCCTTAAGTTTACGTCCGCCTAGCTGCTTCTCTAACTCTTGTTTTACATATAATATATCTTCTCCAACTTTGGTAATATCATGAATCTGACCATCCATCATAGACCTAGTATCGTGAAGTTTTACACATTGTGCTACTATATTAAATTGATTGTTTTCCGTAAAACCCACTGTTCCTACAATACTTCTAGTTCCAATATCAAGTCCAAATACTAGAGGTTCTGGATACTTCACTGGTGCCACCATATTTAAATATTCCCCTAACGTTAGTTAAATTTTATATAAGTCATATGATTATATCATATTTTTTGTGCGATTTCAATAAAACAAGAATTTCTAAGTATAAAAAGAAAAAACCTAAATATAATTTAAGTTTCTTCTCTAATTAAATGCTAATATTAACTTAATCTTACTATGTGGTCTATACCTACCGAACACACTACCGCACCAGCTTCTGAGTTTAATCCGTGCTCCGTATTAATACTCTCCATAATAATATTTCTTGTTTGCTTAGGTGCTACAATGGCTATTAATTCCTTTTCTTCTTGTAAAGTAATTCCATAGAAACTCTCAATCTCTTCATTAGGAACGAATCTTGAACGAATAACCGTTCCTCCTCTAGCTCCTGACTTCTTAGCAGTCTCCATTACCGCATCGGTATTTCCTGCATTAACTGAAACTATAACTAAACTATAATAATTTTCACCCTGTTCTATCATAACCTTCTCCTCCGTTTCAGTACTAGATCTATTCATAAAAAACGATGCTGCTGTGCTACTTATTCCCGTTAATGGTATATCAAAAATAATACCTTTAGTTTCAACATTACCCCTAAACTCATTATTTAAATTATACATTAATTCATTAACCGTATCTGTAGGCGCAAGCGAGAATAATATTTCTCGTTCAGATGAACCAAACCCTAATGCATCTAACAATTCTGATGTAGCAGTTCCTTCTCCTACACTATAATAATGCCATATTACATTATTCTCTGTATATAATTTTGCCATTATCTTTCCTTGTCTTCTCTCAACAATGGTAACAATTATTTTCATTCCTTTTATCTTATTAGGCATATTATTCCTCCTTGTTATAGATCAAAATATATAATACAATCCTCTATCGGTGTATCGTCTATAACTACTACATTTTCTACTTTCTTCTTTGCATTCTTTATCTTTATTTTCCCAATCAAACCAAGTATCTGGATTGCGCATAACGGAGTCATAGCAACCATTGCAACTATGCCAAATGCATCTGTTAAAATATTACCTCCAACCGCTTCGCAAGCTCCCATTGCAAGTGGCAATAAAAATGTAGCTGTCATCGGGCCACTAGCAACTCCACCCGAGTCAAATGCTATGCCTGTAAACATTTGTGGAACAAAAAATGTTAATGTTAATGCTATTAAATATCCAGGTATTAGAAACCACATTATAGATATGCCTGTTAATATACGTACCATAGCAAGACCAACCGATACTGCTATACTAATTGATAGAGTTGTTGATATTGCGTTCTCTGTTATAGAACCATTAGATACCTCTTCTACTTGCTTGGTTAAAACTTGCACTGCTGGTTCAGCTTTTACAATAAAATATCCAATCAACATACCAACGGGTATAAGCAAAAACTTCTTATCACCGCTAGCTAATGATTTACCTATATGTTCACCAACTGGCATAAATCCAACGTTAACACCTGTTAGGAATAAAACCAATCCAAAATAAGCATATACTAAACCAATACATATTCTAATAACTTGATGATGATGAAATCTTCTTGAAATCAACTGAAATATTACAAACAATAAAATAATAGGCAATAGTGAAACCGCTACTTCCTTCATGTATACCGGAAATGCTGTCATGAATTCTTTGGCTACAGCTTTTGTTGTTAATAATTCTCCGAGTTCTGTTACAGTATATGTAGCACCTGATGGCTCATAGAATATCCCTAAAAGCAACACTGACATAATAGGACCAATGCTGCAAAGTGCAATCAATCCAAAACTATCACTATTGGAGTTCTTATCACTTCTAACTGAAGCCATACCAATACCTAATGCCATAATAAATGGCACAGTAATAGGACCTGTTGTAACACCTCCTGAATCAAAAGATACAGGAATAAAATCTGCTGGTGCAAATATTGATAAAATCACTAATACCCCATAAAAGAATATTAATGTGTATGAAAGCGGAATCTTAAATAACATACGAAATTCTGATACTGCTAAGAAAATACCAACTCCAATTGCTACTGTAGCAATTAATGTTAGATTTGGAATTGCTGGTACTTGATTTGCTAATACTTGCAAGTCAGGTTCTGCAACAGTGATTAGTGCTCCTAATACAAAGCACAATAATAAAGATATTAATATTTTTTTGTTCTTACTAATCTGGATTCCAACACCTTCTCCCATTGGAATCATCGCCATATCTGCACCTAATGTAAAAAATCCCATTCCGATTATTAACATAAATGCTCCAAACAAAAACAGTACTAAAGAACTAGGCGCCAGCGGCGTGACCGTGACACTTAGCACTAATACAATTAATGTAATAGGCAAAACAGCCGCAATGGACTCATATACTTTTGTTTTCAATTGTTCATTTACTCTCACATAACTACTCCCTTCCATGTTGTCTTGCATACTATTATATAATAAAGAAAGTACTAATTTCCATTAAATAACTGTTAAGATTTTATAAAATTATTATTTGATAAATATATTAAGTTTACAGATGGTTATTCATGATTTTTAAAATAATATCCTTAGTATTATTAAGTTCATGCGTATTATCAATTATATAATCACAATTTGATTTATAGAATTCATCATCATTTTGAGAGTTAATAATAGACATACATTTATCATAATCATATCCCCTTGATGCCATTAATCTATCAATACGAACTGATTTGTCTGTATATATATGCCATAACTCATCACATATTGATGTATAACCATCTTCAATAAGCAACGCTGCTTCGATAATCACATATTCATATTCTCCATTAATCTGGGCATCATGGATTTGATTTTGAATATATTTTTTCACAGATGGATGTACAATAGAATTAAGTTTTAATAATTGATTGCTATCATTAAATACAATACTACCTAATATATTTCTATTAATTTCTCTATTAGAATATAATATATCTTCGCCAAATAAATGTACTATTTCAGTATATGCCTCTTTATCGGGCTCCATTAAAAAATGTGCAACCTTGTCAGCTTCTATTATTTTGGCATTGTAATCATTCTCTAATATTGATAGTACTGTACTTTTACCAGTACCTACACCACCTGTTACTCCTATTACCTTCATATATGCTCCTATTTATTTGGCATCATACCAATTCTCACCCATATTAACTTCTATATCAAGTGGAACACTTAAGGAAGATGCATTCATCATTTCAGTTTCCATGATCTCTTTAACTATATCTATTTCATCTTTGTGTGTTTCAACAATAAGTTCATCGTGTACCTGAAGTATTAATCTAGACTTAAGTTTCTTACTCTTTAGCTGTTTATTAACATTTATCATAGCAATCTTAATTATATCAGCAGCAGTTCCTTGAATAGGGGAATTCATTGCTACTCTTTCACCAAAACCTCTTTGAACAAAATTTGATGATTTAATTTCAGGTATTGGTCTTATTCTATTATATATAGTAGTAACATATCCATCCTCTTTTGCCTTAGCAACAGTATTATCTAGGAATTCTTTAACCTTAGGATATGTTTCAAAATATTTTTCTATATATGCTGCTGCTTCTTTTCTTGTTATATTAAGATCGTTACTTAAACTAAATGCACTTATTCCATAAACTATACCAAAATTAACTGCTTTAGCATTTCTTCTCTCAGTACTTGTTATATTCTCTAAAGGTATATCAAAAACCTCTGATGCAGTTATAGCATGAATATCCATATTGCTCTTATAAGCATTTATTAGATTCTCATCACCAGAAATATGTGCTAATACTCTAAGCTCTATTTGAGAATAATCTGCATCTAAAAATACATATCCGTCTTCTGGTATAAATACTTTTCTTATAAGTCTTCCAATAGGCACTCTTATTGGAATATTTTGAAGATTAGGTTCTGTAGAACTTATTCTTCCTGTTGCTGTAATTGTTTGATTGAATTTTCCATGTATTCTATTATCTTCACTAATGTAATGAGCAAGACCATCTGCATAAGTTGATTTTAGTTTTGATAATTGTCTGTATTCTAATATTTTCTCTACGATTGGATAATCATTTTTAAGTTTTTCTAGTACATCAACATTTGTTGAATATCCAGTCTTAGTTTTCTTACCGCCTGGTAATTCTAGTTTTACAAATAATACTTCTCCAAGTTGCTTAGGTGAATTAATATTAAATTCTTCTCCTGACAAAGCATAGATATCCTTCTCAAGTTCATCTATTTTAACTTTTAATTCATCACCATAATTTTTAAGCATGTCTTTATCTACCCTGATACCATACTTCTCCATATCATATAATGAATATATACATGGTAGTTCAATATCCTCATATAGCTTAAGCATATTCTTATCGTTTAGATTATTCTTAACTGTTTCATAAGCTTTTACTGGTACAACTGCTTCATAGGCAATATACTTCAATACATTATCATCATTTATTGTAATAATATTTATATCTTCTTTGCCTATTAATTCAATTCTTGATTCAGCTAATGCCGATAAATAATCTCTGCATATATCATCATAAGTATAAGTATCTTTCATTGGATTAAGTAGATATGCACCTACTCCAATATCAAATATTCCAGCAGTCTCTTCATCAATATTTAAATATGGTAGACCTCTTTTTAAGTCCATAAACACACAAATTGTATTGGATTGTAATAATTCATTTAATTTATCTAATATAAAATCTGATAAAACAAAACCTTCTGGTTTAATTATCTCTACAGTATCTTCTTTAAATGATAATGCTACACCATAGAAATCACCATTTAATTCTATTATATATACACCACACATCTTAGAACTACTTGCTTGTTTAAATATATCTTCAACATCACTTAAATTATCAACAACATTATATGCAACTTCTAATTTTGCGGATTTAGCAATTGTATTTCCTTCAAAACGCTTTAAGAGGCTCTTTAATTCTAATTGCTTAAACATTGTATATGCATCTTCATTAAATAGATCTTCGATCTTAGCATCTTCGATAACTACATCTAATTCACAATCTAATTTAATTGTAGCAAGCTCCTTACTTAATATAGCTTGATCATAAAACTCAGTTAGATTCTTTCTAGCTTTATCTGGTTTTATCTCATCTATATGTGCAAATGCATTTTCAATAGATTTGTACTGAGTTATTATCTTTGTTGCTGTCTTCTCACCAATACCCGGAACTCCTGGTATATTATCCGAAGCATCACCCATAAGTCCCTTTAAATCTATAAATTCAATAGGGGTTACTTGATACTTTTCTTCTACATCCTTTGCATAATAATCTTCTACAATTGTTCCACTCATCTTAGTTTTAGGGATTCTAATTAGAATATTATCAGTTGCCAACTGTAATAGATCTCGATCTCCAGATACAACACATACCTTATATCCATCTTTCTCACTTACTCTTGATAATGTACCAATTATATCATCAGCCTCGTAACCGCCCTTTTCAACTATAGTAATTCCCATAGTAGTAAGTACTTCTTTCATTAGAGGTACTTGCTCTCTAAGCTCATCTGGCATAGGTTTTCTTGTACCTTTATATTCTGCAAATCTCTCATGTCTAAATGTTGGTTGCTTAACATCAAAAGCAACACACATATGTGTAGGTTTCTCTTCTTCCATAATCTTAAATATTATATTCAAAAAACCTAATACTGCATTAGTATGTTGTCCATTAGAATTACTTAGTAGTGGTAAACCATAAAATGCTCTATTTAAAATACTATGTCCGTCAATCAGTAAAATTTTATTCATGTATTCTCTCCAATTTCAATACTATTTTCTAAACTTATTCTTCTTCAGAACTTTCAATTGTACTACCCAGTTCCTCCATTAATTTGTGACTTCTTATCTTCTTATAAAAAGCAAATTCATCATCTGTTTCTGTTGTTTTATATGGTTCTAACAAATAAAATGTATCTTCGTTACATATATAATCACCGAAATATTCATAATACATATATTCTGGTTGACTTTCTTCAATACTCTTTTGCTCTGATATATATAATAATTTCAAGAAATTCGAATACACTACACTACCCATCATCAAAACAGCTACTACAATTATTAATAGCGTAGATATTCTAAGCTTCTTAGTATTAACTATTCTTGAATAAGAATGATTCAATTTATCAGTTAGATCCTTGCTAAAATCTGTGGATAATTGTTCCTCGTTATCAAGTTGTTTCATTCCAACTAGCAAGGTATAATATATCTCTAATTCCTCAGCGCAATTCTCACAATGCTTAATATGCTTAACAAAACTTACTATTTCTTCGTCTGATAAATTATCTTCTATAAAATCAACTATTTTCGATTGTGTTTCTAAACATGTCATATAAACACCACCAACTACTTTCTTTATTAAAATTCACTTCTTTTATAATACAACATTTAAACTATTTAGTCACTAAAAAAAGACTAACCGGCCAATTATTTTCTCATCATTAGTGTTGACAAATATACAATATTTATTATATACTATCTTTTGCTGGTATAATTACTAGTAAGCGGATATGGCGGAATGGCAGACGCATCAGACTCAAAATCTGACGGGTTCACGCTCGTGTGGGTTCAAGTCCCACTATCCGCATTGTTTTTGCTTTCAACATTGTTTGTTAACAGTATTGAAAGCTTTTTTATTGTAATAAACTAATAAGAACAGGATATACCATCCTGTTCTTTAATAATATTATTGGTTAATTACTTAATCTACATACTTATCGTTATATTCACATATTCCACCTTCCAAATATATTCGTTCTGGAATGATTTGACCGGTACCACAATTTACTGCATAAAAATTTGAAGTCACGTCATGATCAATTTCATTATTATAGTAGTGACGTTCATGAAACCAAAAAATATAATATTCCTGATTGTCAGAATATTTCTCAAACTCTAAAACCATGGTTTGATAGTTATCATCTGAATTATTATTCTTGTTGCCCTCATAACCCCATAACTCTTCTGTATCACTGAAAGAAAATGTTGATATACTATCTTGATTATCAGAATATATATTATTCAACAACTGTTCTATAGCTTCATTTTTTGAAACAATGGGTTCATTATTTAATGCATTACAAGAACACAATATAACTATTATTAAAGTACATAAAAGTACTAATATCTTTTTCATAATGAATTCACTCACTTCTTATTACACTTCTGTATTTTTTGATAGTGCATCTATATATAAATCAATATCAGATTCTGTTAAACAATTACCTTCTTCATCTAATTCTTCCAACTTATTTAACACACTAGCAATTGAATCACATTGATTATCGTCGTATTCAAATAATTCTGTAAACCAAATAGTATTTACCCAATCTATTAACTGGTTTAAAGTGATTTTATTTTCTCTATAAGATGATAATAGGTTAATTACATCCGTTGTATAAATCTTTTCTGGATTTTCTACACATATCGTAATAAAATCTCCTCCTAACTTTTCAACAAGTTGGCTTTTAGATAATTCAAGTTTTTTAAACATTAATAAATATTCGTTTGTCATCATATTCTACTTCTCCTTTGAATGAACAAGATTTCCAATCATTCTCGGAAACCACCGCTTTATTGAAAACTTACAACTCCTGTTTCAACATCATATTTTCCTGAAATAATCTGTACCTTTCCTTGTTTTATAAGGTTATGTATAATAGGACTACTTTTTACTCTAGTTACACTATTTGCTATATTGCTATCTATTGCTTCTTCTAAATCATTAGCATTTTTAATTATTGGTCTAATCTCTTCTATGACTGTTCTTAAAAATCCCTCTGTTATATTATTTTTCATCGATGCCGCTACTGCTCCGCACTGTGTATGTCCCATAACAAGAATAACCTTTGCTCCCAAATTAGCACATCCAAATTCAATACTTCCTAGATCAAAATCACTAATAATATTTCCTGCTGTTCTTACTACAAACAACTCACCAATTCCAACACTAAAAATATGCTCCACTGCCATTCTTGAATCTGAACACGTTACTACAACTGCGTATGGTTTCTGTCCATATTTCGTTATATATTCTCTTGTTTTAATGAAGTTATTTGCTGGATTAGAATCAGAATCTATATATCGTATATTTCCTGCCTTTAATAATTGTATAGTTTCTTCTAACGTATATTCTGTCATGTTATGCTTCCTTTTGCCTCATTTATAATGCCTACTCTTCAAATACTGTTAAAATTATTATACACATATCTTCATTTAAAGCAATGAAAGTTTATCAATTGCTTCTTGTTTATCTGACACAAAATATACATTTCTACCTTGATTACTTTCATATATAAAATCCTTTAATGGTTTACTAGTATATTTTGAAAAATCTCCATAGACGGCAAATTTTATATTATAGTTTATAAATTTTTGCAATATTTCACCAGCTAGGCAAGTGCTGAGAACAAAAAATTCTTCTGTAAGCGCCTCTTTATTTATAACTATTTTATTACTTTCAAAATCATATTGTATAGTCATAACTAAATCTAATGCTGACTGTACATCGGTTATTATAACTTCATTACTTTCTATATCTGCAATGGTGATATTATTATGTTTGATTGAATTTATACTCATTTTATCTTCCTCTAAATTTTTATTTACTTTATCTTCTTAGCCACTACAACATAACGACCTTCATCTGTATGATATGAACATGTAGATAGCGTTAATAGTACATCTCCATATTCTGCATCAATCTCAGTATCATACGGAGTTAATCTCTTGCAATTATCTACATAGTAATCAAACTCTTCTTGATTATTAGCTTGTACAAATTGATAATATTTAAAATTAGTATCTTCTTCATTATATATTTGCGATCTAAATGCCGCTATTACTTCATAAACTCCATCTTCATATACTGTATCAAATGTAAATGTCTTATGTTCTTTATAGAAATCATAATCCTCATACTTAAGTATATCATGAAACATAGTACCCGCCTTCATATTATGTCCATAGATTATAATATTTGTAGTGTACTCTTCATCATATTCTTTTATGGTAGGATTATATATTCCTAGGTTGGATGAAGCATCAACAAATAATGTTCCATGTGTAGCACTTTGTTTCTCAAAATTTCTTCTTAAATAATATTCTTCATCCTCTTTGGTCTGAACAACAGGATAATCAATATGAGTATCATTGATTGTTAACCAACCAATAAAATCATTATTTTTATTATATATATCACTAAACTTTTTCTGTATATATTTTCCATCAACTTCAACATATAATTCTTCTTCATGTTCTACATTGATTTCTGTTGGTGTATCAATAATCAATTCTTTTAGCGAACTAAATTCTCTTTCACTTTTGGCATTACCTAAATAGTATATGGCTAAATATCCTCCACAACCCAAGGCAATACATATAAATATTGCAGATAATATATTATATATAACTAATCTTTTGTTAAGCTTCTTTTTGGTTTTTCTTTCTTTTGGTTTATTGCCCATAACATCTCCTCTATATAATATGCCTAATAAATTATAAAGAGAGACAATCTGCCTCTCTTTATAATTTAAAAATATTTCTTAGAACCCCATAAGTTATTATGCTTTAAATCCATATATTCACTATATGCTTCTTCTAACATCTGTTTTTCATTAGGAAACTTAAGCAAATGATATGCTTCATGATACTTATAATAACCTGAATCAACAAAATATTCTTCTTTTTGTGGTTTACTATAATAACTGTCAGCCATCATCAGATACCAATGAACATCTTTGTTTACTACATCAAACGTTGTATTGAAAGTATAATTACTTTTACCAATATACTTAATTATTGAGGCATTAACTCCCGTCTCTTCTTTCACTTCTCTAAGAGCAGTTTCCTTATATTCTTCGCCTTCTTCGACCGTTCCCTTAGGTAACACCCATCCTTCATACTTGTTCTTGTAGTTCTTGTATAATAACAAAACTTTTCCTCTGAAGATTACTACACCACCACAGCTTGTTGCTTCAATCATTGCAATTCCTCCTGCAATTTATTTGGTGTATCAAAAACTAACA
>JAVBSS010000054.1:0-16481 GCA_031556525.1 Lachnospiraceae bacterium
GTTCGTTTCTGAATATTCTATTGAATTTTCAGGGTTGTTTGGTTGTTTAATTATCAATGTTTAATTTTCAATGTTCTTTTGTTTTGTTACCGTTACTGCGGCAACGAATTACATATTATCACACCCCCAATAGGTTGTCAATAAGTTTTTTAAACTTTTTTAAAACTTTTTTAAAGCAAAAAATATAGCCATTATTTTGTCTCTTACAAACAAATAATAGCTATATCCATCAACCCCTGAATTATTGTTGTTTTATTCAGTATTCTTCACTTAAAATATTGTCTTTGTGATATCAGTAATTAAATCTAATAATAAATTATTGTTATATATGTAACTCAAAAAAGAACTTTGACTAATTTGTTCAAATATAATTTCACCTAATTTTGAATTACCTATTATGGTTATTATAATACAGAACAACCATACATCTAAAACCGCTCTAATTAGCCCTAATAATATTCCACCCATCTTATCCAGTCCATTAATCACCGGTAATTCATCTATAAATTCAATAGTCCCTTTGAATATTATCATTATTATAATGAATATTATCAGTACTGTTACAATATAAGACACTGCATTTATTATAATATGCGCTATATAATGTGCTATATATTCATAGAAATCTGTTACGCCTAAACCTTCATATATATCACGATTGTTATTATCTAGTATTGCCGTCCTTATACTATCTGGAACATTTATTCCTTCTATTGCATCAATCTGCTGCGCCTTTGTATTTATCTCCTCTTGTGTATTTGTTTCCATAGCATCAACTATATTCTGGGATATCTTATCCTCAATATTAGTAATACTATTGAGTCCTCTTGCAATAAAGTTATAGCCATATGATGACAAATACAATGCTAATATTAATCCTCCTATAGTAACTATGGATTTCAAAAGACCTTTTTTAAATCCAATTATCACATTAATAATAAAGAATAATATAACGATTATAGTTAACCAATTCATTCTTACACCATTCCTTACTATTCCTTGCTGTATTTCAATCTAATTATTTCTAAGCTATCTTCGTGTACCACTATATATTCATTGTAATTACCATTAGGTATTACATCTACCACTTTTTTATTGAAACTATATGAAAATTTTAATTTCCCTTTTAACGTGTATATCCTACATTCACTATCACCAACAACAACTATTTCATTATTTATTAAATGAATCTTATTATAAGCAATATTGAAATATTTTTTTAATATACTTTTTCCATTAGTATTAAATACCTCTAAAACGTATTGGTCACTATTTTCAATATCATCATTTTCATATACTACACCAATATATTCACTACTATTAAATACACTTCTTATTTCTTTATCAAATTCAATCACTGCCTTTTCACTTGGTTTTTCCTTCATCGAATAAATGACAAATTTGTTATCACCAAATGCACATACTGTATCATTGTTTAGGAACTCTACTTTAGCTATAATTGTATCATCAAACTTATATCCGCCAACTAAGCGTTCCGAATTTTCATTTTGACCAACCGAACCAAAATTATATGCAGCCAATCCATTTTTTATCTCTATACCCTCAATCAATATATTACTAGTAAATAATTTCTTACCATCTTCTGATAAGCTTATTGCCAATGGATATCCACTATTATTTATAGTTTTCTGCATTTCATATATAATCTCACCATTTTTGTCATATAGGTTTATATAATTCTCCAATACATCTTCAAGCACAACAACAAACACACCCTGACTACCTATATCTATAGCTCGTATCGTCTGTGGTAATTCTATACTACTAACTTTTCCTTTTGAATTAAATATGCATATAGTCTTTCCGTTCAAATCTGCTACGGCTACATATTCTCCTGAAACAGCAGCAAAAGGTCTTTTCATTGCATAACTTTCCGACCATACAATATTCCCTTTTTTATTTATATATGTAATTCCGTCTTTACTATATTTTATTAAATTATCCATATATTCTTTATACTCTAACTGAGTATAATCTGTTATTTCAGTAGAACTAATCACTTGATAACTGTCATAGGTTCTACTAAAAAAATACAATCCTATCCCTACACCAAATATTATTAGAATACAAATCAGGCTTCTGATTATCAAACTTTTTTTTCTCTTAGAATTATATTTAGGCGCTTCTGATTGTTCTTCAAACTCATCAAATTCATCTTTTTCTTCACTAAACTTGTTTTTCAATTCTTTAATACGTTTTATATCAAATACGTTTTTATCTTTAGCCATATAACTTATCATCCTCTTGCAAATATTTTAATAAACATCAACATCTATTATACAATATTTTATAAAAAGGTACTACCATTAATTAATTGTTGGTAATATTATTTCTTGACCTGGATATATTGGATCATTCTCATTCATTCCATTTATCTCTAATATATTGTCAATATAGATTATAGAATTATACATTTCTCTACTTATAGATGTTAATGTATCCCCTTCTTTAACTGTATAATAAGTAGGATTTCCATTGCTAATTACTGGTAATGCTTCTTCAGTGCTTGCAGATTCTGTCACTACTTCGTTTGTTTTATTATCATTTTCTACTATATCATCAATATCTGAACTTGTATTGTCTGCTATTGTCTCTACAAATTCAGCTTCTCCTACATTTTCTTTTGAGACATCTGTCTTATCAGCCTCTTCTAATGTAAGATTCATTTTATTTATTGTAGTTTCCATAGCTTTCATTCTTCCATAATTATTTAGCACTGTTATTCCCAATGCCAACACTGCCAATACAACAAAACAACTAGCTACATATACAATGCTAGATAAAGGTTTATCGTTCGTTTGTTTATTCTCACTTAATAAGGTTCTATAATTTTTAATTAATTTATCATCTCTTTGTATAATTGTACTTTCTTTGTTCTCCTCAAAACTACTTGTCAAAGAATTTTGCTCTACAATATAGTTTTGCATAGCTTCATTTTTTATATAATATATGTAATAACCCGACTGTGCTCTTAACTCGCCCTTTTCATATAAATAAACTGCATCCTCATTTTCAAGCGAATCTATTACATACAATACTTTATCTCTACCCGGAAAATTATCTATGTGTGTTTTTAATATTTTCTCATTAACACCTATCCCAAACCCCATTCTGGATAAAAACCATCCTACAACTTCTAAATCACAAAAATTCTTTTTAACATTATCATATATATCACTCCATGTTTCGTTTGTGAAAACTGTTTCATCTAAATCCAATTCAAAGTTCTGGGCTTCTAACGCTCCACTAATAAATATAACTTCCCCATTTTCAGTTTTTTTGTACTCACCTAACAGTATTGCCCCCCTAGAATAAGTATTACCTGGTCTTGCTAACTGATTAAGATATGTTATAACGTAATCTTCTATGTAAATTCTTCTATTCCCTAACGGCGATCCAATTTGGCGAATATTCTTGGGTAATGTAATTCCTATCAAACCCTCGTTATCATTTTCACAATTGTTTTTATCATAGATAATCTCTATCATGCTACATTCTACCTTCCTCTCACTATGTATTGTATTTAGGAAAATAATAGCACTTGCCAAGTAGTTAAATACTCATATTTTGTCAGTTGTATATATATTTCAATCGAATATTTACTTACAAATTCGTATCATTCTATAAAATTACTCCAGCATATGACTTTAACCGTCTTTTTTATCTATCAATATAAATCATATATATTTTAATTACGGTTTTATCTGAACCTTTAATCTCAATTGTAATATTATATGAATATAGTCGTTATTTTTGGTCATACTTTAATTATTAAATTTTGGCGGTGATTATCTTGAAAGAACTTTTACAAAGAAGACAATACTTAGAGTATTTTGACGTTAATGATGAAAATGCATATAAAGATTTCGGCACAGCTCTCAAAAATAAGATTCTAGAATCTAGGCTCACTGAACAACCTATAGTTATTTTATGTATAGGTACTGATCGGGCCACAGGGGATTGTCTCGGTCCTCTGATTGGAAATAGCTTACGAAAAACAGATAATATAATTGTATATGGAACCCTTGCAGATCCTATTCATGCACTAAATTTATCCTCTACCCTTGAAGATATAAGTATATCTTATGAGAATCCATTTATTATTGCAATTGATGCCTCATTAGGTATAACCAAACATATAGGTTATGTCACTCTATCCACCTCGCCAATAGAACCTGGTAAAGGTGTAGAAAAAAAATTACCTGCAATAGGCGATTTGTCTATTACAGGTATTGTAAATATATCTGGTTTTCCTGGATCTATATTACTCCAAAGCACTAGGTTACACACCGTAATGGAGTTGTCAAAATGTATTAGCAAAGGCATTAAGTATTGCCTTGATACTATTGATTATTGACCCTTATATGCAGCTATAGCTTCTGATACTGTTGATGCTGTACCATCATTCATAAGTGCTATTAAATCAGCCAACTTATCGGCAGTACAGAAGTCCTTACCAATAAATGCCTCATATTGATTTGTAATAGCTAACTGCATTTCTGACATTTGTGATTCTAGCTGTTGTATTGTTACCTCTTTTTTCTTATGCTCTGATTTAAGCTTATTAACTTTTTCTAATCTACGATTATTAATCTCTGCAACTATTACACTTGTTGTATCATTTTCAAATACAGTAAGTGCATCCTGCTTATTCTTCGATATATCTTCTGCTTCTTTTTCTAGAACTTCTACTTTATCATCATACTTACTCAAATTATAACCAGTCTCATCTTTGTCTTTACTAATTGCATTTCTTACAGCTTTAATATTTTTATCATTTGCTTTTATTCTATCTCTTATCTGTCTTCCTTCTATCAAGGTATCTCTATGTTTAAGTTTAGTAAGATTAAATATTATAAAATATAATACAAACATAATAATTATTACTGCCGCAACAATTATTATCGCTATTGCATTATTCATTTCTTTCTCAGCATATACTGCTATATCTACTATAAAATACACTAACGCTGGCATAGCAACAAATCCTATTAGTATTGCAAACAACAAGGTTAGTACTTCACCGAAACCTTTTGTCATAAATAGAGAATAGTATAACTTAGAATTACAAAACTTTGGAACATGCTGTTTCTTGAATAATGTCTTTATTTCTATGTTAAGTTGTCTTATTTCTTCTTTTATCTCTGCAGTCTCTGCATCAACTCTCTCTGAAACCTTCTTACTTTTAACTTTTTCTCTTTTTAGCTTTATATCCTTAACTTTATTCCTATTCGAGTCTATCTGTTTATCATATGTACTAGCAATATCAGATTTTCTCTTCTTCAATGTATTACTAATCTCATCTGCTATAGACTTTTCCTCTTGGGAAATTTGTCGTAAAACCTTCTTGTCCAAATTTTTTAAATCTTCTGTTTTTGCTTTCGCTCTATCCAATTCAAGAACTTCTTCTCTTGCTTTAACTAAATAATCTACGTTCTCATTAAACACATTTCCATCTGTAGGCATATCTATTCCTCCTAAACATACTTCGTCTTTATTCTAACAAAATACGCAAAAATAAACAACACCTACTTTTCTTAATAAATTTTTAATAAAGCTACCACACTTTCTTCATTGTAATTAGATATTATATAAAGTATACTATTATTACACAACATTTATTAATTAAGAGGTACATACATGAACATATTATTTTTTTTAAGACCAAAAAGTGAAGTTGCTTTTATAGAAGATCATTTCACTCTAAGACAAGTCCTTGAAAAAATGGAATATCATAAGTATTCTGCTATACCTATACTAAATGATAAAGGCGAATATTTTGGCACAATCACAGAAGGCGACATCCTTTGGTACACAAAGAACAAGAAAAATATGAATATACAGATTTCCGAAGAAGTTTCTATCTTAGATGTTCCTAGGCGGGTTGATTACGTTCCCGTTATAGCTACTTCAGATATCGAACAGCTAATTTCAAAGGCTATGAATCAGAACTTCGTTCCTGTTGTCGATGATTGCAATAAATTTATAGGCATTATTACCAGAAAAGATATTATTGAATATTGCTACAATCACATGTCTAGTAATTCAATCTAGAAACAAATAAAAGTTGGTATAAGATAACAACATATCTTATACCAACTTTTATTTATTACATATCCGGAACTGGTAATGGTCTAGTTTTATCATCAAATACTTTCTTTACATCAAAGAAATATGATAGTCTATCACACTCAGGATCACTATAATCTTTGTACATCCTATATCCATCTAAGTTAATTCTTCCCTGTCTTAAATAATTATCTCCCTTTTGCACCCAATATGGTTTACTCGCATCAACATTGCAATAATATCTAAATCCAACACCATTCAAATACTGATATCTTTCGTTATCAGCAGCATAATTACCTGCACTTCCTATATCTTCTCCAAACGGGAAAATTAATATATCTGTCTCTCCTATAACTGTTTCAACTTCTGTTTCCCACTTGTCTGTATCTCTCTTAAATGTTTCAAAATCAATTGTTCCCATATATTTGTGTCCCCAGCTATGGCTCGCCAATTCATATCCATCATCTCGTAACCCCTGAGCAACAACTTTAGCTTTTGATATTTCCTCATCTAAATTCAAATTCAATTCAGGATGTTCTTCTATAAATCCTGGTGCAGTCCTATATCCAAAAACACCATCATAGCCTGTTACCGCCAAAACAGCTTTAGCTCCTCTGTACGAAAAGTCAGGATGTTCTTCTATGAATGCATTCAATATAGGTACTAAATCATATTCACCAACCGAAGTTGTTCCATCTTCATTATCCATCTCACAAGTTGGTTTCCCATTTTCATCTATAATTATTCTATTTGCAAAACCATCACCTGTCATATAATTATAATAACATACATCATCTTGAGATATTACAATTGCTTTTTTTCCTTCCGGAAGCATAATTGACTGCTTTACAAATACCTCGTTTCCATTCTCATCCATATCATAATCAGCCATTTGATGAAGATTTACTAATACAAAATCATTAGCATATAATTCATTTAATATCTTTCTGAATTCATCTGCTGTTGTCATAACTTGATTATAGCCTTTTGCTCTATAGCTATTTGCAAACGCTTTCTCCGTATCAACAATTAGCGAGTGAAAAAACACATGCGACACTTCATTTATATCATATTCCTCACAATTTGCTTTACTTGTCTCGTATCTTGTGATGGCATCAGTAAATTCTTGATATCCTTCATAACTTTCATTACTTTTTATTACTTCAATAGCCTTATCATAATCATAACCTAAAGCTACCTTATCTGCCTCTAACACCAATTCTTGTCTTTCTTTTTCCAAATCAAGCTCTAATTGATTACTTTGCTCTAATTGTTCTTTTTCCTGCTCAGCAACAAGTTTATTTCTATTATTTATTACTAAATATAAACCCGATCCAATCAATCCTAATACTATTATAGTTAGACCACTTATTATTCTTATCTTAATCTGTTTCTCTCTTCTTTTTCGCTTTGTTCGACCGTCCATCTATTTTAATTCCCCCGAAAATTTACTTTTGTTATTTGTATCATATCTAGAATAACATCAGATATATTTATTTACAACCAACTAATTTATAACAATAATTAATTTTTTCTTAAGCAATGTATTAAAGGACACGAAAAAGGCTTCCATGAAGTATTATTTCACGAAAGCCTTACTATTATTTATTCATATATTCATCTAACCTAGATTGATCCACTTTTATTCTATTATCCATAGTCTTCATAATATCGGCTATATGAACACTCTTATATACACTAGCACTAGATAAATCATATATACAATTCTTCTCAAAGCCCAACACTACTGGTCGTAACACATCTTCGTTATTAGCTCGAATTACCAAACCTTTTTCTCCGTTTGTTAATTCTACGCAAACACCTGGATATAGTACATCTAAACTATCTACCAAATAAGAAACTATCTCTTTATCAAGCTTATCATCTTCTAATAAATGTTTGATTGCTGCTAATTCCGACATAGGCTCTTGTTCTAATTTCATCGCTGTCATTGTGTCAAATTGATCTGCTATTAATACTATATTAGCTGCTTTGCTAACTTTATCCGTCATTCCATTAAATTCAGCATTATATATTTGACTAACAATTTTTATCATACCCTGAGATAAATTAAAATCTTCTTTTAGCATGTTTATTCCATCTTCTTGACATTTCTTTACCTGTGGAATATCTTCTTCTAAATATGCACCATATTTAACTTTTAAATGGTTAGGCAAATTAACTTTTCCTATATCATGCAACATTGCTGCAGAAATAATATCACTCTGCTCAACCAAACTCATTCCTGCTCTATTTGCAATCAACGCTGTTAGTATACCCATATTAACAGCATGTTTATAAATATAGTCATCTGCACTTCTTAAGTTTTGGGTGAAATTAATTCTTCCTGTTGCTCTTCCATATACTTTGATTATATTGTTAACCATACTACTCAGATTTCTAGGGCTCTTTCCATGCAATATAAAATTCATGTCATCCTTCACTCCAAATACTGCTATGGTCTGAAATCTCTCAAATTCTATATCACCCTTTGACATAGGCGGTACTGGTTCTGCTGGTTCTAATATATATAATCCTATCAAACCAAAATTCTTAACACTTTCTATGCCTTGAGATGTAAGCTTAGTATTACGCTCATATAATAAAACACCATTTCTATTATATATTGGCTTAGCTAATCTCATTCCTTGTTTTAGTTTATCCGACGTTATAAATAACATAGTACCCTCCACTTCAAACCATATTTCCACAATTTATTATATTTATTAATTTTAACATTTTACAAAAATATTTTCAACAGTATTAATCTAGTAATTTTTTTATATTTCGTTTTCCATTAACTGTACATATTCTATACATTACACTAGCCGCACATCCCAGCACAACGAAAAATATTATATATATTTCCAAGCTTCTCAAGACATCAATAAAATACATTATTACACCAAGTATACCAAATACTAATCCAAGTAACATTGCAAAAGACATATTGAAGAATACATTTAAGTTACCCCTCAAAGCATTCAACTCGTCATCCCATATTAATTTTGGATGTATTGTATCCAACAATATACCCAAGTAAGTAATTAGTATTACTCCAAACAAACTTATAACCATAAAGTATATAACAACAATAAAATTTATTTTTATAAAATAGGATACTATCAAAATATTTAAAACCATACTTCCATAACTAAACAATATACTTATTATAGCCTTTACGTTTATTTGTATCTTATAGTCGATGGGTATGTATTTTACAAATTCAAAATGAGCTCCTTCTCTAGTAAATGCACTTGACCCTAAGCTATTAGCCGCTGTAACCAACACCGAAACCAATACCACTCCAATCAACAAAATCAAATCCGAAACTTCTCTTCCTTCATGGTACAATTTTATAAAATTATTTAGTGTATCACTATTTCTTTGCAAAATAAGTATTACTGCTATTGCAATAGGCCAGAGCAAATTAACAATTATACAATTCATAAAATAAGCATTTGTTCTACACAAAATAGTGATCTCTTTTCTAAAATATGACCACCCTATTTTCCTAACCTTAACTTTATGCTCTAAGTCTACCTTGTTATCTCTGCTTTTACTTGATGATGTTGATTTTAGTTTGTATAATCCTGGCAAATATAAATACTTAGCTGCTACTAAAAATGCTATTATCGCAACTAAATTAATAACTATGTAACCAATCAAATATAAAATGTTATTATCAGATATCGATAGAACCAAGATCTTACCATGAATAAATAATACATTCATTATGCTTATAAATAAATTGTTATCGTTCACAAGATTCTCTACATAGCTATCTACACTAATGCCACCCATACCTACGAATGACCAAGCTATACTCGCCATCAAAAGTATGATTACTAGGCCAACTATCCTATTAAGCGCCTTTCTATCCTTAATTCCTCTTGTTAGATACATAATAAGTAATCCCACCATTCCACAATATACTAATGGAATTATTGGCAGTGTTATTATTCCTATTATTGAAGCTAATACTTTAACTATACCAAATCCTGTCGCAATTAAATATCCAAGTAATGCACTAAAAATTATCATAAATTCCATTACACTTTCAGCTATATAGGCTGTAAAAAATTTGGCACCTATAATCTCCTCTATCTTAAGTGGTAATGGCAATAAATAGTCTATATCTGGTGAAAAGTAAAATGTACCTATCATTACATTTATACCTAACACTAACGAACAAGCTGACATAAGGTGAAGTATAAATAGTATTCCTTGATTCCCTCCACTAGATTCTAATAGTGCCGTTGTCATTATGTATGATATAAAACCTACTAACACACAGCATGGTATCATTATTAAAAACACAGCTATGCCACCAAATACCGTATATAATTTGTTATCCCTAGCTTCCTTAGGCATTACCATCTCTTGATTCTTTAATAGCATCTTGTATAACAATACGAAATTCTTCATGCTACTCACCCTTGCTTTCATTAATATCCAAGAATATATCTTCCAATGTTTTATCTGGATATACCAATGTTAATTCTTCTATTGTTCCGCAAAATACTAACTTTCCTTTTCTTATTATTACTATCCTATCACATAATTTTTCAACTACTTCTAAAACATGAGTAGAGAAAAATACGCACTTACCGCTATCTGCGTGTTCCCTCATCATTTTCTTTAATTCAAATGCCGCTTTAGGGTCTAATCCTGTCATCGGCTCATCAAGTATCCATACTGGTGGATTGTGAACTAGAGCTGCTATTACCATCATTTTTTGACGCATACCATGAGAATAGTCACTCATTGGTGTATCAATAACGTCAGCTACTTCAAACCTATTTGCCAATTCTTCTATTCTACTTACTCTATCTTCCTTACTTATATCATATATATCTGCTAAGAAATTAATATATTCAAGCCCCGTTAGGTATAAAAACATATCCGGATTATCCGCAATGTATCCTATTGACTTCTTCGCATTTATTGGATCTTTCTCTATATCAAATTCATTAACTAATATATTCCCCGATGTAGGATTGAGAATCCCCGTCATCATCTTTATAGTGGTAGTTTTTCCTGCTCCGTTCTGTCCTACAAATCCTACTATTTCTCCTTTTTTCACTTCAAATTCCAAATTATCAACTGCTGTAAAATTCTCACCAAACATCTTATTCACTGAATTAATCTTTATCATAGGTTTCATGCACCTCTTCACGTAATATTTTGTTAATATTTTATCACAGTTTATGCTTTTAAACTATCCTTAAATTCAAAAAAACCTACGTAAGAATCTCTCAATTCTCACATAGGTTTTCTGTTTTAAATACTATTCATCCCAATCGTAATCATAATCGTTATAATTATCGCCCAAGAGTATTTTATACATCATATCATAAAACTCATCTTCACTCATTGACAATAAATCAACTTGATCACCTACTGGCTTCTCTATACTATTATTGTATTCTACAATTTCAAAAGTAATAGTTGTATCCATTTCTTCAAGATCATATCCATCATTGTACTCGATATCATCTAATGCGAGGTATAGGCGCTTTCCTTTTTCAGATTCATACTTACCAGACACTACATATTCTTCATCATCTACTAAAACCTTGAATTTTATTTTTCCATTAGACGTATCTATAGAACTCTCAAGAGCTATCTCGTATTCGTCATAATCATCTTCCACACTAATCTCAATAACTGATACATGGTTACTTCCTTCACTGTTGTCTGTAACAGTAAATTCACATCTCACTTCGTCATATCCATCTACATAGAAGTATCCTGTAAAGTTAGAATATAAATATTCGCCACCATTAAATGTTATCTCAAATTCAACATCGTCATAATCTATAGTACCCTCATAGGCTAAATATATTATTCTTCCCTTCTGATCAAGAGCTGTCTTAAATGATACATCATCTATGCTATACATTATATCATCAACAAAATAATCATATTCTGAATCTAAGTCATAATTCATAGCAAGCGCTAATGTCTCTAATGATTCTGGTTCATGCTCATACATTATAGCTATTACTTTAGTTATATACTCATCTATATCATCATCTAAAACAGTTACCTCATACACCATAGAATTCTCTGTTTTTCCATCTATCTCAAAATCTTGTTTTCCTACTGATGTAACTTTTACTCTTTTGTACAAATCACTCCATGCCTTAGCAAGTTCTCTATTATATTTTGTATTACTATCACTGATTGCTAACGGATTTATAGCACTATCCATACTAGTTACTACTTCATCACACAAAAGTCTTAATTCATCATTATCTACATCTGCAAACAATAAATCGTATATACCAGATTTTTTAATTTGTCCGTATAAATCATCTCGATAATCTATATATAAAACCTCATCCATACCTGAATAAGTACCCATTATATAATCGTTATCTCCATAAAATTCAATACTATTCAAATCATAATCAACATTAATTAATATATTATTATCATCAACATTTCTATAATAATCCACGCTTAAGTCAAATGTATCTTCAACAGAAATTGAAGTCTTAGTGTTACCTGATGCTGATAATGCTGTTAGATCTGCTAATCCTAATTCATTACTTATAGGATTCTTGCTCAATTCTTCTATTGATTTCTCAAATCCTTTCGATATCTTATTCTTAGGGTTAGAGTTGATTGCAATTATTACAACTATTGCTATAAGTACTATGAATAATGCTAATACCCCAAATATAATTCCTAATACAAGTCCCAACTTACTCTTCTTAGGCTCTATTCTTTGTTGAACTGGTGCTGTGTATGGCATAGGCGCTGGTTCAACTGGTTGCTGCATCTGTGGTGCTGTGTTTGCCACTGGTTGTGGTTCTACCGATTGTTCCATCTGTGGTGCCGTGTTTGTCACTGGTTGTGGTTCTACTGTTGGCTCCGTAGCTTGTTCTACCGATTGTTCAACTGGTGTCTCAATCGATTGTTCTACAGGTTGCGATTCTTGATTTTCATTAACCAAAGTATCTTCATTCTGCCCTTCTAATACATTATTTTCTTCATTCATATTCTCTTCTCCTCATAAATGTTTATAAATATATAAGTTAATATAATATTTTAGTCTCCTCTAAGACATTATATTTTCCTTCTTTGTAATCAACTACTATTATATTGCAATTTTGTTGTAATCCACCTGACCAAAACTCTTCTATTCCATGTTTTTTAACATATGTCATTATCGCTTTATTCATTGCCCCATGTGCAACTATCATAATTCTCTCATTCTCATCTGCCATAGGTTCAATAACATTCACCATAAAATCTTCAGCACGCAAACATAAATCCTCTAAAGTTTCCCCTTCATCTGGAGCTCCATACAATTCGGGATTTTTGAAAAAATGATGAAAGCTATTACTAGTATCCTTTAAAAGTTCACTAAAATTTTCACCTTCGAAAATGCCAAAGCTCAACTCTTTTATCCTCTCATCCCTTATTATAGGAATATTTCTATGTCCTCTTATAAGGCACGCCGTTTCATACGCTCTAATCAGTGGACTCGAATATATGCCATCAAACTCTACATTTTCTAATGCTTCCCCTGTCTTACCTGCGAGTTCTCTACCATAACTATTTAACTCTATATCTGCACTTCCTTGTAAACGTTTTTGCTCATTCCAATACGTCTCACCATGTCTAACTATGTATAATTCCATTACTACTACCTCTTTAATCTATTTGCCAGTCAATTGGCTCTATTCCATTTGTCTCAAGAAACTCATTAGTCTTTGAAAATGGCTTACTACCAAAGAAACCTCTATATGATGATAACGGACTCGGATGTGGGGCTTTTAATATTAGATGCTTCGGATTATTAAGCATAGTTGCTTTCTTTCCTGCTGGTGCTCCCCATAATATATATACTATTGGTCTATCTTGTTCATTCAATATTTTAATTGCTGCATCAGTAAATTCTTCCCAACCAATCCCCCTATGAGAATTAGCTTCATGGGCTCTTACTGTTAATACTGTATTAAGCATAAGAACCCCTTGATTCGCCCATTTTGTCAAATAACCATGATTAGGAATTGTGCATCCTAAGTCATCTTGTAATTCCTTATATATATTTACTAATGATGGTGGTATATCAACATCTGGTTTTACACTAAAACAAAGCCCATGGGCTTGTCCAACATTATGATAAGGATCTTGTCCTAATATAACACATTTAACATCGCTAAGTGGTGTTAGATGAAATGCATTAAATATATCCTCTGCTGGTGGAAATATTGTTTTATCACTGTTATATTCTTCTAATACTTTCTTATATAGTTCTTTGTAATACGTCTTCTTATACTCTTCTTGTAAATAAACATTCCAATCATTATTTATCTGTGCCATACTGCCTCCATTATGTTTAAATTCACCTACTATATTATAACCATTAGTTGTCCTGCAATAAGTTTATCATTCTCTTCTTCTAAATATATACTAACTCGTTTGTCTCCACCCTCTATCATATTAACTATATCATTCTTTACATAAGCTTCTTTTATCGCTATAGCAGTTACATATTCTCCTTCGCACGAGTAAACTAAGAATTCTTTATCTACTTGCGCCTTACCTATAGCAACTATTCCTTCTATTATCTGTCCATGAGGTTGCTTAATATATGCATCATCTATATACATTAAAAATGTAGCATTTTTATGAAGCTCCATAACTTTTTCTTTTGTCTTGCTATAAGCTATAGTCTTCTCGTCTAATTTTTTCTTATTAAATATACCCATATACCTTAACCTCTGTTTGCCTTTTTCTAGCTAATTATAGCATATTTTATAATTTTTTCACTATTTATTTGTTTCCATGTATAATAAACCCTTCTCCCCTTCAAAAGGTTGCAACATTTTATTGTTGACACATATAATTAATTATGTTAGATTATCCATATAAATACAATGACGAAAGACTAGTAAGATTAATAAGGTATCCAGAGAGCTGTCGGTTGGTGCGAGACAGTTGCTAGAAGAATCTGAACTCACTTTTACCAGTAGCCCGCTGAACTAATAGTAGGTGGTGCCGGATCCTAACCGTTATACTAGGAGGATATAAGACCAATGGTCCGTATCTGTAACGAGAGCATACTTTTTAAGTATGAATTAGAGTGGTACCGCGTAAGTTTCCTTGCGTCTCTAATAACAAGAGATGTGGGGCTTTTTTTATTTACACAATACCTTGGAAATTTCGTATACAGACGTCCTAACTAAAAACATTTTATTTATTAGGAGGTAATTATTATGATGGATTACACAAAGTATCAAAGAGGCTATTTTATGCCACCAACTCAGTCTACTGATTGGGTTAACAAAGAATATATTGATAAAGCACCTATGTGGTGTAGCGTAGATTTACGTGACGGAAATCAAGCACTTATTGTACCAATGAACTTAGAAGACAAAGTTGAATTCTTCAAAATGTTAGTTAATATTGGGTTCAAAGAAATAGAAGTAGGCTTCCCTGCTGCTTCTGATACAGAATACACATTTGTAAGAACGCTTATCGAACAAGATTTAATTCCAGATGATGTTACTATTCAAGTTCTTACTCAAGCAAGAGCACATATAATTGAGAAAACATTTGAATCTTTAAAAGGATGTAAAAATGCAGTTGTTCATTTATACAATTCAACTTCATTTGCTCAAAGACAACAAGTATTCAAGAAATCAAAAGAAGATATTTTAAAAATTGCTGTTGATGGGGCAAAGTTATTAAAAGAATTAGCAACTAAGACAGATGTTAATTGCAGATTTGAATACTCTCCTGAGAGTTTTACTGGCACCGAAATAGATTACGCTTTAGAAGTATGTAACGCAGTTATAGATGTATGGGAGCCAACTTCTGATAATAAGGTAATTATTAACTTACCTGCTACTGTTGAGATGTCTTTACCTCACGTATATGCTAGTCAAATCGAATACATGTCTAAGAATATGAATTGTAGAGAAAATGTAGTTATATCTTTACATCCTCACAATGATAGAGGCTGTGGTGTTGCTGATGCTGAATTAGGTTTATTAGCAGGTGCCGATAGAATTGAAGGAACATTATTTGGCAACGGAGAACGTACTGGTAATGTTGATATTATTACATTAGCTATGAATATGTATACTCATGGCGTTAATCCTTACTTAGATTTCTCAAATATGCCTGAAATTACTGACTTATACGAACGTGTTTCTGGCATGAAAATATATGAGCGTTCACCATATGCTGGTCAATTAGTATTTGCTGCATTCTCTGGTTCTCACCAAGATGCTATTGCAAAGGGTGGCAAATGGAGACAAGAAAACAACTCACCATACTGGACTACTCCATACTTACCTATTGACCCTGAAGATGTTGGTCGTCAATACGATGCTGATGTTATTAGAATTAATAGCCAATCTGGTAAA
>JAVBSS010000037.1:0-100794 GCA_031556525.1 Lachnospiraceae bacterium
TGAAGGTAGATTCGTTGCTAATGAAGAGTGGATTAAGCAATTATTTGAGAATGGTCAAGTAGCAACACAATATGTTGATATTAACGGTAATCCAACAATGGATGAAGATTATAACATAAATGGTTCTTATTATGCTATCGAAGGTATTACAAGTCCTGATGGTAGAGTATTAGGAAAGATGGCTCACTCAGAGCGTATTGGAGAGTCAGTTGCAGTTAATATACCATGTAATCAAAATCAATTAATTTTTGAATCTGGTGTAGAGTATTTTAACTAATATAAGAATATAAATTAAAGGATATTATTATGCTTGGCATAATAATATCCTTTTTGAATGTAAGATTATATCCTTCTTTGTTTCTTTAAATATAAAATATTGAAGGTAATAAATATTGTAGAAAAGCCTATGGTTATAAGTAAATCAAACCAAATGCTATTAAATCCATTTCCGCGTAGCATAACTTCTTGTAATGCATCTACAGAGTAACTTAAAGGCATTAACTTTCCTACAGCTTCCCAGCCGTCTGTTAAATCAAACAGACCACATAAGAAAATCTGAGGAATAATAACAATAGGAATAAATTGAATAATTTGAAATTCACTAGATGCCAAACAAGAAATAAACATACCTAATGTTAATGCCATAATGGCAGTAAGCAAATTAATTAAAAATACATACCAAATACTTCCCACAACAGTTACATGTAATACAAATACTACAAATAAGGTCAAAATAATGGTTTGTATTAATGCAAGCACACTAAATCCCAAAAGATAACCAATAATGATTTCACTTCGCTTAATCGGAGTAGATAACATTTTTTCTAGTGTTCCGGAATTACGTTCACCGAGAAAGTTAATTCCAGCAATAAGAAAAACAAAAAAGAAAATAATAATTCCAACCATTGGAGCGCCAAAATTATCAAAAGAACTGTTATCCTCAGAACCATAAACATAATGTGTTTCAAAATCAGTTTCTGGAAAAGATATAGGTAAGTTTTCACGCATTGCTAGATTATAGGAATTTTTAATCACTGCTATTATTTGATTGGCTGTATTGGCATTTGTTCCATCCAAATATATATCTATGTTATCAAGATTATCTGAAACCTTTACTGCTGCAACAATAGATTCATTTTTTATAGATGTTAAAGCATTATCTATAGGGGTGTCAGACATATCAACTATTTCTATATTAACATCTTCAAAATCTTCTAATTGTGTTATGAAAGTATTAGGGGCAGAAATAATACCAATTTTATAGGTTTTATCATTATCTCCTAATATGGAATATACTAAAGTTAAAACAATTAGAGGAGCAAAAAGAATAAGAGCCATTGTTCGTTTATCATGTCGTAACTGGGTGATTATACGAAATGCTAAAGTTTTAATTCTATTCATTTTCTATACCTCCTTCTGTTAATTCATTGGAGTTGCTAAAATATATAAATGCTTCTTCAAAAGTCTTGGAACCTGCTTCTTCTTGAAGAGAAGCGGCAGTTCCAGTAGCCAATATATGACCATTTCTCATCATAGCTAGGTGATGGCACTTTTCTGCCTCATCCATAACATGTGTTGTAATAAGGATTGTTACTCCTTGATCTGATAGAGAATATAGTTCAGACCAAATATCTTTCCTTAGAACAGGGTCGATACCAACTGTAGGTTCATCAAGAATGAGTACGTTAGGATTTGGTAGTAGTGCTATTCCGAGAGATAACCGTTGTTTCATTCCACCAGAATAATTTGAAACCTTTCTTTGTATATCGCTATTTAAATTTACTAGATTTGAAATGTGTGTAATTCTATCAATTAATTCTTTTCCTTTTAAACCATAAAGGCTTCCAAAGAATTTTAGATTTTCATATCCAGTTAGGGTAGGATAGAGTGCTGCTGATTGAGCCATATAACCTATTTGACTCATAACTTTTAGAGATGGCATTTTTTGATTTTTAATTAAAACATTGCCGTTGTCTGGTTTTAATATTCCTGAAATGATTTTAACGAGTGTTGTTTTTCCGCATCCTGATGGACCAAGTAAACCATATATTTTTCCTTCAGGAATTTCTAGAGAAACATCAAATAATATTTGTCTTTTACCATAACATTTATTAATATTAGATACTTGAATTCCATAAATTGAATCTACCATTATGTGCCTCCTTATATAGATGATTATATTTAATTGTAATATGTACTTGATCATCTTGATTCCAACATTATGTTGGTATAAAATAATTATAGATATATTAGTAAAAAAGTATATAGACAATTTATATAAAAATGTTGGAATGAGGAATAAATATATGAACAAAACAGGAGAATCAGCGAAAATAAAAATAGATGAAGCCTTTTTAAAGCTTTATGAAGAAAAGAATATAGATAGAATTACAATTAAAGAGATAACTGAGAGAGCAGAGGTTTATAGAGGAACCTTTTACTATTATTACAATGATATATATGAAATATACGCACAAATGGAAAATAGAATGACAGAAATTATAGAAAGTGAATTATCGGAAATTATAGTAGCCTTTATAGAAGGAAATATTACTGAGAATATAAAACTATTAGAAGATTTTTATTATCAATATGAAAATTTAATAAGTCTATTTTTAATAAAAAAGCCTAATATAAAAATGATGAATCAAATAAAAGAAATTGCAAAGAAGATAGTTATAAATAAGCTTGGCCTTGATTACTATAATTTACCGGATGATATATCTTATGTAATTGAATTTATTGCAAGCGGACAACAAGGATTGATTACAAAATGGTTAAAGGATAGTAAGAAAATGGATATACAGAGTTTTGGTGATATTATTAAAACGTGTACACAAAGTTCTATTCAATATATTGTAAGCTATGCTAATGCAAATAAAATTATTTAGGCGGAGTTCTAAACAGGTTCACAAGCATTTAATATAATATGTTATAATGAGCGAGAGCAGTAGAATAAGGGAGTGATATAGATGAGCATAGTTAAATTAAAAATTGAAAAGGATGATAATTTAGTAAAATATATATCGCTAATTAGAAAATTTGATAAATCACTATCAATAGGTGAAATTAAGAAAAGAATAGAGAATCATGACTATGTAATTAAACATAATTTGTTTGGTTATGATATTTGCGATGATATGAATGGTATTGATAAGAATAAGTTATTTAGAAATCTAATAGATGAACTTATTAAAAAGGGTGCTGATATAGAAATATATAATAATGATAGAGCTATTACAATTGATATATTTGATAACATTTTGATAAGTGTTGAGGAAATTGGAAAACAAACAGAGATAGATATGTATAATGAAGCAGAAGAATGATAAATATCTAATTTCTAAAGTAGTACTTGGAGGTATTGAATGGATTATATAATTAGAGAAATTAGAGAAGATGAGATTAGCTTGCTGGATAATTTTTTATATGAAGCTATTTATATGCCAGAAGGGGTACAAGCACCGCCTAAAAATATAATAAATCAACCAGAATTTCAAGTTTATGTATCTAATTTTGGGAAAGAAGCAGATGATAATTGTCTTGTAGCTGAGATTGATGGAAAAGTAGTGGGAGCTGTGTGGGTTCGCATTATGAATGATTATGGGCATATTGATGATAAGACACCATCATTCGCTATATCTCTATATAGGGATTACCGTGGTCTAGGAATTGGTACAATGTTGATGCGAGAAATGTTAACAATATTAAAAATAAAAGGATATGAAAAAGCATCTTTGTCTGTTCAGAAGGAAAATTATGCATATAAAATGTACTTAAATGTTGGCTTTAAAATTGTTAAGGAAAATGAAGAAGATTATATAATGGTATGTTATTTAGAAAACTAATTAATAATTAAATTAGATTTTATATATGGATAACTTAAATGGTAAAAGGAAAGGGAAAAGATGAAAATAATTAAAGACATAAGGTTATACAAAAGTGATATTGATAATATTGATGGCAATTCACGCCCTAGTGGTTTTGATAATCGTTCGCTTAATTTGACCGTTCATAGGATAGTAATGAAACTGAGAGAATACTCTTTTTCTTTGGGAGAATTTGACCATTTATATTTAAATTTTACTAATTGTTTACCTGACAAAACTATTATATTATCCAAAAGGACGATAGATAGGTATCATCCGTGGTATCGATACTATGATATAGGGATAAAACAGGAAGTATTTGTACAGCTTGGGCATGGGGATACTGTTCCAGAAATATTAGAGCTGATAGAGCTAACACTTATCCAGTGTTTTGCTCCAGATGAGCATGTTAAGCAAGTAATTGAATCTGCTGTTGATGAAGCTGTAACTAATGGCGACCAAATGCTTATGCGTTTCAAAGAGAAAAAAGCCGCCAAAACAACCGCAGTAATTTACCTTCAATTCTTAGAAACAGCAAGATACCAGCCGATTATTAGTGTTTGTGATTTGCAAGGTAAAGAGCTTTTAAGAGAATCGCTACCACATACAGTAGACCTTTCTTCCATTGGAGAAATTCAATTGAGTAGCAAAAAAGTCACTGTGAAACCACGAAAAAATGTCTTTGCTAAAGATTTAGAACCGATATCTTTCTCATTTCGTTAGCAAAGTCTGCATGATAATCAATCGAAAAGGATGAATGGGATTTTAATTACAAATTATAAAAACAGGTAAAGGAGGGTACAAGGTATGAAAGAAGAATTTATAAATTTATCTCTTGAAAATATTGAAGATGAACATCTATGTTGTGCAATTTCCGATAAAAAGCATCAATGTGGAGTTGATTCAAAAAAAGAATGGTTAAAAGCTAGAATTAGTGAAGGACATGTTTTCCGTAAACTTAATGAAAAAGGAAAAGTATTCATTGAATATGCACCATTAGAAACAGCGTGGGTTCCTGTTAATGGGGATAATTATATGTACATATATTGTCTATGGGTATCAGGTTCTTTTAAAGGTAAGGGATATGCAAAATCACTTCTTGAATATTGTATAAGTGATGCAAAAAAACAAGGCAAATCAGGAATATGTATTCTAAGTTCAAAAAAGAAGAAGCCTTTTCTATCTGAGAAGAAGTTTTTTCTGAAATACGAATTTACAGTTATTGATACAGTTGGAGAATATGAATTATTGGCATTATCTTTTGATGGGAGCAAGCCATATTTTTCAGAAAATGCAAAAAAGCAAAGCATATCAAATGATGAACTTACAATTTATTATGGTATGCAATGCCCTTACATTCCAAATTGCATTGAGCAGATTAAAAACTATTGTAGCAATCAAGATATACCCCTACAATTAATAGCAGTTGATAGTTTAGAGAAAGCAAAATCTGTTCCATGTATATTTAATAACTGGGCAGTTTTCTATAACGGAAAATTTGAAACAATTCATTTATTAAATGAAGGATATTTAAAGAAAATGTTAGAAGTGGAACAAATATAAATAAGTAAGATATTATAGTAATTTCAATTCAGAGGATTATGAAATATAAATTAGGATTTGTAAAGGAGAGAGAATATGTCAAAGAAAATAGTATTTAAGTATCATCCAAATGTTTATGACAATGATATTGTAACAAAGTGTGAAGGTATATGTGAATGTTGTGGGAAAGAAGTAACAGAGTATTGTGAGACAATGTATGCTGAGGAAGATGTTGAATGTATTTGTTTAGAGTGTATTTCAAATGGAGAAGCTGCAGAAAAATTTGATGGTGAATTTATTCAATCTGCCGAAAAAATGCTAGATGAAGAAAAGACAGAGGAGTTATTTAAAAGAACACCAGGTTATATTAGCTGGCAAGGAGAAAATTGGCTTACTTGTTGTAATGATTACTGTGCATTTATTGGAGATGTGGGAACCAAAGAACTTGAAGAAATGGAAATAGCAGATGAAGTGTTTGCAGATTATGATTTAAGAGATGAAAAAATGGACGGTGTTAGAGAATATATTGTAAAGGGTGGAAGCACAGCTGGATATCTTTTTAAATGTTTACATTGTGAAAGGTATCGTTTAGAAGTAGATTGTGATTAATTGATAACCAGCACAAAATTTAAGGAGGATACAATTTTGAACGCATATTTAGAGTGTCCAACAATAGAAACAAAAAGTTTCACTATTAGACTTATCAGAAGAGCGGACAGTGAATCGCTTTTTCAGTGCTATAATGACGAAAGTGCTGTTCAGCTTATGAATGATGACAACTGTGATTTTGGATTTTATGTCGAGTCAAGGGAAAAAATGTTAGAAACAATAGGGTACTGGCTGGATTTTTATGAAAAGCAATATTTTATCAGGTTTTCAATAGTAGACAATACAACAGATAAGGCAGTGGGTACAATTGAGGGATTTGTTGGAGAAACAGGAGTACTTCGTGTAGATATATCCAGTGCTTTTGAAAAGTCATCTTATCTGTCTGAAATATTTGAGTTTGCAAAGGACAACTTTTATGAGTTTTTTGGCAATGAGTATATTGTAACGAAGGCTGTTTCAGGTGCAACAGAGCGCCGAAAGGCATTAAATAGTAGTGGATGGGAGTTTATTGACAAATACAGAGAGCACCATGACTATTATAAAATCACATGTAAACGATAAATTAGGACTTATAGAATATCTAAATCCAAAACATTTTTCAGTTAATTAATTAATAAGAATTACTCACTAAAAGTCAAGTTGAATAGGGGAGAAGAGTATACATGAAGAATTTTATAAAGAATATAGTTGGTAAAAATGATTCATCAAAAGAAAGTTCAGTTAACTTAGATAAAGATATTGTATCTATGGATTTTACAAAATGGATTAATAGTATATTAGATAAACCACTTCCGTCAGAAGTTGTTGCCATTAATTTTAATCTATATGAAGACGAAAATAATAAATGGTCAATGGAATTTGTTGGTGCCAGTAGCTTCGATGTTGATGATTCAGATTGGGCATGTGATGAAGTTTTTGTTACAAGAGAAAATCCGTTAGAATGGATACAAGAAGCAAGTTGGGAAGCAATACTTATGGATATGTCAAATGAAATTAGCGAGTATTTAGAAAATGGCAAATATGCTGATAAATTAAAATCATATGTGGGTATTGGAGTAGGCTTTGTAGATGGTGATATAGAAATTTTGTATGAAAATAGTAAGTAAAAGGTGAGATAAGTCTTATGGTATCAATTAGAAAAATGGAGGAAATGAATATGGAAGATTTGATAAAAGAATACATATTACAATATCCTGATAGTATTCAAGATAAGCTGTTTCAAATCAAAGCTGTAATAGAAGATACAATTCCAGAAGCAGTTTCTAGAATCGCATGGGGAATGCCAACTTATACCATAGGTAAAAGTAACATTATTCATTTTTCAGTTCATAAGAATTTTATTACACTACATATTGGAACCGATACATTAGATTTCTTTAAAGATAAACTTACGCAATATACTAGTACAAAAAGTTCTGTACATTTAAAATTTGAAGATGATATTCCCAAAGAATTGATAAGGGAAATAGTAAAATATAATATGGTTGATTAAGATATTTAGTTGTCGTAGTAGGAATGGTAGGAGATTTATGTATAAAGCATTGTTTTTTGATATAGACGATACAATTTTAGATTACTCTAAATGTAGAGAAAGCACATTAAAATATGCTTGTAGAAAAATGGGGATGCCTTACTCAGAGAAGTTGCTTGCTTATTACATAGAAATTGATGAAGAACTCTGGACGTCACAGAAAACAGGGAAATATACTATTGAAGAGGTTATAGAGATTCGTGCTAAGAAAATAACCAATATGCTAGGTTGCTCAGATAAATGGGACGAGTTTAATATATTGCTTAAAGAGGGATTAAGTGTAGCAGTGGATATAGTGAATGGGGCTGAGGACGTTTTGAAATATGCTATAGAGAAGAAATACAAAATATTTGCTGCTTCTAATGGAATACTTAAAATGCAGATAAATAGATTGAAATTAGCAGGCTTAATACAATATTTTGATGATATATATGTTTCAGATGATATTGGATATGAGAAACCTAATGAAATGTTCTTTAGAGAATGTATGAGAAGATCTGGATTCCAAGCAGAGCAAGTTTTGATGATAGGAGATAGTTATTTAGCCGATATAGTTGGAGCTTATAAATCTGGTATTGATTCATGTTGGCTATGCTCGGATAAAGAAATAGAGAGAGAAGAGCAAGTTAATACATTTAAAATTGAACAGTTAGAGCAGTTGAAAATGTACTTATAGTGTTAGAAAAGAGGATATTAGATTATGTATCAATATATGGTATCAGGATTTTGGTATTTTATAAGAAGTATTGTTATGGCGGTCATTATATATACTATTTATTCAGTAATATTAATGATAACTAAAAAGAGAAATTTTAAAGAGGTTCATTCATTGCCAAAGGCGAAGATGTTTTTTGAAGTTATGTTAATGATATATGTATGCGCTATTTTGAAAATTACTGGAATAATAGGAATGAGTTTATATCTTGATATATCAGTAGCGTCATTAGGATATATGTTTAAGATACCTTTTGTAGAGGCATCTATAAAGATGATAATATTAAATGTAATGCTTTTTATTCCTTATGGTTTCTTAGTGCCACTTGCATTTCCATCAAGTAAATTAAATTGGAAGAGGGCATTGCTTATAGGTTTTTGTAGCACATTATGTATAGAAGTACTACAGGTATTTAGTGGAAGATTGTGTGAGGTAGATGATTTAATTGCTAACACTTGTGGATTTTTAATAGGATTTTTGATATATCAAGCATTTAAAGAGATTGGTTCTAAAGAGTTAAGAAAAAAAGGAATATTACATCTAATATGTATATGTGTAATTACTGGAGTATCCTTATTCTTACTTTCATTTGTTGCAAATGGAGATAAGGAACAGAAAGAACTAGATGAGTATTATAATGGAATAAATAATGATGAAGCAATATCTTCAATATGTGAATACACAGTATATAATAATGGTAAGGAGTTTGATGCATTGCAGGATTTATCAATTGATTGGGAGATGTGGTACATTGGAATGGGAATGAATATAGATAACCAATCAAGAGGATATGAATATCAAAATGATATAACTACCATAGAGGAAATACTTGAACAAGAAAATGATGTAACCTACATAGAGATTGTTTTTGAAGAGCCACAATCATTTAGATTCTATAATAATAGGGATTGGTATATAGAAGATGTATTGCATTTAGTTTATTGTGTGGAAGATGGTACGTTATGGTATGGTGTCGAAGAGAACTCATTAGAATATAAGGCTGAATATGTAGATGAGGAATATCCGTTTTCAGTGGACGAGGATATGATAGATGAGATTTTGGAGTGGATGAAATAATGTAGAAGGATAGAATGAAGTTGTGAAAGTGAAACTAAAAAATAGATCAGAAGTTGTGAAACTCAAGATACATTTCGTGGTATTCATGATTTCCTTGTTGTAAGATTGAAATACGGAAGGAGTAAGAGCATGAATCAAGAAAAGATAGGAAAGTTTATTGCTGAACGAAGGAAACTAAAAAAACTAACCCAGCTTAAATTGGCTGATAAACTAGGAGTTACAGACCGTTCTATTTCAAATTGGGAAAATGGAATTTGCTTACCAGATGCTAGCGTGTATAAGCAATTATGCAATATTCTGGAAATATCAATGAATGATTTATTTGCAGGAGAAATAGTCAAAGAAGTAAACGAAAGAGAAGATGTCAATAGTAACTTATTGAATATTTTGGAACGTAGATTATTTAATGATGGCTTGAAACGCAGATTATTTAATGGTGGCAATGTAAATATTGATTTTGAAGAATTTCAATCTTCATTAAATATGATATCAGAAACAATTCTTTTGCTTTCAGAATTTGAAACAAAAGATGAGGCAGTAAAATACCTTGTGAAGGAAACAAAATTACCCGAACAAGAATGTTCTAATGCTTATGACTTTTATATTAATCTAAATAGTGATAGTAAGTGACAAGTTCTAATATGTATAGTAATTATAGGAGCTGAAGTATATAGATTAGATAAGGCAAAAGAATTGGAAACCTTTTTTACTTTGAGTAATACGGATACATATACATTAGAAGCAGACTGTAATAATGTTGTTGGAAAATTTAAGATTAAAGTTTATAATATGGATTAAAGTAAAAGTAATACTGCATTTGCTGGTGATTATGTTGACTATGACATGATTTTATAAGATGAAAGGATGAATTAAATGAAATTAGATGGTTTTGGTATTTTTGTAGAAGACATGGAAGTAATGATTAAGTTTTATAGAGACATGCTAGGGTTTGAGATAAAAGAAGATGTAGATACTTCAAATGTGTTTTTAGAGAAAGATGGAACATTGTTTTTACTCTATAGAAGAAAAGATTTTGAAGATATGACAAGTAGGTCATATGGATATGCAAAAGGAATAAATGGGCATTATGAAATAGCCCTTAGTGTAGATAATTATGCAGAGGTTGATGCAACTTATGAAAAATTAATGTCACAAGGAGTACAATCTATTTTAGAGCCTACAACAGAACCTTGGGGACAGCGTACATGTTATATTGCTGATCCAGAAGGAAATTTGATAGAGATAGGATCATTTAATCAGTAAATAGATATTACCAATTCAAAGGATTGCAATCATCTTCGCATTTACCATCTATGATATCTTGGCAATGGTCAACTTTTTCGGTGATACAAGTCATTCTTTGTTGTGCTAATTTAAGTTCTTCTGTAGTTTTTTCTTTTAATGTTAAAAGAATATGATATCGTTCTGAAATTGTAGTATTTCCCTTCAAACAAAGGTCAAAATAATGTTTGATATCTGGAATAGTCATTACACTTGCACGCAAAAAAGTAGCAGCTTGCAACCAGTTAATAGCTTGTTCGTCAAAGATACGATTACCATGTGTATCATGGTGCAAATGCAAAGGCAAAAGCAAATTCAGTTCAAGGAATTCGGGAAATGATATACATATCTAGAAAAGTATCTAAAACAGAGAATAGGAAAATAAAAAATGCAAAAAAAGCAAGTCAGGGATGGTATCGTTATTTAACAAGATTTGCTTTGCCAGTTAGTTTGGATGGAAGTGATATATCTTATTATAATATTTATCTTGCAACTTTGCTAGAGAGAAGGAAAAAGCGGTAGCAAAGGAGGAACGTATTGCCCGACGTATCCTGACAGATCTTTCAGAATCGCATGAAGGCAGAGAAAAGGAACAGAAGCAAGAAAAGATTAGAGAAGCAGAGGAAATTAGGCAGCCGAAACGATAGGCTGTTATTTTTTTGCAAAGAGGGGAATGGTCTATGTCAGATTTGAGGCTCAACTCTAACAAGTGATTTTATTGATAAACTGTTACTGTTTAGCGGAATACAAAGAAAGGCACGCTTTATCTAGGATGTAAAGAACGAATCTTGACGGTGTAAAGATAATATGATACAATCTTTACATTGTCAAGATTGGAGGATAATTATGAGCGAAAAATCATATCATCATGGCGACTTACACACGGCCATGATTGAAAAAGGAATTGAATTAATTAACAAAGATGGCATGAATGCGCTTTCATTGCGAAAGGTAGCTGCCAGTTGTGGGGTTAGCCATACCGCACCTTATAGTCATTTTGCAAGTAAGGACCATTTGATTGCTGCTATTCAAAATCATATTACCGAGCAATTCATGGAGGTTTTGGAGGAAGCCGTGAAAAAAGACGGTGAATCGCCAGAGGGGCTGTTTCATATGGGTTGTGCCTATGTTCTGTTTTTCGTACGCAATCCGCAGTATTTTTCTTTTTTATTTTCACGGGCTAATATTCATATTGATATGAGTGAAAATCTCGAAGGATATGCACCTTTTGCACTTTATAAAAAACTCATGCTCGGTTTATTTGACAAAATAAAATATCCAAGTGAATTGCGATTGAATACGATTATCTCCCATTGGGCGTTTGTTCAGGGGTTGGCTTCGGTTGCGACAATGCCCGGCTCCAGTTCGGCGCTGGAATGGGAGCAACGAATACCAAACTTATTATCTAATTCATATTTTTTGAGTGGTGACAATATTTGTGAAACGAGGAAAACTGAATGAAGAAACAAGGATTTTCTTTTTTGTCTTTGGCATTGTTTGCATTTGCAGGTTTAGGGTTAGAAGTATTGTTAGCAATTTTAATTGAGCCGCTAATTTACGGTCAGAATATGAGCGCATGGGGAACTACCGAAAATATTTTACATTGGGTAATAACCTGTATGATGTGGGGCGCAATAGCAGCATTATTAATTAAAATAGCACAGACAATGTTTTCTTTTAATATCTTTTCATTCAAAGATAAACTTAATATTTTGAATTGGTTGATTTGTTTGTGTATTTTAGTGTTCTGTTTAGTGATAAGCATAATTGACTGGAATGGATTGAAAGTGGTTAAAGAATTTCAATATAATAAATTGCCGAAATTTATCTTTCAATATATCTATTATTTTTTTGAAACGGCTCTTGTATTTCTAATTATTGTTTTCGGGCAAAAGGCCGGAGAATATTTTTTTACAGTAAAAAGTGTTCCATGGGGTGGTCTGTTAGCAGGTTTAACTTGGGGACTTATCCATATGCTCACCAAAGGCGATATTGCTACCGGATTATTGAGCTGCTTATATGGCGTGCTTTATGGAGTTATTTATCTTGGAGCAAAGAAAAACACGTCTATATCATATGTGTTAATTTGCTTGGCGTTTATATTATAGGAGGATTTGTTTATGAGTAAAACCATTTATTATTTTTCAGCAACAGGAAACAGTTTGCAAACCGCACTGGATATTGCTGAGGGTATTGGAGATACGGAAATTATTTCAGTAGCCAAAGCAGGTAAAAATGTAAAATCCGACAGTGAAGTTATCGGCTTTGTATACCCCGTTTTTGCAGGGGGGTTACCCAACATGGTACATGACTTCATTCAAAGTGGTAATTGGAAAAAGGACGCCTATATTTTCGCAATAGCCACTTGTGGTATGTCTGCTGGGGGTGCTAACTATGAAATAGATAAGTTGTTGCGCCAACAAGGCACTCATTTGTCCTATGGAATGAAGTTATGTATGGGAACGAATTATATCGTTTTATATGATTTAAAACCGGAAGCACGAAATAAAATTTTAGCCAAAGCAGATAGACAGCTAAAAGTAATTATCTCCGATTTGAATGAACGGAAATCTAACAGATGGTCACGTGGTACGGCATTTTCTCGTAAACGTCATAAGAAAATTGCTGCCACATATAAAACCACCGATATGAATTATATTGTTTCAGATTCATGCAGAGTTTGTGGTCAGTGTTCCAGCATCTGTCCAGCAAAGAATATTCAAATTATAGACAATAAACCAAAATTTTTGCATCAATGCGAGCATTGTATGGCTTGTATACATTGGTGTCCACAAAAAGCAATTAATGTTTCAAATAAAACTCAAAGCAGAAGCCGTTATCATCATCCAAAGGTAAATGTAGAGCAGATAAAGTAAAATCTAAACGCGGGAGGCAGGATATGCAGGAAAGAGAAAGAATCAAAAACATGGATAATTATAGATTCTGATTTTGGTTTCGTCAAGGGGAATTTCGATGAATGTTCATTTTTTGACAAGGGAAAATTCACATTATGATTCTTTGTTGCAACAGCCAGTAGTACTTAGATAGTTTTCTCCCCAGTCACACATAGCATTTAACATAGGGAAAAGACTGTTGCCGAATTCAGTTAAATTATATTCAGTCTTAGGTGGAACTACAGGATATACGGTTCTAGTAATAAGACCGTCTCTTTCTAACTCTCGTAGTTGTTGTGTTAACATCTTATCTGTTGCGTTAGGCATCTTTTTATGTATTTCACCATATCGTAGTGTACAGTTCATTAGATGCCATAGGATAATGGCTTTATATTTTCCACCAATTAGTGAAATAGTGGCTTCCATTGGGCAGTTAAAATTGTTGGTTTTGGTTGACATATAATCTCCTTACTTACTTTTTGGGTAGTATATACCAAAAAAGTGCATACTTGAATAAAAGTTTGGTGTTGCTATAATTATATTAGTGGTTAACCCGAATTACAAGAAAAATTTAGGAGGATAATATGTCAGTATTAGAGATTGCTAAAAAACGCTATTCTGTTCGTAAATATAAAAATAAAAATGTAGAAGAGGAAAAACTAGAAAAAATATTAGAGGTAGCTCATGTTGCACCAACAGCAGCAAATTTACAACCAGTTAGATTGTTTGTTGTTAAAAGTAATGAAGGATTGGCGAAATTGGGAAAGGCAGCTAATGTGTATAATGCACCTATAGCTATTGTTGTTTGTGTAGATAAGTTAAAAGCATGGAAGCGACCCTTTGACGGAATGATTACAACTGATATTGATGCTTCTATACTAACAGATCATATGATGTTAGAAGCAACAGGGCAGGGATTAGGTACTGTGTGGATATGTTATTTTAAGGCAGATATTTTAAAGGAGGAGCTTGATTTACCTAATAATTATGAACCAATAAATATATTAGCAGTAGGATATAGTGATGAACCAGAGGCTGACGTAAATAGGCATGAGCAACTTAGAATACCTATGAAAGAGTTGGTTTCGTATATTTAATAATCAAGTGAATTTTAATAAATATTCAAAGTGCATACAATGCAATATTACAGGAAGTATCGTAACCTACCACATACTAGACACCATATAAATGCTTTAGTATAATATTAATAATTATGACTATACATATATTTAAAGAGTGGGAGGTATGATATGCGTTTAAAAGATGATTCGATTACTAGTAATATGAAGATAAAGGATGATTTTATTACCGATGATACAATTGATATGCAAGGAAATACATATGGGCAAAATCCATATTCAAGAGATGAGTATTCAAACAAGGATAATGGTAATAAGGCTTATGTTAATGAAGATTATCAAATGGAGAATTTTGAAGATAATATTTATGTGACACCAGTAGATAAAGCAAAAGAAATATCAGCAGAAGATACAAAGAAGGATAACATTAAATCAATTATTTTCCTTGCTGTACTTGCAGTATGGGGGATATGTTTGTACATAGCTTATAATAGTGGTTCGGTATTAATGTATAGTCTTTTAGGAATGCCGTTTTTTGCATTTGGAATATTGATGATATATGGATTGTTTGAGACAGGGTATAAACACTCTGGGTTTGGTGTAAATTTGATGTGGACTACCGTAGTTGCATACGTAGGAGCATGTATGACTATAATACCATTGTTAATATTTTTCAGTCCGTCATTTAAAAATATGTTTGGAGAAAGAGCATTTGTAAGAGTAGCATTAATGTGCTTTATAGTATCTGGAGTTGTACAATTGTTTGCAGGTTTTTATAAGCTTATATATAATAAGCGTTTTTGTACAGTAAAATCAGAGGCTATATGTGTAGATAGGGAAGAACATCATAGTACTAGAGGAAGAGTAGTAACAATAGAAAATACTAGTGCAGATAGAATAAGGAATAGAGAAAGGTCATATTCAGGAACATTCAAATACGAATATAATGGCAAAGAGTATGAGGGTGAGGATGATACGTTTTCAAATCAAAATATAGCGCAAAAGGGGCAAAGATATACCATATATATCAATCCTAATAATCCTGAACAATTTTATCGTCCTACGCCTAGAACGGATGCCATACGCTTTATTATGGGAGCAATGTTCTTGTTTATTGGAACTCTTGCATGGATTTTATATTAATTTTATAAAAATAATTATAGGGATTGAATCTTGTCAGTGCAGGATTCAATCCTTTTTGGTATAATAAGTTTAGTGTGTTATGAAAGGAATTTAAACTATGGATATTCAACTTAGACGTGAAGAAACAACAGATTATATAGAAACAGAAAATCTAACAAGGGAAGCATTTTGGAATCAGTATATACCAGGTTGTGATGAGCATTACTTGATATATATTATGCGTGATTGCCCAGAATTTGTACATGAGCTTGATATTGTTGCAATAGATGATAACAAAATTGTTGGAAATATAGCATATGTAAAGGCAATTATTGAAGGCGATAATGGGAAAATATATGAGGTGTTAACCCTAGGTCCTATATCAGTTTTACCTGAATATCAAAATAAAGGTATTGGTGGGAAAATGATTGAGCATACGAAAAAGATAGCAAGTGATATGGGGTATAGTGCTATTTTATTATGTGGAGACCCTAATTATTATTCAAAACAAGGATTTGTTGCTGCTGAGCAATTAGGTATTAGAACAGCAGACAATATGTATGCAGACGCACTACAAGTTTGTGAACTATATGAAAATGCATTGTCGGAGGCGAGAGGTCGCTATATTGAAAACAGTATATATGAGGTCGAAGAATCTAAAGCAATAGAGTTTGATAAAGGTTTTCCAATAAAAGAAAAACTTAGTGGAACACCATCACAAAAAAGATTTAATGAACTTGTAGTTATGAGAAGAAAAGCAATCTAAGGAAAAATTATGAATAATTATATGAAAGAAGATTTAGTGGAAGCTCTTAAAGAAGTAACTTCAACTATTAGCAAATGTGAAAAAATACATGGGAAGTTTGCGGAAGGAACATCACAGCATACGCTTCTTAAAAATAGAATAAAGGCAATGTATATTTCAAAGATATTGATACTTAAGGAACTTTCAAAGATAGAAGATATTTTGGAGGAAGTAGAAGAGAATTATACAAAGGAAGAGATGAGGGAAGCCTTACGTCCTATAGAATCTATTATTAGTAAATGTGAAAAGGGACAAAGCAAATTTGTAAAAGGAACGCCACATTATAATAGATTTGAAAATATTATAAAATCAATGAATGTTTCTAGAAACTTGATTTTAGAAGAGGTTAGTAAATGATATCAGATAGAAAGAGTAAGAAAATGATAGGAATATATTTTAGTGGAACAGGAAATTCAAGATATTGCATTGAAAAATTTTTAGAAGAGTATGATAATACTGCAAGTGCATATTCTATCGAAGATGACCAACTATTACAGCAATTAGATATACATAATGAAATTGTATTTTCTTATCCAGTGCAATATAGTAATATACCTAAGATTCTTAGAGATTATATAGTGAAATATAGGGATAAGTGGCAAGGCAAGAAAATATTTGTTATAGCTACTATGGCAATGTTTAGTGGAGATGGGGCAGGTGTATTAGGAAGATTGCTAGAGGAATATGGTGCTATAATTATTGGTGGATTACATCTGAAGATGCCAGATAGTATATGTGATGAAAAGGTGCTTAAGAATTCTTTAGAGAAAAATAGAATGATTATTAGAAAAGCAGAAGATAAGATTAGTAAAACTGTTATAACCTTGAAGCAAGGAAAGTCAGTAAAAGAGGGACTGGGAGTTATATCAAGATTAGTTGGCTGTTTTGGACAGAGAATATATTTTGTAGGTAAGATGAATAAGTATTATGATAAGTTAAAAATTAATTCAGAGCAATGTATAGGGTGTGGTGCATGTGTAAAACAATGTCCTATGAATAATATTGAATTACAAAGTGGCAAAGCAATTTCAAGCAATCGATGTACAATGTGCTATAGATGCGCAAATATTTGCCCTAAGCAAGCAATAATGCTACTAGGGAAAAAGGTTGTTAAACAAGGAGTATTATAAACCATGGAAAAAAATCAACAAAAGAAAATGTCAGACTCATTTTTAATTGCAACTATACTTGCTTTGGTAGGTGGATATATAAATTGTTATACATATTTGAATAGAGGGAATGTATTTGCAACAGCCGAGACAGGAAATATGTGCTTGTTAGGAATGCAACTGGCACAAGGTAATTATGCACAGGCACTTAAATACCTAGTACCTATTTGCTCATTTGCCGTTGGTATATTTATAGCAGCATTAATTCGCTCAAAAAGTAAGCTGCAGATGGTTCAGTGGAGACAAATTATTCTTCTAATTGAAGCAGTAATATTGATAATAGTGGCATGGATTCCCCAAGGTGAATTAGATGTAATTGCAAATGTTATGATTGCTTTCGTAAGTGCATTACAGTTTGAATCATTTAAGACGGTAGAAGGTTATGCAGTAGCAACTGTATTCTGTACTGGTAATCTAAGAAGTATGATGGAATTCTTGTTTAATTTTGCACATAAGAAAGATAGAAAATATTTTAGGCAATTCTTGATATATTTAGGCGTAATGATATCATTTTTGGTAGGAATATTTTTCTGTGTTAAGATGACAGATGTGTTAGGGATTAAAGCTGTACTTGTGGCAATTATATTTCAGATAGTAGCATTTCTGTTATTATTTTTTGAGTCTGATCCCTTTAGAAAAAACAAGGTTACTACATAAATTCAAAAAAGCAGTTGTCACAAACCGTGACAACTGCTTTAAAATTACAACAATGTGTTAAGTTGATTTATATTATATTCTTTCTGTAATATAGATACAATTTCATCACACACAGAATCTTCTGATACTTTTAAAATAATTGCATTTTCAGGTGCAAATGGGAATCTTAGAGCGGTAGCATTTTCGTCTATTAAGCTACGTATTTTTTCATAATTATATTCATTTTCGCGAACGAATCCCTTTTGTACTTTATTGGGGTTAATCCATATCCAACTATCTTTATATTTTGTTCTATATTCAGGATAACCATAATCGAATGTATTTGGTTCTCCAAAAGAAATACCAAGAAGTTTTTCGATATTTGATATTGTGGTTGAAATATCATCAGAGGTTTCTATATAGTATTCGTCCTCAACATCTACTTCTAAAAGATTAAGGTATTCAAGGAATGAATCTGCTATAACTTCTTGCTCATCACATTCAACATCAATATATGTTACTTTAGGTTCTGCATTACCATCCCTATAATCAAGACAAAGGTGCCAATGACCGTCACCATCAAATGGAATTAAATTATTTAGTTCAAAGCTAACCTCATCTTCTGCGTATTCCCAGTCAACATCAGTAATAGATGGAAATCTATCACCAATACCAGAAATTGTATCGTGTATTGATGCCTCTTCATATTCATCTTCATTTAACCTATATCTAATATATCCACCATTTTGAATCTTTAATAAATCAATATATTCCTTTGGTAGTTTGTGTCCTAGCTGTTGTTCAGCATCAGAAACCATTGAATCAGTTAATGGTTGTTGAAGATAAGGCAAGTAAATAGGTTTTCGCCAAATGTCCATTTTGTTCCCTCCTAATTGGTTAATTTAATTATTTAATATTTTATCATGTTTCCATAATTAAAAAAAGGTTTTATAGAAACATACTATTTTAAATGGAATAATATTCAAATCTATGTTAAAATGTCCACATATTCGAAACTGAAATAAATGTCAGGAGAGGTATATATGGTAGCACAGAATAAGGGAAATATGGATGAACTACTAGCTAATAGTTTTAAGGAGTTAGTGTGTACACAACCTATTGAGAAAATTACAATTAAACAAATTACAGATAAGGCAGGGGTAATTCGCCCAACCTTTTATAATCATTTTCAAGATAAATATGAATTACTAGAATGGATTGTACTAAGCAATATCCTAGAACCAACCAAGCCTTTAATTAGGGCAGGAATGATTGATGAAGCATTAGCTTTAATATTTACTGCTATAGAACAAGAAAAGGAATTCTATATACATGCAAGCAAACTAGAGGGACAGAATTCATTTGAAAGCATAGCTAAGAATTGTATTCAAAGTGTATTGTTGGGGATTATGCAAGATCATGAAGCGTTTCAAACACCAAAGAATCCGTGGATTACACCCGAACATATTGCAGAATACTATGCCCAATCTATGAGTTATGTGGTAATGACATGGATTAAGAGTAAGATGGCAGTATCTCCTAGAGAGATGGTAGATATATATAATTATATTATTAAACATTCGATGCAAGATGTTTTAGAAGGAATATAATATACATTTTAGTCTGTTTGTATATTTAATATGACAAATGCATGAAAATGTATAAATATAAGATACATAGAGAAGAGATTGAATATTTTAATGTTCAGTCTCTTTTTGTATACTCATCTTGAAATTAAGTATTTTAAATAATAAATAAGAAAGAAGATGAAGAGTAACATGATTAATTTTGGAAAGGGAGTTGTAAAGTATAGGGTTCCTATTTTTATAATAGGACTATTGCTTTTAATTCCAGCAGCATTTGGGTATATAAATACTAGAGTTAATTACGATATTTTATCCTATTTACCAGAAGAGATTGAGACAATGAAAGGTCAGGATATACTGGTGGATGAGTTTGGCACTGGTGCATTTTCTCTATGTGTTATAGACAATATGGAGTATAAGGATGTAGCAGAGTTAAAAAGTAGAATGGAAGATGTAGACCATGTAAAAAGCATAATTTGGTATGATTCCTTTGCTGATTTAAGTATTCCAACAGAGTTTTTACCACAGGATGTGTTAGATGCATTTAATAATGGTTCAAGTACATTGTTGGCAGTTATATTTGATACGTCTATGTCATCAGATGAGACAATGGATGCAATTGAAGAGATTCGTGAACTTGCAGATGATAAATGCTTTGTAAGTGGTATGTCAGCAGTAGTAACAGATATTAAAAATCTATCTGATAAGGAAACACCAATTTATGTATTAATTGCCGTAGTATTGTCTTCAATTGTTCTATCACTAACAATGGATTCATTCTTAGCACCAGTATTTTTCTTGTTAAGTATAGGAATGGCAATTATCTATAACTTAGGAACTAATATATTTATGGGAGAGATATCCTATGTCACCAAAGCGCTTAGTGCAGTGCTTCAGTTAGGTGTAACAATGGATTACTCTATATTCTTATGGCATAGCTATGAAGAAAATCAAGAGAGATTTGCAGGTAACAAAGATCGTGCTATGGCGCATGCAATCTCTAATACAATAACTTCTGTAATTGGAAGTTCAATTACAACGGTAGCAGGATTTGTAGCTTTATGCTTTATGAGTTTTACATTAGGATTTGATTTAGGAATTGTAATGGCTAAGGGCGTAGTATTTGGTGTTATTGGATGTGTAACAATTCTTCCATCAATGATATTAATATTTGATAAGGCAATTGAGAAAACAAAACACAAACCAATTATTCCTGATTTGGGAAGAATATCTGAGTTTGTAATAAAGAGAAGTTGGATATTTATAATAGCATTTATCTTACTATTAGCACCTGCAATCTATGGATATACGCATACAGAAGTATACTATGATTTGGCAGGAACGCTACCAGAAGATTTACAAAGTATAATTGCAAATAACAAACTAGAGGATGAATTTGAAATGAATTCTACCCACATGATATTAGTAGATAGTGAAATGTCTTCTAGAGAAGTATCAAATATGATAGATGAGATAAATGACTTAGATGGAGTTAAGTTAACAATGGGATTAGATTCTATCTTAGGTCCAACATTTCCAAGAGAAATGGTGCCAGATTCTATAAAAGAGATTTTAATGAATGATAAGTATCAATTACTTTTAGTAAGTTCAGAATATAAAGTAGCTTCAGATGAAGTTAATGAGCAAGTAGATTCTTTGAACTCTATTATAAAGAAGTATGATTCAAAGGGAATGTTAGTAGGTGAAGCTCCTTGTACTAAAGATTTGATTACTATAACAGATAAGGATTTCAAAGTAGTAAGTATAATTTCAATAGGTGCTATATTGTTAATTATAGCTGCTGTATTTAAATCAATTTCTTTACCAGTAATCTTAGTATCGGTAATCGAATTTGCTATATTCATTAATATGGGAATACCGGCTTATACCAATACGCAAATACCTTTTATTGCATCTATTGTAATAGGAACAATACAACTTGGAGCAACAGTAGATTATGCAATATTAATGACTAATAGATATAAGAAGGAAAGGTATCGTGGAGCTGATAAAAAGCAAGCAATTAATATAGCATTATCAACTAGTATACAATCTATATTTGTTAGTGCATTAAGCTTTTTTGCAGCAACATTTGGAGTTGGATTATATTCAAACATTGATATGATAAGTTCTCTATGTACACTAATGGCAAGAGGAGCAATTATAAGTATGCTAGTAGTAATATTTATTTTGCCAGCAATGTTTGTGGTATTTGATAAAGTTATTATATATACAAGTATTGGATTTAGAAGTAAAAAAGAAAATATAGTTAAAGAAAAGATACATGTATAAGGAGGAAAATAAAAATGAAATTTAATAATATAAAAAACAAATTAAATAGTAAATACAGTACTCGCATAATAGCAGGATTTCTTGCAGTAGTGCTTGTAGCAAGTGGAGTGGGAATGTATTCTTATGCAAATGAAGTTCAAAAGGACTCATCAGAAGATACAGAAGAAAGCACAGAGGAGGAAGTATTAACTAAGATTCTAACTAATCAAGTATCTAGTAATAGTGAAAATGCAGGAAAAGAAGAAACAGTTTATGTAGTGGCAGATGCTACAGGAAATACTGAGAAAGTAATAGTTAGTGATTGGTTAAAAAATAGTAATGGAGCAAATGAGATTACAGATGCTACAGATTTAACAGATATTGAAAATGTAAAAGGTGAAGAGACTTATACGGAAGGAAAAGATGGAGAAATTATCTGGCAAGCAAATGGAAAAGACATATATTATCAAGGAACTACTACTAAGGAACTTCCTATAGATATGAATATCACATATTCATTAGATGGTAAGACTATTTCGCCAGAGGAGTTAGCAGGAAAAAGTGGAAAGGTAACTATTCGTATGGATTATACCAACAAAGAAAAGGTAGAAGATGTTTCAGTTCCATTTACAGTAATAAGTGGTATGGTTCTATCAGATAAGTTCAGTAATGTAGAAGTTACTAATGGAAAAGTAATCTCAGATGGTAAAAATCAAATAGTTGTTGGAATTGCTATGCCAGGATTAAGAGAAAGTTTGAATTTGGATAATAAGGACTTTGATAAAGAAATAGTAATGCCAGAATATATTGAAGTAACAGCAGATGTAACAGATTTTTCATTAGAAATGACAATGAGTCTTATTATGAGTGATGTAATATCAGATTTGGATGTTGATTATGATATGGCAGAGATAGAAGATGCTATTGATTCCTTAAGTGATGCATCTAATCAGTTAGTAGATGGTTCGGACAAATTATCAAAAGGAGTAGGTACATTAGAGGAAAAATCAGAAACTTTAGCTAGTGGTGTAACATCTCTAACAAAGGGAATTAATAGTGTAACACAAGCTTTTGATGGAGAAAATGGAATAAATGCAGGGGCAAATGCAATATCTGATGGTGTACAACAGCTAGATAATACATTACGTACAAAAGTAACTGATGAAGAAAGGGCAGTTATTACACAAATGGTAGCTGAACAATTTGCAGCAGGTGGAGAAAACAGTAAGAATGCACAAATAGCAGCAGGAGTAGAAAGCCAATTAAAGGCAGCAGCTTCTGATAGTGTAAATCAAGCATTAACAGATAGTTTCTATCAAGTAATATATCAAACTATCTATGCTCAAGCTATACAAGGTGGTGCAGATGCAGATACTGCAAATCAAGTGGCAACATCAACAGCTACTGCCCAAATAGGTCAAATGAGTGGAACAATTGCTACTATGACTGATCAGATTGTTGGAGGAATTGCATCTAATGCAGGAAGTGCAGTTGCTAGTAGTTGTGCAGATGCTTATACTGAGGGAATGGTATCAGGAATCGACTATGCAAAAGAATCTGTAGCAACCCAAATTGAAAATGGTGGATTAGTATCTGGAGCATCAGCTTTATCAACAGGAATTAATAAATTATATGAAGAAGGACTTGTGCCTATTGAAAGTGGGGCAAATCAATTATATAATTCTATACCACAATTAACAAAAGGAATTAATGATTTAAATATAGGAGCAAAGGATTTATCAGAAGGTATGGTTACATTTGATAAAGAAGGAATTCAAAAGTTAACAGACACTTATAATGGTGATGTTAGGGATTTATTGAAACGTGTAGATGCAGTTGTAGAAGCAGGAAAGTCATATAAAACATTTACTAAAGTAGCAGATGGTACTGAAGGAAAAGTAAAATTCATAATTCGTACAGAGGCCGTTAAAGCAGAATAAACTATAGGAGGAAGCCTATGAATTGGATAGAAGAGATTCTTATTATATGTGGCATATCATTAGATATCTTTGCATCAATGACTTGCGAAGGTGCATTAGTGGCAAAGATAGAAAAGAAACATTTAATATTGCTATGTAGTTGGTTTGCTGGATGGCAGGTGCTAACTCTATATTTAGGAAATCTCTTGACTATCCTCATGAGTAGCTACATTGCTAGTGGGCAAGAAAAGTTTTTAGGTAGGGTAATAGCAGCAACAATTTTTATATGCTTAGGAATTAGACTTATTAGAAAAGCTTGGGTAAATGAAAGAATTATAGAAAAGCGTGAAGAACATTTAAGCCTAAAACGCCAAATAGTATTACTATTTGTAAATGGTATATATACGTTCTTAACAGGTGTTGCATTTGGTTTTCTAGATATTCAAGGAATATATATACTTATTATGATGTTTTTGATTAGTATACTAGTTGTATACTTTGGAATGTACACTGGATATAGACTGGGATTCGAACACAAATTTAAAGCATATGTAGTGGGAGCAATACTACTAATAATTGCAGGAATAGATGTAATTATAAAATATCTAATTTAATAATAAGATATATAGTTAGGAGGAGGAAAATAAGATAATTGTTTTTCTCCTTTTTATTATATGCTATACTTAATAAGCATTAGTTGGTTAGAGAAAATATGAACTTCAAATAACTAGCCATAAATAGTAACATAGGTATTTCTTATGATATGTAGATAGTAATTATAATTTAAGAAGTGAGATAAATATGAAAAAGCTAGTAATCGGAATATTAGCCCACGTAGATTCGGGCAAGACAACTTTATCAGAGGGAATGCTATATACTAGTGGTGGCATTAGAAAAATGGGAAGAGTAGATAATGGAGATGCTTTTCTAGACACTAATCAGTTGGAAAAAGCAAGAGGTATTACTATCTTTTCGAAGCAAGCAATTATGAAGTTAGAAGAGTCTGAGATAACTTTGTTAGATACCCCTGGACATGTGGATTTCTCAGCAGAGATGGAGAGAACTCTACAAGTTCTAGATTATGCCATATTAGTAATAAATGGAGCAGATGGAGTACAAGCACATACAGTTACTTTGTGGAGATTACTAACAAGATATAAAATACCAGCATTTATATTTATTAATAAAATGGATCAATCAGGAATTAGTAAGAATGATTTACTAATAGAATTAAAGAATAAATTAGACGAGAGATTTGTAGATTTTACTAACACAGAAGATGAGGAATTTTATGAAAATGTAGCAATGTGTGATGAGAACACCTTAAATATATTTTTAGAAAATAGTAGATTAGAAGATAACCATATTGTACGATTGGTTAAGAATAGAAAAGTATTTCCGTGTTACTTTGGTTCAGCATTAAAGCTAGAGGGAATAGAAGAATTATTACAAGGGTTAGAAAAATATACATTAGAAAAAATATATCCTAGTGAATTTGGAGCAAAGATATATAAGATTGCAAGAGATGAACAAGGTAATAGACTTACTTATATGAAGGTTACAGGAGGAAGTATTAAGATAAAGGATTTGCTTACTAATGGAAAAACAAAAATAGAAAAAGAGCAAGATAATATCTGGGAAGAGAAAGTAAATCAGATTCGAGTATACTCAGGTGAGAAATATGATATTAAGAATGAGGTACTAGCAGGAGAAGTCTGTGCAGTAACAGGACTTAGTAAGACATATGCGGGAGAGGGACTAGGTATAGAAATAGCTTCTGAGACACCAATGTTAGAACCTGTACTTACTTATGGAATATGTTTACCTGATGATGTAGATGTAGCGGTTATATTGCCTAAGTTAAAGCAATTAGAGGAAGAAGATCCAGCCCTTCATATTGTGTGGAATTCGACTACTAATGAGATACAAGCGCAGATTATGGGACAAGTTCAGATTGAAATATTACAAAGTCTTATTAAGGAAAGATTTGATGTAGATGTAACCTTTGATACAGGAAAGATTGTCTACAAAGAGACAATAAGCAATATAGTAGAAGGCGTAGGACATTTTGAACCGTTAAGACATTATGCAGAAGTTCATGTGTTATTAGAATCAGGTGAGACTGGAAGCGGGCTACAATTTGAGACGAATTGTTCAGAAGATATATTAGATAGGAATTGGCAGAATCTAATACTAACTCATATGAAAGAGCGAGAGCATCTTGGAGTATTAACGGGATCAGGGGTTACAGATATGAAGATTACATTAGTAGCAGGGAAAGCTCATAGTAAGCATACAGAAGGTGGAGATTTTAGACAGGCTACGTATCGCTCTATTAGACAGGGTCTTATGGAAGCAGAGTCTATCTTATTAGAACCATATTACGAATATACATTGGAAGTGCCACAAGAAATGGTCGGTAGAGCTATGACTGATATTGATAGAATGTATGGAACATTTGAGATAACTAAGGCAGATGAGGATTCTAATGTGCTGAAGGGAACAGTTCCTGTTATTTGCATGCAAGATTATCAACAAGAAGTAATATCATATACCAAGGGACAAGGAAGGCTTATATGCAATCTGTTAGGCTATTTACCATGCCATAATTTTGAGGAGGTAATAGAGAGTATAGGCTATAATGTCCTTCGAGATACAGAGAATCCGGTAGATTCTGTATTTTGTGCTCATGGTGCAGGTTTTAATGTTGGATGGGATAAAGTAAAAGAATATATGCATGTTGAGAGCGTATTAAAAGAAGCTAGAGAATACGAAGATATAAGCATGGTTAATGTAAGTGCTAGCGAAGAACTCTGGATTGGAGAAGATGAGGTAGAGGCTATTCTCTCAAGAACCTTTGATGCTAATAGACGAAAAGATGACTATGATAGAAAAAGGGCTATGCGAACAAAAATTAGAGATACAGCAACATCATATTCGGGCAGTAAAATATATAAGGCAGAAGCACAAAAGGAAAAATACTTATTAGTGGATGGTTATAATATTATCTTTGCTTGGGATGAACTTAAAGAGTTAGCAAAAGATAACCTAGATAGTGCAAGAGGTAAGTTGCTAGATATATTATGTGCCTATCAACCAATTAAAGGGGTTAATATAATTGCTGTATTTGATGCATATAAAGTAAAAGGACAAGATACTAAGTATATGGATTATCAAAATATTCATGTGGTATATACCAAAGAAGCAGAGACTGCCGACCAATACATTGAAAAGTTTGCACATTCAAATAATGAGAAGTATGCGATTACGGTTGCAACCTCGGATGGGTTGGAGCAATTAATTATACGTGGCGCAGGTTGTAGTATAATGTCAGCTAGAGAATTGAAGTTAGAGATAGATAGAGATGAGCAAGAATTTGCTGAGACCTACTTGAATAAAAAGCAAGATGATTTTGATAAAGGAAATGATATGTTTTAAAAATTAGAGGTTAGGTATGAATATAATATATTACGTTATAAGCTTGATATGGCTAGAGGTTACATTTCACATAGGTATCTATGGAAAGATAGATAGTATGATATTATTTCCAATCATATTTTCTATACCATTAGCTCTATTTTTAAGTGTAATAACAGATTTATTTACAGAGAAAGTAAATGTATGCTTGCAGATTATAACAATGCTATTTGTAAGTATATTTTTTAACGCTCAAATAGTATACCATGAGGTGTTTGGCACATTTTTAGTAATGAAATCTATTACGAATGGTGCGGGACAGGCAGCAGATTTTGGTAGCACTATTATGAATGCTATATTGGCAAATTGGCTAATAATACTGGTTATGTGTATACCGTTTATAATTAGAATTATTATGCTTATATTAAGTAGAAAAATAGATAGACTCAGATATAAAAAATCAGGCTACAAATTAGATGTAATATTGATAGTTGCGGTAATGATTACTTTCGTTCTGGCAAGACTTAGTCTTAATATATATGGTTATGCGCCTTATTCACCATATGAAGTATATTATAGGCCTAATGTTATGGAACAGTCTATGAATAAGTTAGGTGTTATTACTACAGCATATAAAGATATTAAGCAAACCATATATAGCAAATTAGGGATAAGGTATGAATATGCAAGTAAGATAGAGATTCAAGATGAAGCAGAAGAGATAACAGAGTTTACTACAGAAAGTATTATTAATGAAGGCGATGCGGTACTAGAAGAGGTTATAGTATATGAAGCTAATACAATGGACGTTGATTTTGACAGCTTGGCTAAAGGCAATGATGAATTAGTAGATGTACATACGTATTTTTCTAATGTTACACCTACATATAAGAATGAATATACAGGAATGTTTGAAGGATATAATCTGATATTTATTACGGCAGAAAGTTTTTCGGGATATCTAATAGATGAAGAGATTACACCGACCTTATATAAGATGTATAGTGAGGGTTTTCAGTTTGATAATTTCTATAATCCATCGTGGTATTTGAGCACTATTGATGGAGAGTATGTTAATCTGTTAGGTCAGATTCCTGTTGATGGAGATTGGAGTTTTCAACATGCGAGTGAGAATTGGAATCCATTTGCGTTAGGAAATCAACTTAATGAATTAGGATATAACAGTTATGCTTATCATAATCATAATGCTCATTACTATGATAGAACAGTATTGCATCCTAGTCTTGGCTATGAATTCAAAGCTGTTGATTCAGGACTAACAATGAAATCTAAATGGCCAGAGTCAGATGTGGAATTGGTTGAGATAACTTATGATGAATATATGAATGAAGAACCATTTAACGCCTATTATATGACTATGAGTGGTCACCTTCCTTACAATTATGAATATAACTCAATGTGCCTGAAACATAGAGACGAGGTAACGAATTTAGATTATGAATCAGAAGATGTAAAGGCTTATATAGCAGCTAATATTGAATTTGAAAATGCAGTTGATTTATTAATTGATAAAGCGGAAGCGGCTGGTGTATTAGATAACACTTTATTTGTAATAGTTCCAGATCACTATCCTTATGATTTGAAGAATGGTGCTTTAAATGAATTAGCAAGTAATGATGTTGAAGATGACAAGTTTGAGATATATAGAAGTAATATGCTTATATGGAGTCCTTCTATGACAAGCAGTGTAGAAGTAAATAAATATTGTTCAAGTCTAGATATATTACCGACCATATCTAATCTAATGGGAATTGAGTATGATTCAAGATTACTTGCAGGAAGAGATGTAATGTCTAATAGTGAACCGCTAGTTATGTTGAAGGATAGAAGCTTTATTACTGATAAGGTTAAATATGATGCTATAAGTGGAGAAGTGGAATATATAAATGATGTAGAAGTTTCTGATTCTTATGTGAGTAGGAAGGTTATAGAAGTAAATAATAGATTTTATTATTCTTCGCAGATATTAGATAATGATTATTTTGATAGATTGCAGTTGGATTGATAAAGAAGATTTTGCAAATAAAAAAGGTACGATTTCTTGATTTTAAGAAATCGTACCTTTGGTAGTTAATTATACAAATGTAAGACCATCATCATCTCCATCGCCTATTCTAAAAGCTTTGTTAGAGTTATCTTCGATTTCTCCGAAGAATACGTCATCGTCATTAAATTCATCGATTGTAGGAATTGTAGCTGAATCTTTAATTGCTTCAGGAATTTCGTCAGTTAGAAGAGTAGTATCTTCAATCTCGTCATTTTCTTCGATTGTTTCAGAAATCTCATCTTCTAAAAGAATAGAATCTTCAACTTCCTCAACTTCATCTGTTTCAATTGAAGCATCTTCAATCTCTTCAACTTCTTCATCTTGAACTAATACAGTAGTGTCCTCAAAATCTTCATCTACATCAGATGAAGTAAGAACAGTAGTTGCATCATCGTCAGTCTCGTCTTCGATAGAATCTTCGCCAGCTTCCATAGGAACAGTAGTAGCTTCTGTTAATGCTGCTTGTAAATTATATATTCTTAGCATGTTATCGTGATTCTGTTTAATTAATGTTTCATTATTATTAGCAAGTCTATCAACTTTCTCAAGAGCTTCTTGATAAGCAACCTCTACCTCGTATAGATAATGATATACTTCTGCTTTGTTAAGACCAATAACACTAGCTTTAAATTTTGTGTCATGGATATTTGGATTTATTGACATGTTATGTTCTCCTTTGTGTGTGAGTATTAATATATAAATATTTTAATACATAAGGAGTAAGAATTCAAATAAAATTAGCATAAAAGAAAGAGAAAAACGAGTGATTTTTTGTGCAAAGTTACTAAACAAAAAGGACAGATATAAGCATGGATGAGTAATGTAAGCAAAAGTCACATATACGGTTGGATATAATGACTAATTTTGTATCTTGCAAAACTCAATAAACTTCCTAGTGGCATTAGGTGTATATTTATCATTGTTATATACAAATCCAATTGTACGTTTTCTAATTGGTGCTGAAAGAGGGACTTCTACAATATTGTTACTCTTAAGGTCGTTTTCTACAAATTGCTTTACAACACAGGCGACACCCAAACCGATATTTGCAAAATCTATAAGTAAATCCATATTATTTATCTCTAATAATTGATTTGGATGTATATCATTGTTTTTAAAGTATTCATTAATATGAATTCTAGTTATATTTTCTTTGTCTAGTAGCATTAGATTGGCATTTTCTAGTATTTCTTTTTCTGATAATTCGAGGGTAGTATTTACTTTGTTATGGCTAACTCTATAAACAAGGTTATCTAAATAAGTTTTAGTAGCTACAAATATATCTTCAATTTCTCCGATAGAGTAGTATTCAAGATTTCTGATATCATCACTGTGACATATTAATCCTATATCTATTTTACCTTCGTCTAATAACTTTAATGTTTCTATGGTTGAATTACATTCAATGGTTATTTTGATATGGGGATTGATTTTAACAAATTCCTGTAAGTACGGCATTAATATATATTTGCATAAAGAGGTACTAACCCCTATACGAATCTGACCTATACCTAAGTTATGCATACGTTTTAATGATTCCTCACCTATAGAAATAGAGTCAAAAGCATTTTGAATGTGATTATATAATACTTCGCCTTCTTCGGTTAAGGTAACACCTCGAGAGTTTCGTACAAATAGGCTACAACCAACACTCTGTTCTAGCTTGGAAATAGACTTACTTATGGCAGGTTGACTTATATATAATTCTTCGGCTGCCTTGGAGATATTTTTAGTGTTGGCAACTGTATAGAATATTTTGTAATGATTAAGATTTTGGTTAATAGCAATTTGATTTTTCATAGGTACTCCTTTTATCATAATTAAGAATGGTTATAATAGCATTATATACTATGAATACAAGTTATATCAATGGTAAATAAAAACTAGAATTGACAAAAGAATTATAAAGTAATAATCTGTGAAATATAGAAGACTATTTGGGTTTATTCTTACACCAATATATATAGTCATATATACTATTAGCATAAGGACAATAAAAGATAAATAAAAGCAATAGAAAGGGTATAGTGTGAGAGCGTTATAATATAGGTGGATATATGAACATTGGAATAATTGGAGCAGGAAATATTGCATCAACATTGGCAAATACAATTAATAAGATAGAAGATGCTAATTGTTATGGCATTGCATCTAGAGATATAACTAAAGCAAAAGAATTTGCAGGTAAATATAATATACCTAAGGCATATGGTTCATATGAAGAAATGGTTATGGATGATAATATTGAATTAGTGTATATAGCAACCCCTCATTCTCATCATTATGAGCATATGAAATTATGTATCCAACATGGAAAGCATGTGTTGTGTGAAAAAGCATTTACAATAAATAGTGTACAAGCACGAGAAATATTTGATTTAGCACGAGAAAAAAATGTATTAGTTACGGAAGCCATATGGACAAGATACATGCCATCAAGAAACATTATAAATGAAGTTATATCAAGTGGAATAATAGGTGATATAAAAACAGTTACAGCTAATTTGTCTTATAATATATCAGATAAAGAAAGACTAATTAATCCTGAACTAGCAGGAGGAGCATTGTTAGATGTGGGAGTATATACAATTAATTTTGCGCTAATGCATATGGGAAGTAATATATCACAGATAAATAGCACGGTGGTTATGACAGATACTAATGTAGATGGGCAAGATAGTATTACTATATTATATGATGATAATAGGATGGCGGTTCTTAACTCGGGTATATATGGATTGTCAGATAGACAGGGTATATTCTATGGAGATAAAGGATATATAATAGTTGATAATATTAATAATCCTCTTATGCTTGATGTATATGATAGTAGTAGGCAAGTTGTTAAACATATAGATATGCCTACACAAATATCAGGATATGAGTATCAAATTATAGAAACAATTAAATGTATCAGAGAAGGAAAATTAGAGTGTACATCTATGCCACATAATGATACTTTAGAAGTATTGGATATTATGGATGGATTACGAAGAAGCTGGAATATGAAATATCCAATGGAGTAAATAATGTTAATAGAATAGTTATAACTTTTAGTTATGGCTATTATTAATGTTATGTATTTCTGTTATAACGAAAATTATGATATATTATTATCAGAATAATTATTTAGCAAGAAATGCTATGAAGAATGGAGGATATAGATATGGGAATGACAATGACACAAAAAATATTAGCAGCTCATGCAGGGTTAGATACTGTAGAGGCTGGACAATTAATTGAAGCAGATTTAGATTTAGTATTAGGTAATGATGTAACAACACCAGTTGCTATACATGAGATGGCTAAGTTTAATACGGATAAGGTGTTTGATAAAGAGAAGATAGCAATGGTGCTTGATCATTTTACACCTAACAAAGATATTAAGAGTGCTGAACATTGCAAATGCGTTAGAGAGTATGCATTTGCACAAGATATTACTAACTTCTTTGATGTAGGAGAGATGGGAATAGAGCATGCATTACTTCCTGAAAAAGGTTTAATAGTAGCAGGTGAGACTTGTATAGGAGCAGATTCACATACTTGTACTTACGGAGCATTAGGCGCATTTTCAACAGGTGTTGGAAGTACAGATATGGCAGCGGGTATGGCAACAGGTAAGGCGTGGTTCAAAGTACCTTCAGCTATAAAATTTGTTCTTACTGGAAAACCAGCGAAATGGGTAAGTGGTAAGGATGTAATATTACACATTATCGGATTAGTTGGCGTTGATGGAGCTTTATATAAATCAATGGAGTTTGTTGGTGATGGTATAGCTAATTTATCAATGGATGATAGATTTTCAATGGCAAATATGGCAATTGAAGCTGGTGCTAAGAATGGTATCTTCCCAGTTGATGATAAAACAATCGAATATATAAAAGGACATTCTACAAAAGAGTATACAGTATATGAGGCAGACGAAGATGCAGAGTATGATGAGACTTATACAATAGATTTATCATCGTTAGAGCCAACCGTGGCCTTCCCTCATTTACCAGAGAATACTAAGCCGATGAGCGAAGTTCCAGAAATTAAGATAGATCAAGTAGTAATTGGTTCATGTACAAATGGACGTATTGAAGACTTAAGAGTAGCAGCAAGTGTTCTTGCAGGTCAAAAGGTTGCAAAGGGTATTAGAGTAATAGTGATTCCAGCAACACAAGCAATATATTTACAAGCAATTGAAGAAGGCTTAGTTCAAATATTTATTAAAGCAGGAGCAATTGTAAGTACACCAACTTGTGGACCATGTCTTGGTGGACATATGGGAATATTAGCAGCAGGTGAGAAAGCAGTAGCAACTACTAATCGTAACTTCGTAGGACGTATGGGACACGTTGAGTCAGAGATATATCTTGCAAGTCCAGCAGTAGCAGCAGCTTCGGCAATTACTGGTAAGATATCTTGCCCATGTGATTTAGGTTTATAATAAGGAGGACATATACATGAAAGCATTAGGTACAGTACACAAATATGGTGACAATGTAGATACAGACGTAATAATTCCAGCGAGATATTTGAATTCATCTGATCCAGAAGAATTAGCAAAGAAATGTATGGAAGATATAGATAAGGATTTTGTTAATAGAGTTAAGGTTGGTGACATAATGGTTGCTAATAAGAATTTTGGTTGTGGTTCGTCAAGAGAGCATGCGCCGATAGCTATAAAGGCAGCAGGTATTAGTTGTGTAATAGCAGAGACATTTGCAAGAATATTTTATAGAAATGCTATTAATATAGGTCTTCCAATTATTGAATGTCCAGAAGCAGCTAAGAATATTGAAGCTGGAGACCAAGTTGAGGTTGATTTTGATAATGGTATGATATATAACAAGACAAAGGGAACTGAGTTTAAAGGTCAAGCATTCCCACCATTTATGCAAGAGATAATCAAAGCAGAAGGACTTATTAACTATATTAACAATAAGTAAATAGGTGAAAATATGAGTATTATGTTATTTATTATTATAGCAGTTGTAATATTTTTCTTAATTGCCTTATTTGCAGGTATAGGAATAGTAATTTACCTTATAGGCAATAAGAAGAAAGATGAAAAGAGGAACAAAGATGAATTATAATATAGCAGTTATTAAGGGTGACGGAATTGGGCCAGAGGTTGTTGGCGAGGCAATGAAAGTACTTGATAAAATAGGAACAAAATATGGTCATGAATTCAATTATGAGCAATTACTAATGGGTGGATGTTCAATTGATGCACATGGAGTACCACTTACAGATGAAGCAGTTGCTAAAGCGAAAGCAGCAGATGCAGTACTTCTTGGTTCAATAGGTGGAGATACTAATACATCACCTTGGTATAAGTTAGATCCAAGTTTGAGACCAGAAGCTGGTTTGTTGAAAATAAGAAAAGAGCTTAATCTATTTGCTAATCTTCGTCCAGCATTATTATATCCAGAGCTTAAGGCAGCTTGTCCTTTAAAAGAAGAGATAGCTAACAAAGGTTTTGATATGATGATAATGAGAGAACTTACAGGAGGCCTATATTTTGGTGAACGTAAGACTATAGAAGAAAATGGTGTTAGAACAGCTATAGATACTCTTACTTATTCAGAAGATGAGATTAGAAGAATTGCTATTAGAGGATTTGATATAGCAATGAAGAGACGTAAGAAAGTTACATCTGTGGATAAAGCAAATGTATTAGATTCATCAAGACTTTGGAGAGCAGTTGTAAATGAAGTAGCAAAGGATTATCCTGAAATAGAATTAGAGCATATGTTGGTTGACAACTGTGCAATGCAATTAGTAAAAGATCCAGCACAATTTGATGTAATCCTTACAGAGAATATGTTTGGAGACATTTTATCAGATGAAGCATCAATGGTAACAGGTTCAATCGGAATGTTAGCATCAGCATCATTAAATGAAACTAAATTCGGTATGTATGAACCAAGTGGTGGTTCAGCTCCAGATATAGCTGGACAAAATAAAGCTAATCCAATTGCAACAATTCTTTCAGCATCTATGTTACTTAGATTCTCATTTGACTTAGATAAAGAAGCAGATGCAGTAGAAGCAGCAGTTAAGAAAGTTCTAAGCGATGGATATAGAACTTGTGATATTGTTTCAGAAGGAACTGAATTAGTAAGTTGTTCTAAGATGGGCGATTTAATAGTTGAAAGAATATAATTACTAAACATAGTGAGATTATATTTAGAAGAGAGATACAGTATTAGTGAGAATGAAGAAGTGTAGATAAAGAAGCAAATATAAGTAATGAAGGAGATAGTTAAGATGAAGAGTGATAACGTAAAAACAGGTATGCAACAAGCTCCACATAGAAGTTTATTTAACGCACTTGGAATGACAGCAGAAGAATTAGAAAAACCATTAGTTGGTATTGTATGTTCATATAATGAAATTGTTCCAGGTCATATGAATCTTGATAAGATTGCACAAGCAGTTAAGATGGGTGTAGCAATGGCAGGCGGTACGCCAATAATGTTCCCGGCTATAGCAGTATGTGATGGTATTGCAATGGGACATATGGGAATGAAATATTCTCTTGTAACAAGAGATTTAATAGCTGATTCAACAGAGTGTATGGCACTTGCTCATCAATTTGATGCATTAGTTATGATTCCTAACTGTGACAAGAATGTTCCTGGTCTTTTAATGGCAGCAGCAAGAGTAAATGTACCAACTGTATTTGTATCAGGTGGTCCAATGCTTGCAGGAAAAGTTAAGGGACATAAGACTAGTTTATCTAGTATGTTTGAAGCTGTTGGTTCTTATTCAGCAGGAACAATGAGTGAAGAAGATGTATATGAATTTGAATGTAAGGCATGTCCAACATGTGGTTCATGTTCAGGTATGTACACAGCAAACTCAATGAATTGTTTAACAGAAGCATTAGGTATGGGACTTCCTGGAAATGGAACTATTCCAGCCGTATATTCAGAGAGACTTAAACTTGCTAAACATGCAGGTATGGCTGTTATGGATATGTACAATAAGAATATTAGACCAAGAGACATTATTACTGAGGATGCAATTATAAATGCGTTAACAGTAGATATGGCACTTGGATGTTCTACTAACTCAATGTTACACATTCCAGCAATTGCTCATGAAATCGGATTTGATTTTGATATTGCATTTGCAAATGAGATTAGTGCTAAGACTCCTAACTTATGTCATCTTGCTCCAGCAGGCCCAACATATATGGAAGACCTTAATGAAGCAGGTGGTGTATATGCAGTTATGAATCAATTAAAAGATGCAGGACTTCTTAATGAAGGTTGTATGACTGTAACAGGTAAGACAATTGGTGAGGCTGTTAATGGAGTAGCTAATAAGAATGAAGAGGTTATAAGACCACTATCTAATCCATATAGTGAAACAGGTGGATTAGCAGTTCTTAAAGGTAAGTTAGCTCCAGATGGTTCTGTTGTAAAACGTTCAGCAGTAGTACCTGAGATGATGGTACATGAAGGACCAGCAAGAGTATTTGATTGTGAAGAAGATGCAATTGATGCGATTAAGAATAACAAGATAATAGCTGGCGATGTTGTAGTTATTAGATACGAAGGCCCTAAGGGTGGTCCAGGTATGAGAGAAATGCTTAATCCAACATCTGCTATTGCAGGTATGGGACTTGGTTCATCAGTAGCACTTATAACTGATGGTCGTTTCTCAGGAGCAAGCCGTGGCGCTTCAATTGGTCATGTATCTCCAGAGGCAGCAGTTGGCGGTCCAATTGCATTAGTTGAAGAAGGTGATACAATTAAGATTAATATTAATGAAAACACATTAGATATTGATGTTACAGAAGAAGAGCTAGCAAGAAGAAAAGCTGCTTGGACTCCAAGAGAACCAAAGGTTACAACAGGATATCTTGCAAGATATGCTAAGATGGTAACATCAGGTAATAGAGGAGCAGTATTAGAACTATAGAATAATAATAATTTAGTTCATTATATTTTATTTCTATAAGAATATTGACTAATTAATTAAAAATGTGTATTCTTATGTAGATAAATAAGAAGAAACACTCCAAGGAAGAAAAATTATTCTTCCTTGGCTTAAGTGTTTTATTGATTAATATACGAAACTGGTGGATTTTAGTTATAGGATTATATTGATGAATTACTATATAATATAGTAAGAGTCATCTATAACTTACAGAATATTTTAGTTAGGAGAGTATTTATGAAACAGTTAACAGGTTCAGAAATTGTTATTGAGTGTCTAAAAGAACAAGGTGTTGATACTGTATTTGGTTATCCAGGCGGAACAATACTTAACATTTATGATGCACTTTACAAACACAAAGAAGAGATAAACCATATTCTTACTTCTCATGAGCAAGGCGCTTCCCATGCAGCAGATGGTTACGCACGTGCTACAGGTAAAGTAGGTGTATGTATGGCTACTAGTGGCCCTGGTGCAACAAATCTTGTAACAGGTATTGCTACAGCATATATGGATTCTATTCCATTGGTTGCAATTACAGCAAATGTAGGAGTAACTTTACTTGGTAAGGATAGTTTCCAAGAAATAGATATAGCAGGAGTGGTAATGCCAATAACAAAGCATAGCTTTATTGTTAAAAATGTTCATGAATTAGCAGATACAATTAGAAGAGCATTTACAATAGCAAAATCAGGAAGACCTGGTCCTGTATTAGTAGATATTACTAAAGACGTAACAGCAAACCTTGCTGATTATGAATATAAGAAACCAGAAGCTATCAAGACAGTTGTTGATACAATTAAGAATGAAGATATCGAAACAGCAGTTAAGCTTATTAAGAAAGCTAAGAGACCATTTATTATGGCAGGCGGTGGTGTTACAATCTCGGGTGCTTATAAAGAACTTAGAGAATTTGCAGATAAGATTGATGCACCAGTATGTGATACTCTTATGGCAAAGGGAGCTATTGATGGAAATAGTCCAAGATACACAGGAATGATAGGTATGCATGGTACTAAGGCATCTAACTTTGGTGTAACAAAGTCTGATTTAGTAGTTGTTGTTGGTGGACGTTTCTCTGATAGAGTTATCGGTAACGCTAGTAAATTTGCAAATGGAGCAAAAATAATTCACATTGATATCGATGCTGCTGAGATTAACAAAAATATTATTGTAGATTCAAGTATTATTGGTGATGCCAAAGAAATACTTACAAGACTTAATAAAGAGTTAGCTAAACAAGATCATTCGCAGTGGATGAAAGAAGTAGAAGAGCTTAAGGTTAAACATGCTAGTACCTATAGAACAGACATGCTTACAGGACCTACAGCTATTCGTAAATTATATGAAGTTACAAAAGGTGAAGCGATTATTACAACTGATGTTGGACAACATCAAATGTGGGCTGCACAAGAGTACAAGTACGATCAACCTAGAAAACTTATCACTTCTGGTGGTTTAGGAACTATGGGTTATGGTTTAGGTGCTTGTATAGGAGCTAAGATTGGTCAACCAGACAAGCATGTTATTAACATTGCTGGTGATGGTTGCTTTAGAATGAACATGAACGAACTTGCAACTGCATGTCGTTATAATGTTCCAATTATACAGATTGTTATGAACAACCATGTATTAGGTATGGTAAGACAATGGCAAACTTTGTTCTATGAGAAGAGATATTCAAATACAATTCTTAATGATAGTATGGATTTCGTTAAATTATCAGAGGCAATGGGTGCTGATGCATATAGAGTTACAACAGTAGAAGAATTTGAAGAAGCACTTAATAAAGCATTAGTTACTAACAAACCAGTAATGATTGAGTGTCAAATTGGTGAAGACGATAAAGTATGGCCTATGGTTGCGGCAGGTGCTGCTATCGAGACATGTTTTTCAGAAGAAGATTTAGAGAAAGATAAGTAGTTTCAATTAGGAGGAAGAAGACAAATGGCAAGAGTTTTTAATTTTTCAGCAGGACCATCAGTATTACCAGAGGTAGTGTTAAAGCAAGCAGCAGAAGAGATGTTTGATTATGAAGGAACAGGAATGAGTGTTATGGAGATGAGTCACCGTTCAAAACCTTTCGAGAATATTATTCAAACAGCAGAGCAAGATTTAAGAGATTTATTAAACATTCCAGATAACTATAAGGTACTATTTTTACAAGGTGGTGCGTCACAACAATTCGCAGCTATTCCTATGAACCTTATGAAAAATAAAGTTGCAGATTATGTTATTACAGGACAATGGGCTAAGAAAGCATACGAAGAAGCTCAAATGTATGGTAAAGCTAATGCTGTTGCAAGTTCAGCAGATAAGACATTTTCATATATTCCAGATTGTTCAGATTTAGATATTTCACCAGATGCAGACTATGTATACATCTGCCATAACAATACAATTTATGGAACAACATTTAAAGAGTTACCTAATACAAAAGGAAAACTTTTAGTTGCAGACATGTCATCAAATATATTATCTGAGCCAGTAAATGTTGAAGACTATGGAATGATTTTCTTTGGTGTACAAAAGAACGTTGGACCAGCAGGTGTAGTAGTAGCTATTATTAGAGAAGATTTAATCACTGATGATTGTTTACCAGGAACACCAACAATGTTAAAATTCAAGACTCAAGCAGATAATGATTCATTATATAATACACCACCAGCATATGGTATTTATATCTGTGGTAAAGTATTCAAATGGGTTAAAGAAATGGGTGGTTTAGAAGCAATGAAAGCTCATAACGAGAAGAAAGCTGCTATATTATATGATTTCTTAGATTCAAGCAATATGTTTAGTGGAACTGTAGTAAAGAAAGATCGTTCACTTATGAATGTACCATTTGTAACTGGTAATGATGAGTTAGACTCTAAGTTTGTTAAAGAAGCTACAGCAGCTGGATTTGTTAATTTAAAGGGTCACCGTTCAGTTGGTGGTATGAGAGCTAGTATCTACAATGCAATGCCAATCGAAGGTGTAGAAAAATTAGTTGAGTTTATGAAGAATTTTGAGGCATTGAACGCTTAACGAGGTACTGTCGAGTTTAGCGAGAAAGCCCTTCCCGAACCTAGGCGAAGTACTTGTGAGCCTAAGTTGAGTGGAAGAAACATATATATAACGAGGAGAATAATAATGGCTAAGATTAATTGTTTAAATCCTATTGCAGATTGTGGTATGGATTTATTTACAGATAAGTATGAAGTAGTAAGTGATATTAATGATGCAGCAGCAGTATTAGTAAGAAGTGCATCTATGCATGACATGGAAATGTCAGACAAGTTAGTTGCAATTGCAAGAGCAGGCGCAGGAGTAAATAATATTCCACTAGATAAATGTGCTGAACAAGGTGTTGTAGTATTTAACACACCAGGTGCAAATGCAAATGGTGTTAAAGAGTTAGTTCTTGCTGGTATGTTAATGGCATCAAGAGATTTAGTTGGTGGATATAACTGGGTTAAGGAAAATGCTTCTGATCCAGATTTAGCAAAGTCAGTAGAATCTAACAAATCTAAATTTGCTGGTTGTGAAGTAACAGGCAAGAAAATCGGTGTAATCGGTTTAGGTGCTATCGGTGCTAAAGTTGCTAATGCAGCATTTAGATTAGGTATGGAAGTATACGGATATGATCCATTTGTATCTATTGATGCAGCTTGGTCTTTATCAAGACACGTAAAACACATCAATAATGTTGAAGATATTTATAGAGAGTGTGATTATATAACAATGCATGTACCTCTATTAGATGGTACAAAAGAAATGATTAATGCTAATTCTATATCTATGATGAAAGAGAATGTAGTTATTCTTAATTTCTCAAGAGATTTATTAGTAAACGATGCTGATATGAAGGCAGCTCTAGAGGCTGGTAAAGTTGCAAAATATGTAACTGATTTCCCTAATCCAGCAATTGCAGCAGTTAAAAATGTACTTACATTACCTCACCTTGGTGCTTCAACTCAAGAGTCAGAGGATAACTGTGCAATAATGGCAGTAAAAGAAGTTATGGATTATGTAGAGAACGGTAACATTAGAAATTCAGTTAACTATCCAGCTTGTGATATGGGAATCTGTTCAAATGTTGCACGTGTAGCTATTAATCATAAGAATATACCAAACATGTTAACTCAGTTTACTGGAGCTTTCGCAACAAAGAGTGTTAACGTATCGGATATGATTAGTAAATCAAGAGGCGATTGGGCATATTCATTACTAGATGTATCAGAAGTAATTGCTGATGATTTAGTAGATGCACTTAAAGCTATTGACGGTGTAGTTAAAGTTAGAGTTATTAAGTAATTAATTTACTATATTAGGAGAGATGACAATGAGTGAGAAGCTAAAAGTAGGTATCCTTGGTGGTACTGGTATGGTAGGACAGAGATTTATAGCGCTATTAGAGAACCATCCTTGGTTTGAGGTAACAACAATTGCAGCAAGTCCAAGAAGTGCTGGAAAAACATATGCAGAAGCAGTTGGTGACAGATGGAAGATGACAACACCTATGCCAGAAGCAGTTAAGAATTTAGTTGTATATAATGTAAATGAAGTTGAAAAAGTTGCAAGTACAGTTGATTTTGTATTTAGTGCAGTAGATATGTCTAAAGATGAAATCAAGGCTATTGAAGATGAATATGCAAAGACTGAGACTCCAGTTGTATCTAACAATTCAGCTCATAGATGGACTCCAGATGTACCGATGGTAGTACCTGAAATTAATCCAGAGCACATGGATGTTATAGAGTTCCAAAAGAAGAGATTAGGAACTACAAGAGGATTCGTAGCAGTTAAACCTAACTGTTCAATCCAAAGTTATGCTCCAGTACTTACTGCTTGGCAAGAGTTTGAGCCATATGAAGTGGTAGCTACAACTTATCAAGCAATTTCAGGAGCTGGTAAGACTTTTACAGAGTGGCCAGAAATGGTTGAGAATATTATTCCATTTATCGGTGGTGAAGAAGAGAAATCAGAGAAAGAACCACTTAGAATATGGGGAGAGATTAAAGATGGCGTTATCGAGCCAGCAACTACACCAGTTATTACTTGCCAATGTATTCGTGTACCAGTATTAAATGGTCATACAGCAGCTGTATTTGTTAAGTTTAAGAAACAACCAACAAAAGAGCAATTAATTGATAGATTAGTTAAGTTTAAAGGTGTACCACAGGAATTACAACTTCCAAGTGCACCAAAACAATTTATTCAATACTTAGAAGAAGATAATAGACCACAAGTAAATCTAGATGTTGATTATGAAAACGGAATGGGCGTAAGCGTAGGACGTATTCGTGAAGATTCAGTTTACGATTGGAAGTTTGTAGGTTTATCTCATAATACAGTAAGAGGTGCTGCAGGTGGCGCGGTATTATGTGCAGAGCTTCTTAAAGCACAAGGATATATTGCTAAAAAATAATTATTGTATTTAATATAAGACTGTCGTGTGTATATGGGTATACTATATACATATGGCAGTTTTGTTTTATAATAATTATTAAAATAAAGTAAGAAAATTAAAAAAATATTGACGATTTAACGTGATAGGAGTAGTATAAACATAAGGTAACAGGAGTTGTAGGGAAATGGTCGTTTTGGTGTAGGAGTAACTATAAATTACTTCAGGCATCATAAGGAGGTGAATGAAAGCCTAGATTACATAGGAAGGAGTTCACACATATGACGATATTCTATTTTTTGAATTTATTGATAAATGTATTGAGATTGATCCTAGATTTCATGAAGTTTAGAAATGAACATAAAAAACAGAACCCTACACCGTCTAAAGTCAAGGGTTCTGATTCATAAAAAACCTATACTAGGATAACCATAACGCACTATGGCTTCCTGTTACTGATATTATATAATACATAATATATTTTTTCAATATGAATTTTAAGAAAGAGGGGTAATAAATATGGTATCAGCAGGAGCAATAATAGGAATAGTAATAACATTATTTATAAGTCTAATATTACCGATATTAATATTAATAATTTTTGGAGTTAAGAATAAACAACAAGGAATATGGTCTGCATGGGGGTTGGGTGCATTAGGATTTTTTGTACCTCAGATAATAATAAGATTACCAATACTTAACAGTATAGCTTCTAGTGAAGGGTATAAAAGTTTTGCTAAAAATCATTATGTTGTATATTGTTTTGTTCTTGCTTTTACAGCAGGATTATTTGAGTTAGTAGGAAGATATGTTGTAGCTAAAGTTATAGCTAAGAAATTTACATTTAAAAGAGGTATTGCAGCAGGGCTAGGTCATGGTGGAATAGAGGCGATGATACTTATAGGTATGACATATATTAATAACCTCATCTATGCAGTTATGATTAATACAGGTGGCTTAGATGCTACTATTGAATCATTAAGTGGAACTGGTATAGATACAAATCAACTTGTTAATGTGAAAGAAGCAATGTTATCTACTAATGCAAGTCTGTTCTATTTTGCAGGATATGAGAGAATATTAACGATGATTGGACATGTTGCCCTAAGTTTAATTGTATGCTATTTCGTAGTAAAGAAAAAAGATGCAATAGGTTTATTAATATGTCTAGGATTACATTTTATATTAGATTTTGTAAGTGTAATAATATCTGGAATGTCAACTCAGTATTTAGGGAATGTTTTATCGGATAACATGGCACTTATAATAACTTATGTATTTTTAACAGTTATGGCGGTTATATTTGTGTTTATAATTATGAAAATAAGGAAAAATATTTTCACTATTGAATTAGAAAATGAAATAGAATAATAATAAAATTTAAAATATAGAGTGTATTTACAAAAAAATTACATGCATTCTATATTTTTTTGTTGTCCTATATATTTTTTCGTTATATAATTATTTGTGGAAATTGATTTGTAAAAGATTTGATGGGAGAGCAATACGATGGTTAACATATATAAAACAGATAATGGTGTATTGTCAGAAGTTGATGGCATCGGAGAAGGCGTATGGATTAACATGGTTGCTCCAACAATGGACGAGTCTACTAAGATATCAGAACAATACGATATAGATGTGTCAGATATTAGAGCAGCGCTTGATGATGAAGAAAGTTCGCGTGTTCAACTTGAAGAAGGATATACACTTATATTGGTGGATATTCCATCTGAAGAAGTTCGTAATAATCGTAACGCATATACAACTATCCCATTAGGTATACTTTTAGTAGAGAATGGAATAATCACTGTATGTGGTGAAGAGACAGTAGTGCTAAAATCATTTATTAAGAACACTATGAAGGGATTTAGTACTAAGAAAAGAATGAGATTTATATATCAGATATTATTTAGAATAGCTAATGTGTATCAAGTATATCTAAGATTTATAGATAAGAGGCGTAGTGAGATAGAGCGAAGAGTTAGTAATAATACTACTGAGGATTCGGATCTTATTGATTTACATGAATTAGAGACTAACTTGGTATACTTTGCAACATCCCTAAGTGCTAATAAGCTTGTATTAGAGAGACTTACAAGATATCAACGTATTAAGCAATACCCAGAAGACAGAGAATTATTAGATGATGTAATTGTCGAGAATAGACAGGCTATTGAGATGACAAATATTTATCGCGATATTATACAAGGTAGTAGGGAGTTAATAGCAACAGTTATCAATAATAGATTGAATAACGTAATGAAGTTCCTTACATCTATTACTTTAGTAATGGCTATACCAACAATTATATCTGGAATATATGGAATGAATGTAAGTGGTAAGTGGATGCCGCTATCAGAGACACCACACGGGTTTGCAATAGTTTGTGTGATTATGACGGTAATATGTTTGATAGCTCTACGAATGTTAAAACGAAAAAAAATGCTTTAGGAGATATAATATGAGTTCTAATTGTGATACATGCGCTAATAACGTATATGATGAAGAATATGAATGTTACGAATGTGGCGTTAATATGGACGAAGATGATTTAGTAAGGTATTTGAGTAGTTCTCAGAGTAGTTGTCCATATTATCAGTTATATGATGAATATAAGATAGTGAGAAAACAAATGTAATATTTTTTGTTTACTTATACAACAAAATATGATATATTCCATCTTGAGCGGTATTCATTTATGAAACGGCATCAGATGATAAACAAGTTGTCACTTATTTTAGAAAGAAGAGGTGATAGCATGAAAGTAGGAATCATTGGTTCAGGACGTGTAGGTTTTTCTATTGGCAAATATTTAGTAGATAGAGGAATACATGTAACGGGATACTATGATAATATTTATGAAAATGCTGTAGAAGCAGCAAACTTTACTAACACAGACATCTTTAATAAATTAGAAGAGTTAGTAAACTTAAGTGATACCCTATTTATAACAACACCGGATGATATTATTATTACGGTATGGGATTGCATTAAGAAAATGTCTATAGATTCAAAGACAATCTGCCATTTTAGTGGCTCGTTATCATCCGTTGTATTTTCAAGAATAGAAGACACCAAAGCATATGGTTGCTCTATTCATCCAATGTTAGCGTTCGAAGACAAATTTTCATCTTATAAGCAACTTAATAATGCTATTTTTACTATTGAGGGAAATAGTCAGGCTGTAAATAATATTAAAGGATTGTTTAGTTCTTTAGGTAATACAGTAATTGATATTGATGCAGATAGTAAGAGTAAATATCATGCAGCAGCTAGTATATTAACTAACTACGTTGTAGGGGTACTCGATATGGGATATTCTTTACTTGAACAATGTGGATTTACTCGAGAAGAAGCAAGAAAAGTAACTAGCAATATGGTTAGAAGTAATGTAGAAAATGTAATAAATGCAGATTCTATTAATGCACTTACTGGACCTATTGAAAGAGGCGATATTGATACAGTTAATAAGCATTTAGATAGCTTAGATGATGAAGATAGAATAATATATAAAGCTTTAGGATTAAAATTAGTAGCATTGGCAGATACTAAAAATCCAGATAAAGATTATACCGAAATTAAAAATATATTAGGTTAACGGAGGATATTATGAAGAATACGTCAGTAACATTTAGAGAAGCAAAAGCAAAGGGCGAGAAAGTAACTATGCTTACAGCATATGATTACTCAACAGCAAAGTTAATAGATGAAGCAGGAGTTAACTCTATATTAGTAGGTGACTCATTAGGAATGGTTATGCTTGGTTATGAAGATACATTATCAGTAACTATGGAAGACATGATACATCATAGTAAGGCAGTAGCAAGGGCGGCAAAGAATGCATTGGTAATTACAGATATGCCATTTATGTCATATCAAACATCTGTATACGATGCAGTTGTAAATGCAGGACGCTTAGTAAAAGAAGGTAGAGCACAGGCTGTTAAGCTAGAAGGTGGATTAGAAGTATGTGAGCATGTAAAGGCTATAGTATCAGCTTCTATACCAGTATGTGCCCATATAGGACTTACACCACAATCAGTAAATGCATTTGGTGGATTCAAGGTTCAAGGTAAGGGAGAAGAAGCGGCTCAGAAGTTAATAGATGAGGCAAGAGCTTTAGAAGAAGCGGGAGCATTTGCAATAGTATTAGAATGTGTTCCAGAAAAACTTGCTACAAAGATGGCAGAGTTAATAAATATTCCTATAATAGGTATTGGTGCAGGAGCGGGTTGTGATGGACAAGTACTAGTATATCAAGATATGTTAGGTATGTATTCGGATTTAGTACCTAAGTTCGTTAAGAAATTTGCGACAGTTGGCGATAATATGAAGGAAGCATTTAAGGCGTATATAGATGAGGTGTCAGCAGGAACATTTCCAGCGCCGGAACACACATTTAAAATAGATGATGGAATAATAGATAAATTATACTAGGGAGAAATGAACATGAATATTTGTTATACAATAAATGATGTTAGAAAACAAGTTAATGATTGGAAAAAAGAAGGTTTAACAATAGGATTTGTACCTACTATGGGATACTTACATGAAGGTCATAGAAGTTTAATGGAAGCAGCTAAGAAAGAATGTGATAAAGTAGTAGTAAGTATATTTGTTAATCCAATGCAATTTGGACCTAAAGAAGATCTAGTAAGTTATCCAAGAGATTTAGATAAGGATTCTGAACTTTGTGAGGGAGTGGGCGTTGACCTAATATTCCATCCAGAACCAGAAGAGATGTATGATAATAATTTTTGTTCTTATGTAGATATGAATGGTCTTACAACTGAGTTGTGTGGAAAAAGTAGACCAACTCATTTTAGAGGAGTACAGACAGTAGTATTAAAGTTATTTAATGTTGTAAAAGCTGACAAGGCATTCTTCGGTCAGAAAGATGCTCAACAATTAGCTGTTATTAAGAGAATGGTTACAGACCTAAATGTAGATATAGAGATAGTAGGTTGTCCGATTATAAGAGAAGAGGATGGTCTAGCTAAGAGTTCAAGAAACACTTATCTTAGTGAAGAAGAACGAAATGCGGCAACTATATTAAACAAGAGCTTAATAGCAGGTAAAGAGTTGATAATTAACGGTGAAACAGACGTAAAAGTTGTAAAAGAAAAGATATTAAGTATTATTGACTCAGAACCATTGGCAAAAGTAGATTATGTTGATATAGTAGATTTCGGTAATATATTACCTATTGAGAAAATAGAAACATCAGTACTTGTTGCTATAGCGGTATACGTTGGAAAGACAAGACTTATTGATAATTTTATTATTGGATAAAGATCAATATAGGGTTTAAGATATATAGAGGAGATAAAACAATGAACTTAACTATGTTAAAAGGTAAGATACACAGAGCTGTAGTAAAGCAAGCAGATTTGAATTATGTAGGAAGTATTACTATAGATACTGAACTTATGGAAGCGGCAGGTATATTAGAGTATGAGATGGTTCAGATAGTAGATGTGGAGAATGGGAATAGATTTGAGACATATACTATTGCAGGAGATGCGGGTTCAGGAATGATATGTTTAAATGGTGCGGCGGCAAGACAGGTAGCAGTAGGCGATCATGTAATAATTATGTGTTATGCACAGATGTCACCAGAAGAAGCCAAACAAAATAAACCATACGTAGTATTTGTAGATGATAACAATAATATTGCTAATGTATCAAGATATGAGAAGCACGGTTTACTAACAGAGGATTTCGTAAAGTAACTTGAATAAGTTATTATGAGGAGAACACATATGTTAAAAGGAAAAACAGTTATACTTGGTGTAACAGGAAGTATAGCAGCATATAAGATTGCTAATCTTGCCAGTATGCTTGTTAAGTTACATGCAGATGTACATGTAATAATGACTGAAAATGCAACTAACTTTATTAATCCAATTACATTTGAAACATTAACTAATAATAAATGTTTGGTAGATACATTCGATAGGAATTTTCAGTATAATGTTGAACATGTATCGTTAGCTAAGAAGGCAGATATATTTATGGTTGCACCAGCCTCAGCTAATGTAATAGGCAAAATAGCTAATGGAATAGCAGATGACATGCTTACAACAACTATTATGGCATGTAAGTGTAAGAAGATAATAGCACCTGCTATGAATACAAATATGTATGAGAATCCTATAGTACAAGATAACATTAAGAAATTAGAATCTTATGGTATGGAGATAGTAACTCCTGCTACGGGATATCTTGCTTGTGGTGATACAGGTGCAGGTAAGCTTCCAAGTGAAGAATTATTATTAGATTATATATTAAAAGAGATTAAGAGAGATAAAGATATGGTAGGCAAGACGGTATTGGTTACAGCAGGGCCTACTAGAGAAGCAATAGATCCAGTTAGATTTATTAGTAATCATTCTACAGGTAAGATGGGATATGGCATTGCAAGATGTGCTATGGAACGTGGTGCAAGAGTAATACTAGTTACTGGTAAGGTTAATATACCAGTACCACCGTTTGTTGAAGTAGTTGAAGTAGTAAGTGCGGGGGATATGTATGATGCTGTTATGAAATACAAAGATGAAGCAGACGTTATTGTAAAGTCGGCAGCGGTTGCAGATTATACACCAGCAAGTGTTAGTGATGAAAAAGTAAAGAAATCAGATGGTGATTTAAGTATAGAGTTAACAAGAACAAAAGATATACTTAAAGAGGTTGGTAGTGGCAGTAGAGACAATCAATTCATATGTGGATTTGCTATGGAGACACAGAATCTAATTGAGAATGCATCTAAGAAGTTAATTGCTAAGAATGTTGATATGATTGTTGCGAATAATTTGAAAACAGAAGGTGCTGGATTCGGTACAGACACTAATGTAGTAACATTTATAACTAGAGAAGGAAATAGAGAATTACCTATTATGTCAAAAGAAGAGGTTGCAAAAGCAATACTTGATGAAACAATAAAATAATAAAGGGGCTGTCGCACTAAGAAATTAGTGTAGCAGCTTCTTTTTTGTACTGCTAAATACTAATATAAATTATCAACAAAGCGTGGATAAAATTACAAAACAACAAACTACGTTGAAAATTTGACAAGTTTGTTGAAAGATGTTAATATATGGATACAAAATATTTGTCTATGAGAGGAGATTTAATTATGAAAGTAATAAAAGCATTAGTATTAGTAGGTTTATTAGCGATATCCATAGGAACATCAGTATACGCAGGAAAATTATTAAACGTATATTCAAGCGGAAGTGGAAATTATTATCAAGCAAGTACTATAAATACAACAAGCGACAATAGATATGCAACAATATCTATCTATAAGTATGATGGAAAGTGGTCTAGTAAAACTTTTGTGAACTCAGCAGGTAAAGTGTTATATGGATATTCTGATAGCGTATCAACTGCGGGTACAGTTACAGAGCATGGAAGAGCATTTGGAAATATATATAATTCATTGCCACCATCATCAGGCGTAGCGGAAAGTGTGGAAATTATTGTAAAATAATTTGATGGAGAGATAATGAAATATATTTATAAAAATATAAAAAGTTTTTTTATAGAAGAAAAATTAATATTTAATTTAGTGATTATATGTATATTTTTTTCTGGTATAATATTTAATTTTTCATTTGGAATATATCATGAATTTAAACGTCTATCATATGAAGATATATATGGAACAAAAGAGTTATGTATATCTTTTAATGGTTTGTGGAATGATAATATTACTAAGGGAGAAATGATGAAGGTAATATCTTTACTTGATGAAGATATTACTAATGATATTGACTATATATTCATTGTTGGTTATTTTCCAGGAGATGATATTATGGTAGAAAATAAATTCGAATTTCATTTTGCAATTAGAGATGGTAGGATTACATATGTAAAAGACGTATATAATAATATTGTTCAACTTGGTTTCTGGGTAAGTGGTGAGTATTTTACAAAATCGCAGTACGAAAATGGAGAATTAGTAGCATTATGTGGAGGGATTTATGATCCTTACTATGGATTTGATGAGTCATATAAGTATGGTGATAAAGATGGCTATGTATATATAGATGGGAAAAAATATAGGTGCATAGGCTATCAACGTGCTACATATACACCTTGGATTCCTATAACTACAGTAAGTGATGATTTTAATATTGAATATATAGCCTTTGTTACATATGAAACAATGACTAAAAAAGAGTATGTTACTATAACAAGTGCAATAAAAGAACAATTTGGTGATGCAGCCGATATTCCAGATTATCCAATACCAGATTCAGATGATACAAAACTATATAATAGTATTATAATTATATGTATCCTAATAGCAGTTATATCCTCTGTTGTATATGCAGTATTATATCAATACATAATATATCAGAGAAAAAGGAATCTGAATATATATAGAATATGTGGATTTACTTTAAAGAATGCTAGGAAATTATATATGACAGAATGTATGGCAATCGCTAGTGTTTGTTACATAATATCGGTAATATTTTTTCATGCTATTATATTACCACAGTTAGAAAAAATATATTATTTTATTGGAGAATCATATTCATTATCATCATATTTACAATTGGGTATAATATATTTTGTTATTGTATATATAATTTTAAAAATAATGATGGTGACTAATCTTAGAAATGATATAGTAAAGGAACTATAGGAGATTAAAGATGTTATTTAAGATTGGACAAAAAGAATTTGAAAGAAATATAGTACTTAATTCGTTAATAATAGTATTATTAATTATTATTTTTTGCATACTAACAATTTCTACATCTTCATTATTAAATAGTACAAATAAATATAGAGCATTATATAGCTTAATAGATAGTACAGGATATTTTTTAGGAACAGACTTAATTATTAATCAAGAAACAAGAGAACTTATTAGAGATAAAAAACAATTAGAAGAAATATTAGGAGATAATATAGAGGTTGCTGGACAATATGTTTTACCAGGTGCATTTTTAAATGGACAAGATGCAAATATATGGAGTTATGACTGGGAAATTATAGATAATTATACGCCATCCATAGTTAAAGGAAGGTGGTTTAATAAAAAAGATATTGTTGATACTGAAAAAATATACGGAGTGATTCTTGATACAGGAGAATATGTAGTTGGAGATAAAGTAATTATCACTAATTGGAATAATAATTGCCCTGTGGAGATAGAGATAATTGGTTTGTTAGAAGATAGTAGTAGTGTGTTTGGCTATATGCCGTTTTCAAAAAATAAAAGCAATTACTTAGATGGTTACTATACATATAACTTAGAATTTGAACAAGTGCCATTATTATTATTGTCAAATGATCAATTGGGCAAATATAGCTATTTTAATCCAGATATTGAAGGGTTAGAAGGAGAAGGTATTCAGCGACAACAAAAAGGTGCGGTATTTATTACTTGGGATAATAATATTGTAGATTATCAAAATACCATAGTTGAGGACTTTATATTTAATTCAGATAACAATATTTGTTTTTCAGAAACTTTGGAATCTATGAAAATTGAAAGTAATAGAAGTATTATAAGACAAGTTACAAATATTTTACCAATTATAATATGTGTTTTTGTATTAGTTATAATTGCTACTGTAAGTGTTAGTGCAATATCTGTAAAAAGGCAACTTCATAACTATGCTATATATTATATATGTGGTTTAAAATGGAAGGATTGCATATATATAAGCTTGATACATTCTTTTATATGTTCATCTACTGCATTAGTTATTGCATATATTGGAATATTGGTCCCAAAATGCATGGGAGTCTTTTCGGGAATATCGCTAAAAATTGGAATAATACAATTAATTATTTGTATTTTTGTTCAGATTATATTTATAGGTTTTTCATTAATTATGCCAATAAATATAATAAAAAAGACATCTGCAAAGGCACTACTTAATACTAATAAATAGCTGTAAGAAGCTAACTATGGGAGTATATAATGATAAAGTTAGAAAATATAACAAAGATATATAATAAAGGGAAAAATAATGAATTTTTAGCATTAGATCAAGTATCATTTAAAATTGATAGTGGAGAACTGGTTTCAATTATTGGTAAATCGGGTGCTGGAAAGTCTACATTATTACATATTCTTGCATGCATTGATTCATACGACAATGGTGAATACTATATAGATGAAACCTTAGTTAAAAACTTAAGTGATGAAGCAAGAGCTGCAATAAGAAATCAAAGTATTGGTATAGTTATGCAAGACTATGCATTAGTTGAGGATTTTAGTGTTATTGAAAATGTTTTACTGCCATTAGATTTTGATAAGCATAAGAAGAAAAATCGTAGAGAAATAGCTATAAAAGTATTAGAAGATGTGGACATGAAAGAGTATGAAAAAAAGAAAGTTAATTGTCTGTCAGGAGGGCAAAAACAAAGAGTTGCTATAGCAAGAGCAATTGTAAATAATCCTAGTATTATCTTGGCAGATGAACCAACAGGAGCATTGGATTCAAAAAATGCAGAGCAGATAATGAAATTATTAAAAAAACTAAATACAGAAGGAAAAACAATTATTATTGTTACTCATGATAAAGGTATATCAGAACAATGTGATAGGGTAATAGAAATAATTGATGGAAAAATATAATAAAAAGCCCATAATAAGAAAAATATAATACTTGTCTTATTGTGGGCTTTTATATTATTTGAAATAATCAATTGATTTTGTTAAATTTAGTTCTTCTGCATTTACTGAAAACACATTATCATCTTCTTCGCTATCTTCATCACCATATAGTGAAGATATTGCTTTTTGTTGATACTCTAGAGTTTTTAGATATGCTTCTGTAGCAAATGATAACTTAGAGTAACTGGTATCTTCAATTGAAGCAGCAGATACAGTATCTGAACTTGTAGAGGATGCCTTAGGAATAGTAGCAGCTTTATTTGATGTAACATAAGTGGTATTTGGAACTGAAATCCCCTCGTTCATATATCCAAGTATTTTCTGTACATAGTTTTGTGTTTCTTTAAATGGTGGAATTCCACCATATTTAGTTACATTACCAGGACCAGCATTGTAAGCAGCTAAAGCAAGGGAAACATCTCCGTTAAATTTATCAAGCATTTCTTTTAAATATTTGGCACCGCCCATAATGTTTTGTTCAGCATCATAAGAATCAGTAACTCCTAGATATCTTGCAGTAGAAGGCATCAATTGCATAATTCCTTGAGCTCCTGATTTGGAAGTTGCATTAGGGTTAAAGTTAGATTCAGCCTTTGCAACGGCCTTTAGCAAATTAACGTCTATATTATAAGTAGCAGCAGCTCTATTAAAAATATCATCAAGAGTAGTAGAGCCTGAACTTATTGTACTAGTAGTATTAGAGGTAGCTGTAGAATTAGATAATGAACTTACTACTAATTCATCAAATGAAGAACTATTAGAAGATGAAGTTCTTGCAGTTGTATTATTATATATAGATTCATCAACATATCCAACGCCATTAACGTATGTCATAATTTTATCCTCCGTAAAACGTATATTATTAAAATACAAAATAACTTACAATATGTATATCGGTAATTCATAGTAAAATTATAATTAATATACCATAAGAAATTTTTGTAAAATTACAATAGTTATAATAACATAAATATTTGAATTTGTCATTTCCAAGAAAAATATTAGATTGTATGTTAAAATAATAAAAAGTATAGGTGATAAGGGTATAGGAGGTGAGATTATGAACAGTAATGAAGTTATAGAAATGTTAATATCAGAATTTCCGTTTATTAAAGATGAATTAGCTGAAAATGATCATTTAGAGGGTTTATCTCATCCAGTATTTTCAATATTATTTCTTCCACATATAATAAAGTTTTGCGAAATGGAAGATAAAGAAAGCTTAAAAAAGTTAGGTGTACTATTAGAAAAGATGGAATGTGAAGGTGTAATGGTACAGCAGGTGGTGAATGTTTCGGTACTTGAAGATTTTATCTTTGATGCTCCGGAATTGGTTCCTATACTAGCTAAATATTTAGGGGATAAAACACTAAAAGACTTAAAATATTGGATTAAAAGATACAAGTTGAATCCTTTGACCTAGGATAAGAATGAATGTGGGAGGGATACAGGTGAAGTTTAAGCATTTACTTATTGAATGTTATTGTGAGGAAGAATTACAGCAAGAAATATGCAATAATAATTTTGAAATGGGGATTCAGTGTATAAATTGTCCTCAAGCAAGTTATGTGCCATGTCCTAATGAATTAGCATTATCTAATAATAAAGGGGTTGTAGAGAGCGTAGAGGATTTTATAGGTTTTGGAGGAGATATGGAGCCAACGGAAATCTGTGAAGAGGAAGAGAGAATTAGGATTTGGCGAGATATATGTAAAAGAAAAATAAAAGAGGCATATGAAGAATACATAAGGAAGTTTAATTCGGAAGTATAAGGGGTGAGTTATTGATGGATTTAACGGAATATTTACAGAATGTTTTAAAAGATGAACAATATATTGAATGGGTAAATGATGGCCTTAGTGATAGGTTATTACCTGGAAAAAGTAATATTGATGAAAGACTACTTGATGAAATTATATTTAAATTAAATTCAAGAAAGGAAAGAGATTGCTTTTGGGAATCAATACTCGATTTTTTATCACCAGAATCATTTAATTCAGTTTTTGAATATCTTGTAGATGAGGATATTGCTGTTTGTAAAATGGGGCATATGGATTTAGAAGACGATAAGTTGGAAATATTATCTGGATATGTTGAAGAGGCTTTGTTTACTTTAGCAAAAAGAATTTATAAGGGTAAACAATATTCAGTTGATGAATTTTGTGATTTACTAAAAAAACATGATACAGGAGTCATATTAGATCAGCTTTTATTGGTAATCCCTAATAATGATGAAAAGAAGAAAGCTTTATATTATTTTTATAGTCAAAAGGAAGAATATGGTTCTAAAATAATAGAGTTAATAAATGTAGAAAAATTAATTGTTACTGAAAATATAGATGAAATACAAAAAGCATTTGAATCAAAAAATTATTTGTTTTATTTGGCAATCTCAAAAAACTTATTTACTCCAAGTGATATACTAGAAGAGCTTAGTAAAATAAAAGGAATGAAATTTGCTTCTGAAATAAGGACAAATAGTCAAAATACAAAAAGAATCAAAGATAATTTTATATCTATAAATGAATATAAAATTAAGGTTTTAAGTATTGGAAGTTATGACGAAAAGGGAATATTTACTGATGCACAATGGGAACCATTTATGGGTAATATGGGAAGAAGTTGTGATGGGGTAAGAATTCAAGTTAAATCTAATTATCAAGAAATTAGTAATGAACTTTCCAAATACAGTGATATATCAGAAGAAGACTTATCGATTAAGGAATCAAATTTGGTACAGCTTTTTATAAGGAGTAAGGAAGAAGAATTTTGGTATGCATTATCAAAATGTAAATTTGGTTCAGATAGTGGAATAATCCATTTAGAATTTTTGAAAAAAGAAAAATGCATAGCGAAGTTGAAAGTAGAGCCACATAATAATCTTGTTTTATTAAAGTTATTGGGCAACATACAAAGGAGAATACAATAAGACATGTTGGTGATTTCATAGAGAAGTTAGTAGAACTACTTCAAAAAGCGGTTGATGAAGGTAAGTATGTTATTATAATAATCAAATGATTAAAACAAAATTTGATTTGCGTGAAAATAACAAGCTGTATTCGTTTGAAATATATAATCCTCAAGTGCTTATGTTTGATCAATGTCTTATAAACAAGGATAAGAATGAAATCTTAGAAATATTAAAATTAAATGGTTGTTATGATGTTGAGGAAGAAGATTATGGATTTTTTGAAACAATATTTAGTAAAGAAATATGGAGTACATTTGTATTTGAATTTGATAAGTTGACACATATTGAATTTAGTCCATTGTCTGATAGTAATAAAAAAACAATTTGGCCTATGGAAAATAGGTAAATTAAAATAAATTTTTAATAATAAGGGGAGAAAATTATGAACCAATTAGAAAACTGTGTGGAAACTTTAAAGAGTATGTTAGATGAGGAGAATTTCAATTATGAAAAACCTAATGTATCAGTTGCATGGAGTATTTTTAAAAAATTTGCAGATGTCAATTTTTCTGTAGATGAAGGTCTTGTAATTAGTGATGAGAGAACAATATGGTCTTGTGTACTTTCTAAGAATGAAGAAATAGTTGAATGTGCAATGATACGTCAATTTTCAGTAGATGACGAAGAGGGATATAATGAGTATATTAAATATCTTGAAATAAAATTTAAGTATCCAGTGAATTTATTTACTAATATATCTCCATATAAAGAATATCCACATATATCGTTTTATTCAGATATACAATCATATGATTTTGATAATTATGATGCCTTTTATGAGAATGTTGAAAAAACAGACACAATGATTATTGCACAAAGTAATATGCCATTAGATTGTTTAATAGAGTTTGATTACTAGAAATAGTGGTAAATTATATGAAAAAGAATATATTTATAGTCGTAATATTAATTGTAATATTAATTGGTGGGTGTAGTAATAATGATGATGAAAAAAGTACATCATATCAAATGGAATATGATGTTATAGAAACAGGTGATGGAAGTACCTTGTACCAGATAGATGGAAAGAAATATGAGAATTTATTAGAAGTATCAGGTAGAAGTAATAGTGCAGAATGTGATAGTTATTATATTGTTTTATCAAATGATAGTAATATTACTTTTGAGGATGTAGATAAACGGTTTTGGTCAAGTAGCACTACCGAGGAAACGGATTTCTATATAATTGAATATGGAATATATGATAAGTGATTATAATATAGGAGAATGTTATGAAAATATAGATCTTAAAATATAGATTAAGTCTATATTTACAAAACTATATAATATGCTATAATAGATATATAAATAGGAGTAATCGCCCACAAAGTGGTTAACCTCGTTTTAGTGAAAAATACCTACCTAGACGGTCAAGTGCAAGGTAGGTATTTTTATTTGTGCTTGTTATTCCTATCTATATAGGCAAGCAGTGCTACGATTAACATTCCAAACGCTATCATTAAAGATATTGCTTCATATGTACTCATCACACCACCTCCCCTCTTAGTGATATCTTGCATCACGCAAGTATGGGAGGCTACCACCCTGTACACGATTACTCCATAAATATATAATAGCATATAAGTGTACAACAATCAATAAAATGTAAATAAAAAAAATACAAAAGAGACGATGTAATAAAGAGTATTTAAAAGCATTGCATATTATGAAATTATACAATAAAATTAGTAATGTTAGGGTATATATAGTGAGTAAGAAACATATGGGGGATAAAATAGTGAAAAAAGAAAATTCAAGAAATAGTCAGAATGTAATTAGCGAAGAACAAGAAAGTAAAGATCCGTTGCAAAAAATTCAATTAACATTAGTGAAAATATTTGTATTATTAATAGTAATATTAGTTGGAATACAATTATATAATTATTTTCAACCTGCTAAATCAAAAAGTGTTCCAGAAGGGATTATTGTATATTTAGAAGAACGATATGGAGAAGAATTTGAACTAGAATCATGGAGTGGTGGTAATTTATTTAATAGAGATATACATGCCTATGCATATCCTGTAGAACAGGGGAAAGAGTATATGTTTCAAGTTGATGGATATAGAGATAAAGATGGAAAAAGAAAATATTATGATACATATGTACAAGAGAAAATAAAAAAAGTATGCAATAATTATATAGAACCGATTATAAGAGAATACTTTAATGAATATAAGTTTTATATAATTGTTACTGGTAAGGGAGCTACTGAAAATTTACCGTCAGATATTGAAGTAAAAGAATTAAAGGAATCAAAATTAGATGAGCATTTTCCACTACCTAATTTATATGTATACTTACCACCTAGTGAATCCCAAGATGAAATAATTACACTAATAGATACAATAAATGAAAGTAATTATGAAGGATATATATATGTTGTATGGTGCTATAGGGATGAAGTGTATGATGACATTACAGAGGATAATAGGAGTGTCAAAGATTATATTAGTGGACAAGACTATGAATCATATAATGGTAGATAAAGTTATTATAAGCTTAGCTTATTTAACCAAAGTTAACGCATAGACATAAGCCTCAAAATGTTGTATATTAAGAGTGTTATAAAAGTGAAAAACATCAAAGGAGAACCATCATGAGAGGTTTAGAGACTAACGTAAGAAGAATACGAAAGCAAGTATTTGTGGAGATAGCAAATGTTGCGTACAATTCTCAAAATATAAATGATGATATAGAAGCAATTCCGTATACAATTACCCCTGGTGACACTCCGCAGTTTTGCGAGAGTATTCATAGAGAACGAGCAATTACTATGGAGAGAGTAAGACTTGCTATGGGTATGTCACTTAGACCTGAAGATAAGCCTGTACATGTAACTCAAGGTTTAGATAAGAGTAATATAGATGAGAAATATTATGAACCACCGCTTATGCAAGTTATTCCATCAGCATGTAATAGTTGTGAGCATAATTTATATGAAGTAAGTAATCAATGTAAGGGATGTGTTGCACATCCATGTAGTGAAGTTTGCCCAGTTAATGCAATTTCAATGGTTAATGGTCGTTCGGTTATTGATCAGAGTAAATGTATTAGATGTGGTAAGTGTAAGAATAACTGTCCTTATGATGCAATTGCACATAAGAGAAGACCTTGTGCAGATGCCTGTGGGGTTGGAGCAATAGAAAGCGATAACTTAGGAAGAGCTAAGATAAATAACGATAAATGTGTATCATGTGGTATGTGCATGGTTAGTTGCCCATTTGGAGCAATAGCAGATAAATCACAATTATTCCAGTTGATTAAAGCTATGCAATCAGGAAGAAAGATAGTAGCAGAGATAGCACCAGCCTTTGTTGGACAATTTGGTGATTATGCTACGCCTGATAAGATTAAAGCAGCCTTATTAAAATTAGGCTTTGCAGATGTATATGAAGTTGCAATAGGTGCAGATATGGGTGCTATTGCAGAAGCAAACCACTATGTAAAGGAAGTAGTAAATGGTGAGCTACCATTTTTATTAACATCATGTTGTCCATCATGGTCGATGTTAGCTAAGAAGTATTTTCCAGATCTTATTGATAAAATATCTAATGAGCTTACGCCGATGGTTGCTACAGCAAGAGTTATTAAGGAAAAAGATCCAGAAGCTTCAGTAGTATTTATTGGACCATGTGCAGCGAAGAAGTTGGAGGCTGCTAGAACAACAGTTAGAAGTGATGTTGATTTTGTAATAACATTCGAAGAATTAGATGCTATGTTTATAGCTAGAGATATAGAATTTGATGATTTTAAAGTAGGAGTTCCTGTTGATGATGCAACTGGTATTGGACGTGGTTATGCAGTAGCGGGCGGAGTTGCTAAGGCAGTTAAGACTTGTGTAAATGAATACTATCCAGATGTCGAAGTTAAGGTAGAACATGCAGAAGGCTTGGCTGAATGTAGAAAGACTTTAACACTAGCAAAAGCAGGAAAGATGAATGGTTGTTTAATTGAAGGAATGGGCTGCCCTGGTGGATGTATTGCAGGCGCAGGAACTAATATTCCTATTAATAAAGCAACAGTACAAGTTCATAATTTTGCTAATAGCACAAAAAGAGTTATACCAGAGAATACTGGAGAAAGCTTATAAAAGAGGTCTATGACCTCTTTTGTTATATTAATAGATGAAGATACGAAAGGAAATAAGGTGATTTATATGAATGAATTATTATGTGGTTTACTAGGATTAATTGCAACAGGAGATGATTCTAAACCTTGGCTTATAGCTATATGCTTAATAGTGTCAATAGTTGTGATAATAGCGATGATTATATTATCTGCAAAGAGCAAGAAAGAAGATAAGGATAAAGAGTAATTTAATTGTTCTTACAACTATGTTTTCCGCAGTCAGTATTACTATTATTATTTGTATTTTGAAAATTCTAGGGTATATTTAAAATTTATATGTGAATTAAAGTATTATTGAAGGAAATAGTGGGTTTTCTTTGATAAATTGTGTATAACTATGTGGATAGTGTGGAAAAGTTTGAAATTTAATAACAATTTTCAGAAAATTTAGAATTAATTATTGAGAAGTTATACAATCTTAGAATGATTATATTCTTATTTAAAGGTGCATTATTTGACAAAACATTGCTGATTGTATAGAATATATTGAGGATTTTAAGAGGAGAAACAATTATGGATAACAGAATAGTTAAAGCTAATAACAACACAAATTTACTTGAATTAGAAGAGCATATGTATCATTTGGTAGATGTAGATAAACCAAATGTATTTAGAAATTTATTTCCATATGATGAAGTGCCTAAGATAGCATTTAATGAGAGAATAGTCCCTCACAATATGCCTAAGGACATATGGATTACAGATACAACATTTAGAGATGGTCAACAATCAAGAGTACCATATACTACAGAGCAAATTGTTACAATATATGATTATCTACATAGATTAGGTGGACCTAATGGATTGGTTAGACAATCTGAGTTTTTCTTATATAGTAAGAAAGATAGAGATGCGGTTTATAAGTGTCTTGAAAGAGGATATAATTTTCCAGAGGTAACAAGCTGGATAAGAGCAAGCAAGAAAGATTTTGAATTAGTTAAAGATATAGGCCTCAAAGAGACTGGTATACTAGTTAGTTGTTCAGATTACCATATATTCTATAAGATGAAGAAGACTAGACGTCAAGCTATGGATCAATATTTGAATATTGTAAGAGAATGTTTGGAAATTGGTGTTAGTCCAAGATGTCATTTGGAAGATATTACTCGTTCAGATATACATGGATTTGTTATACCATTTTGTTTAGAGTTAATGAAACTTATGGATGAATATAAGATTCCAGTTAAGATAAGAGCATGCGATACAATGGGATATGGTGTTAACTTTGCTGGAGCGGTTATTCCACGTTCAGTACAAGGTATATGCTATGGTCTTATTAAACATGGTGGAGTTCCAAGCGAATTACTAGAGTGGCATGGTCATAATGATTTTTATAAAGCAGTTGCTAACTCAACAACAGCATGGCTATATGGAGCATCTGCAATTAATTGTTCACTATTTGGTATTGGTGAAAGAACAGGTAATACACCTCTTGAAGCAATGATATTTGAATATGCTCAATTAAAGGGTACATTAGATGGAGCAGATACCACTGTAATTACAGAATTATCTGAATACTTCCAGAAAGAACTAGGATATGTAATGCCTCCTAGAACACCTTTTGTTGGTAAGAACTTTAATGTTACAAGAGCAGGAATTCATGCAGATGGATTATTAAAGAATGAAGAGATATACAATATATTTGATACAGACAAATTCCTAAATAGACCAGTACTAGTAGCAGTGTCTAATACATCAGGTTTGGCAGGAGTAGCTCATTGGATTAATACTTATTATAGATTAAAACCAGAGCAAAAGGTTGATAAGAATTCAGAATTAGTATCTACAATCAAAGAATGGGTTGATGCAGAATACGAGACTGGAAGAGAAACAGCTATTACAGATGAAGAGTTAGAAAAATTAGTAGAAGATACTTGTAACAAACTTGGAATAACTTTGAGTTAATAATTGAAATGCATAATATATTAGGAGGACAAGATAATGGCAAAGATTACAATGACTACACCATTAGTAGAGATGGATGGAGATGAGATGACTCGTATCCTTTGGAAGATGATAAAGGATGAGTTACTATTACCATTTATTGATTTAAAGACAGAGTACTATGATTTAGGTCTTGAATACAGAAATGAAACTGATGATAAGGTAACTTTTGATTCAGCAGAAGCAACTAAGAAATATGGTGTTGCAGTTAAATGTGCAACAATTACTCCAAATGCAGCTCGTATGACAGAGTATACATTAAAGGAAATGTGGAAGAGTCCTAACGGAACAATAAGAGCAATCCTTGATGGTACAGTATTTAGAGCACCAATCGTAGTAAAAGGAATTGAACCATGTGTTAGAAATTGGGTAAAACCTATTACTATAGCAAGACATGCTTATGGAGATGTATATAAGGGAACAGAAGTTAAAGTACCTGGAGCTGGAAAAGCTGAGATAGTATTTACCGGAGAAGATGGAACAGAGATTAGAGAATTAATCCATGATTTCAAGGGTGCTGGTATTCTTCAAGGTATGCATAACTTAAATGGTTCTATTGAAAGTTTTGCAAGAAGTTGTTTTAATTATGCCCTAGATATTAAGCAAGACTTATGGTTTGCAACTAAGGATACTATTTCTAAGAAATATGATCATACATTTAAGGATATTTTCCAAGAAATATATGATGCTGAATATGATGATAAGTTTAAAGCAGCAGGTATTGAATACTTCTATACATTAATAGATGATGCAGTAGCTCGTGTTATGAAATCAGAGGGTGGCTATATATGGGCTTGTAAGAACTATGATGGAGATGTTATGAGTGATATGGTATCATCAGCATTTGGTTCGTTAGCAATGATGACATCAGTACTTGTTTCACCAGATGGAAACTTTGAGTATGAAGCTGCTCACGGTACTGTTCAAAGACATTATTACAAACACTTAAAGGGTGAAGAGACATCAACTAACTCTGTTGCAACAATATTTGCATGGACAGGCGCACTTAGAAAACGTGGTGAGTTAGATGGTAACAAGGAATTAATGGAGTTTGCAGATAAGTTAGATAAAGCAACTCTTAAAACTATAGAAGATGGTAAGATGACAAAGGATTTAGCTCTTATTACCACTTTAGAAAACGTAACATCTCTAAGCAGTGAAGGATTTATAAAGGCGATTAGAGAAACTTTAGAAGCTATGTAGGAAACTTTAACAGACAGATTAGGAGGACATATAATGATTAAGTTATATGAAGGCGGAGCATATTTATTAAATGGTACTGAATTGATTGAGGATTCAGCAGATCAAGAAGCAGTATTAAAGAGCAAATTAGGAAGTAACGTATTATCAAAAGAAGATGCGAAGAAGAATACTATTGCATATGGTATATTAGATAAGCATAATACTGCTGATAATATGGATAAATTAAAAATCAAATTTGACAAATTAACATCTCATGATATTACATTTGTTGGTATTATACAGACTGCAAGAGCGTCAGGTTTAGAAAAATTCCCTGTACCTTATGTTCTTACAAACTGCCATAACTCTTTATGTGCAGTAGGTGGTACTATTAATGAAGATGACCATGTATTTGGTTTAACAAGTGCTAAGAAATATGGTGGAGTTTATGTTCCTCCTCATCAAGCAGTTATTCATCAATTTGCAAGAGAGATGATGGCAGAAGGTGGAGCAATGATTCTTGGTTCTGATAGCCACACGCGTTATGGTGCATTAGGTACTATGGCAATTGGTGAAGGCGGTGGAGAGATTGCTAAACAACTTCTTTGCAAGACTTATGATGTTCCTATGCCTAATATCGTAGCTATATATTTAGACGGTAAAGTTGAGAAGGGCGTTGGTCCTCAGGATGTTGCGCTTGCAATTATTGGTGCAACATTTGCAAATGGTTATGTTAAAAACAGTGTAATGGAATTCGTTGGTCCTGGTGTAGATGCGTTAACTGCTGATTTTAGAATTGGTATTGATGTTATGACAACAGAGACTACTTGCCTATCTTCAATATGGAAGACAGATTCAGAAATCAAAGATTTCTACGGAATACATGGCAGACCAGATGCTTATAAAGAGCTTAATCCTGGTGCAGTATCATACTATGATGGAGTTGTATATGTTGACTTATCAAAGGTTAAACCAATGATAGCAATGCCATTCCACCCAAGTAATGTATATACAATTGACTATGTAAATGAGAATCTATTAGATGTATTAGATGATTGCGAGAAGAAAGCATTAGTTAGCTTAGATGGTAAGATTGATTTTACTCTTAAAGATAAAGTTAGGAATGGTAAGTTGTATGTAGAGCAAGGAATTATAGCTGGTTGTGCAGGTGGTGGATTCGAGAACATCTGTGAAGCGGCAGATATTCTTAAAGGAACAAGCATTGGCGCGGATGAATTTACACTTAGTGTATATCCTGCATCAACTCCTATATATATGGAACTTGCTAGAAATGGTAGATTAGCTGACCTTATGGCAACAGGTGCTGTTGTTAAGACTGCATTTTGTGGACCATGCTTTGGTGCTGGAGATACTCCTGCAAACAATGCATTTAGTATTAGACATTCAACTAGAAACTTCCCTAACAGAGAAGGATCTAAGATTCAAAATGGTCAGATTTCTTCAGTTGCACTTATGGATGCTCGTTCAATTGCAGCAACAGCAGCAAATAAGGGATATTTAACAGCGGCAACTGATATAGATGTTAACTTTACAAAACCAAAATATTTCTTTGATTCATCAATATATGATAATAGAGTATACAATGGAGTTGGTAAAGCAGATCCTTCATTAGATATCAAGTTTGGTCCTAATATCGTAGATTGGCCATCAATGGTAGCTTTAACTGATGATGTATTATTAAAAGTAGCATCAGTTATTAATGATCCAGTAACAACTACAGATGAGTTAATTCCTTCAGGAGAAACATCATCATTCCGTTCTAATCCATTAGGGCTTGCTGAATTTACTTTATCTCGTAAAGATCCAGAGTATGTTGGAAGAGCTAAAGCGGTACAAGCAGTTGAGAAGGTAAGACAATCAGGAGACTGTGTTGGAAGTGCATATCCAGATGTGAAAGAAGTATTTGAGACAATTAAGAAGGACTTCCCAGAGGCATGTGCGAAGAATACAGGAATTGGTAGTGCAATATTTGCAGTTAAACCAGGTGATGGTTCAGCGAGAGAGCAAGCTGCTTCTTGTCAAAAAGTTCTTGGTGGTTGGGCGAATATAGCAAAAGAATATGCAACTAAGAGATATAGATCAAATCTTATTAACTGGGGTATGCTACCATTTATTATGCCAGAGGATTATGCATTCGAGAATGGGGATTATGTATTCGTTCCTGGTATCAAAGAAGCTATCGTTAATAAGACAGAAGAGATTAAAGCATATGTAGTTAATAAAGGAATGAAAGAGCTTACATTTAAACTGGGTGACTTAACAGATGATGAGAGAGCTATTATTGTTAAGGGTTGTCTAATTAATTACTATAGAGATTAATTATATAATATAAATAATTTGAGTATAATTACAATTAATGAATCCTACAAGTATATACTAAGTACCTGTAGGATTTGTTTTTAAAGATAGCAATATGTTCATATAACTAAGGAGGTACGATGTGTATACAATTATATTAGTTGATGATGAGGCGGAGATTCGTGAGGGAATAATTAAGAAAATTAAATGGGAAGAATATGGCTTTCAGATTGTTGGAAGTGCAGAGAATGGAAAAGAAGCATTGGAGCTAGTTGAGAGATTAACCCCTGATGTTGTTATGACTGATATTATGATGCCATTTATGGATGGATTAGAGCTAGGAGAAGAACTAGTAAAGAAATATCCACTTACAAAACTTATAATATTTTCTGGATTTGACGACTTAGAGTATGCACATAAAGCAATTAAACTTAATGTTGTTGAGTATGTACTAAAACCTGTAAATGCAAATGATATGGGTGAAACATTAAGCAAATTAAAAGCCAAATTAGATGAAGAACATGAAAATAGAACTAATTTAGAGGTTCTTAGAAAGCATTATATTGATAGTATGCCAGTTATTAAAGAACAGGTTTTGGTTGGACTTCTAGAAGGAAGAGTAACTAAAGATGACTTAGAAAGAAATTCAGGATTAATTGGAATGGATGTTAATTCACCACATTATGTTGTTGGGTTATTACAAGTTGATAAAAATCTTTCTAATGATTCAGAAACATTATTTAAAAATCATAATGATGTACTTATAACAACTACGTTGAAACAGTTATCAGAAGAAGTAATTGATAAATACTATAAAGCAACTTGTTTTTTGTATGGTAATTTAGTTGGTTTTATATTTGATATGCAAAGTAAAGATCAAATATATAAAATAATAAATGGCATGAATGAAATATGTATAGAAGCACGAAAAATATATGGATTATGTGTAAGTGGTGGAATAGGAAATATAATAAATAATCCTATGGATATGTATGAGGCAAAGAATGGAGCAATATCTGCATTAGAATATAGGGTTGCTATAGGAAATGGTAAGACTATTTATATACATGATGTAGAACCTGACACTTCTATAAATATAAGATTTAGCGGTGTAGATGAATCTAAGCTTACTTCAGCAATTAAATTAGGAAATAAAGAAGATATTAATAATGTTATACATGATATAGTTAGTCGTTTTTCAGATTCATTATTATCACTTGATCAATATAAATTGTATTTTATGGAAATAAAGATATCGTTCTTACATCTAGTACAAACCTATGGGTTAAGAGATTTAGAAGTGTATAGAGAGTTAGAAGCTGAGATGAATGCCTTTAATACACCAGCATCTATAAATGCTTTTAAAGAGTGGTTAATAGAGAAGAGTATTAAGATAAGTAATCAGATAAAAAAAGAAAGAGTTAATTCGTCAACATTATTAGTTGATAAGGCGAAAGAATATGTAGAAGAAAATTATAGTGACTTTGAACTTACAGTAGAAAATTTAAGTAATGAATTGCATGTAAGTCCAACTTACTTCTCTACGATATTTAAGAGAGAGACGGGATCTAACTTCATTGCTTATTTAACAGAGGTTAGATTACAAAAAGCAATAGAATTTCTGAACACAACAGATGATAAGAGTTATATAATAGCTGAAAAGGTTGGATATGCAGAACCAAATTACTTTAGTTATGTATTTAAAAAGAAATTTGGAGTATCACCTTCAAAGTACAGAAAAAAATAGATAGACGTTAAAAAGGAGCTGCCTAGTTATTAAACAGCTCCTTTTCATATGAGGGGGATTGGAAAAAATATTTATCAAGTATGGGGAATATCTTGATATATTTAATTTAACGCAAATTGAGTCGAAAATCCATATGAATTTTTTGGATAAACATATAAAAAACTTTGATGTTAAATATAATATCTATATAAAAAATAGTACTTGTGTTATTATCGAGTTGTTAGCAGGTTTAGTGGCTATAATATATTTACTAGACTATATATAGATATTAGAATTGAATAGTAGGAGGAATAGTGAGATGAGTTATACAGCGAATAGTAACAGATATGATAATATGAAATATTTTAGGTGTGGCAATAGTGGGTTAATGCTACCAGCCGTGTCATTAGGTCTTTGGCATAATTTTGGTATTCACAATGATTTTAATAATATGAAAGAAATGTGTTTTGCTGCATTTGATAATGGAATTACACATTTTGATTTGGCGAATAATTATGGACCAGAACCAGGAAGAGCAGAAAGTAATTTTGGAAGAATTCTAAAAGAGGATTTGATGCCATATAGAGATGAATTAATAATAAGTACAAAAGCTGGTTATGATATGTGGGAAGGTCCATATGGTAACTGGGGAAGTAGAAAATACTTACTAGCCAGTCTTGATCAAAGTCTTAAAAGAATGGGATTAGAATATGTTGATATATTCTATCATCATAGAATGGATCCTAATACCCCTCTTGAAGAAAGTATGATGGCGCTAGATACAGCAGTTAAGAGTGGAAAAGCTTTATATGCCGGAATATCTAACTATGATATGAAAACAACCAAGAAGGCAATGGAGATACTTAAAGATCTAAAATGTCCATTTATTATAAATCAAAGTAGATACTCAATGTTTGATAGACATATAGAAGAAGATGGTCTTAAAAAGTTTGCAGCAGATAATGGTTGTGGAATAATTGCATTTAGTCCATTAGAGCAAGGACTTCTTACTGATAGATACTTAAATGGAATTCCAGTAGATAGTAGAGTTATGACTGATGGAAGATTCTTAAATGAAGGAAGTATTACAGAAGAAAACATAAATAAGGCTAAGGCTCTTAATGAAATAGCAGTAAGTAGAGGACAAAGTCTAGCACAGATGGCACTTAGTTGGATACTTAGAGATGGAGAAGTTACAAGTGTTATTATTGGAGCATCCAAGCCGTCACAGGTTACAGAAAATATCGAAATGATTAATAAAATAGAATTTACAGAAGAAGAAATAAAAAATATAAATGGAATAATAATATAAAAATTGGTTAATATATATAGTAGAATTTTAATAAAAATATATAAAACATACAAAATATATACATTTTAGAAGCACAATCATAACAGATTGTGCTTTTATAGTGAAAAATTTAGCTGAATATAAGATTTTATTATGTATTTTGCATATAAGAATAGCTAAGGATTTTAATGTTTTTAGAAAGTATATTTTATGTAGTTTATTAATTCGTGTTGATATAATTAGCATGTAAACAAGTTGCAGAGAGCAACTAAAATCTAAACAATATTAAGGAGGAATACAAATATGAAGAAAAAGATTTTAGGTTTAGTAATGAGCGTAGCATTAATAGCTACAATGTTAGCTGGATGTGGAACTACTAATGATGAGGGTTCAACAACAGCACCAAACAATGATACAAAAGTTGAGGACGATAACAAAAGTACTGGTGGTGCACCTGGTGTAGATGGTTTAAACATTGGTGTATGTATCTACAAATTTGATGATAACTTCATGACACTTTACAGAACAGAGTTACAAGCTTACTTAGAAGCAGGTGGAGCTAAAGTAACAGTTATGGATGGTAAGAATGATCAAGCAGAGCAAACTAACCAAATTCAAAACTTTATTACTCAAGGTGTTGATGTATTAATCGTAAACTTAGTTCAATCATCAGCAGCAGAGCAAATCGCAGACCAATGTGCTGCAGCAAATGTTCCTGTAGTATTTATAAACAGAGAGCCAGATGAAGTTGAAGAAGCAAGATGGGGTACTGAAAGTATTCAAGCAACTTATGTTGGAGCTGATGCTAGACAATCAGGAACTTATCAAGGTGAAATCGTAGCAGCTTTAGATAATAAAGGTGATGTAAACGGTGACGGAACAGTTGGTTATGTAATGGTAATGGGTGATCCAGAGAACGTAGATGCTCAATATAGAACAGAATTCTCTATCAAAGCTTTAGAAGATGCAGGTTTAACTGTTAAGAAATTAGATGAGCAACGTGGTGACTGGGATCAAGCAAAGGGTCAAGAAATCGTAGCTAATGCATTAACTGCATATGGTGATGAAATCGACGTAGTATTCTGTAACAATGATGCAATGGCACTTGGTGCATTACAAGCAATCGAAGCAGCTGGAAGAACAGTTGGTAAAGATATCTATCTATTAGGTGTTGATGCACTTACAGAAGCATTAGAAAACGTTAACAGTGGTAAAATGACAGGTACAGTATTTAACGATCACATTGGACAATCTCATGCAGCAGCAGATATTGCTGGTAAATTTGCACAAGGTGAAAAAGTAGATGCAGTAAACATGGTTGATTATATTAAAGTAACTACAGACAATGCACAAGATATCTTAGATATTCTTAAATAATAACTAGAAACAATATGGGTGTGTATAGTTTATGCACACCCATTTTTTAAAAAAGGTTAGGAGGTATAGTGATGGCAGAATATAGGCTTGAACTAAGAGGAATAAGTAAAAGCTTTCCGGGTGTAAAAGCACTAGATGATGTTACCATAAAAGTTAGACCCGGAACTGTACATGCTCTTATGGGTGAAAATGGTGCAGGAAAATCTACACTTATGAAATGCCTATTTGGCATATATAAGAAAGATGACGGAGAAGTTTACTTAGATGGAGAGAAAGTTGAAATAACTAACGCAGATGATGCATTACACAAAGGAATAGCAATGGTTCATCAAGAGTTACAGCCAATTCCAGAAAGGAGTATTGCTGAAAATATATTCTGCGGAAGATATCCACTTAAAGGAGTAGGACCTGTTAAGGTTATTGATCATAAAGCAATGAATGATGAGGCAAAGAGGCTGTTAGAAGAAGTGCGTATGCCTTATGATCCAAAAGCAAAATTAGGTACTTTATCAGTATCTCAGATGCAATCAGTAGAGATTGCAAAGGCAGTTTCCATGAATGCAAAAGTAGTAATTATGGATGAACCAACATCATCATTAACAGATAATGAAGTAGAAGCACTATTTTTAATAATAAATGACTTAAGAAAAAAAGGCGTATCAATAATATATATTTCCCACAAAATGGATGAGATTCTTAGAATATCAGATGACGTATCGATAATGAGAGATGGTCAGTATGTAGGAACGTGGGAGTCAAAAGATTTAACAACAGATATGATTATATCTAAAATGGTTGGTCGTGAACTAACAAATATATATCCACCAAAGGATAATGAACCGGGTGAAGTTATTCTAGAATTAAAGGATGTTACTAGTATTAATCCTAAATCATTTAAAAATGTTAACCTTACATTAAGAAAAGGTGAAATATTAGGACTTGGTGGACTAGTAGGAGCACAGAGAACAGAACTTATGGAAGCCGTATTTGGAATGAGAAATATCCAAAGTGGTGAAGTAATATATAAAGGAAAACCAGTAAAAATCAAACGTCCAAAAGATGCTATAAAAGATGGAATTGGTTTAATAACAGAAGATCGTAGAGGCAATGGTATTTTTGGTGTCTTATCAATTGCAGATAACGTATCGATTGCTTCATTAGACAAGTACTTAGACTATAATTTAATGATTAATCATAAAAAAGTAGAAAAGTTAGTAGAAGAAAACGTAGCAAAGTTGAGTATCAAAACACCTAGTAGTAAAACTTTAATACAAAGTCTATCAGGCGGTAATCAACAAAAAGTTATTATTTCTAGATGGTTAGCTAATGATCCGGATATTCTTATAATGGATGAACCGACAAGAGGTATTGATGTAGGTGCCAAATATGAGATATATCAGATTATGATTGAACTTGCAAAGCAAGGTAAAGCTATTGTTATGATTTCCTCAGAAATGGCAGAACTTATCGGAGTATCCGATAGAATCGCTGTAATGTGTAACGGAAAGATGACAGGAGAAGTAAGCGGTGAAGAAGCAACTCAAGAAAAAATTATGGAATTTGCTACTAAATTCTAATGAAGGAGGATATTAAAATGGATAAGACTAAAAAATTTGATATAAAAAGTTTTTTGTTAAATAATGCAATTATAATAATATTGATAGGTTTATCACTATGTGTTGGACTTACAAATATAAGATTTTTCTCAGGAAACAACTTTGCAAATATAGCAGTTAATACAGCAGTACGTTTTATAATAGCCCTTGGTGTAAGTGGATGTCTTATAACTAAAGGTACAGATCTTTCAGCAGGTCGTCTAGTAGGTTTAGGTGCCTGTGTTGCAGCGACATTTGTACAAAAACCAGATTATGTAGGAAAGTTTTTCCCTAATCTACCAGACATGGGTCCTTATGGTTCGATGTTAGTAGGATTAATAGCAGCAGTGGCGATATGTTGTGTGTTTGGATTTATAAATGGCTCTGTAATATCATTCTTTAAAGTACCACCATTTATCGCAACATTAGGTATGCAAACTATAGTATATGGTATTTGCTTGGTATATACAGGAGCTAACCCATTAGGTGGTTTCCGTAAAGAGTTTACTAATATAGCTACAGGAAAAGTAGTAAATATTCCATACTTATTCTTTATAGCAGTATTAATTGGTGGAACAATGTGGTTCTTATATAACATGACTAGACATGGTAAATACATGTACGCTATAGGTGGAAATGAGAACTCAGCAGAAGTTTCTGGTGTAAATGTTAATAAAACAAAGATAATTATCTATACTTTAGCAGCAGGTTTATATGCAGTAGCAGGTTTCTTACTAGCATCAAAAGCTGGTGGAGCAACAGTTAATACAGGTTTAGGATATGAGTTAGAAGCAATCGCAGCATGTACTATTGGTGGTGTATCTACTAATGGTGGTGTTGGTAGAGTATCAGGTATATTAATTGGTGTACTTGTATTCGAAATATTAAAATCATCTTTACAATTCCTTGGAGTAGATACTTCATACCAATACATCGTACAAGGTCTTGTAATTGTAATAGCAGTTGCACTTGATTTAAGAAAATATCTTGCAAAAAAATAATTTATAAATTGTTAAATATGTTTTATAATAATAGCGGAAGGATTCTTCCGCTATTTTATATAATAAAAGTTTGTTATAATAGATGAGCGTAGATATAGAAATTAAGTTGTACATATAGGAGGTACGAATATGAGTTATAATGAAGAAGATAAGATTGAAGAAATGAAACGTGATATAATAGATAATGGTAACGATGTAGAAGAATTAGGAAACGTAGATATAGAAGTTGTAGAAAATGAAAACACAGAAGATGATACAGTGCTAGAGGGTAGTAACGAGGATAGGAATATAAAAGAGAAGGCATATGATAAATTGCCTTTTACTTATAAACAAGTAGATATATTTACAAAGGTATTAATAGGTGTATTTGCCATATTAATAATATATTTAATTGTAACAAGCAATAGAATGCCTTGGAATTAGAATAAAATTGATTGTGTAAGGATGATAGCATGATAATTGATAACATAAAAAAATTATTTGTAAAATTAAATAAAATATATAACGGAATAAGCATCCAGTTATTAATATCAGCATCTTTTACAATAATAGCGTGTATTGGTATGATAGCCATGGGATCCATGTTATTCAGGAGGTTTGAAAATACAACTAAAGAACTTATTATCGAGAATAATAAGCAGTTAGTTGATCAAGCTTCGCTTAATATGGATACATATATTAGAAAGATGATGCAAATATCAGACACTATGTATTATAGTGTTATTAAGAATACAGATTTATCAGAGGATAGTCTAGATTCTGATATGAGTCTACTATATGAAGCAAATAAGGATAGCTTGGTAAGTATTGCTTGTTTTACGGAAAAGGGAGAAATAATTGCGGCAACCCCAATATCAAATATTAAAACGAATCAAGATGTAGTTAATCAAGAATGGTTTATTAAAGCAAATAATAAAATAGAAAATGTTCATTTTTCAATACCTCATGTTCAAAATTTATTTCAGGATACCGATGCAAGATACTATTGGGTTACCTCATTAAGTAGAGCAGTAGAACTTACAGAAGGAGGTAATACTAGTAGAGGTGTTTTATTGGTAGATATGAACTTTAGTGGTATTGAAAAGATATTTACTAAGATAAACGATAAAAGTCAGGGGTATATGTATCTTATTGATAGTGAAGGTGAAATAATATATCATCCAAGACAAAAACTTATATACTCTAAACTTGAAAGTGAAAATAATATTGTTGCTGCAGGATATGAAGATGGAAGTTATGAGGAAGAATTTGAGGGGAACGATAGAATAGTTATTGTTAAGACAATAGGATACACTGGATGGAGAATAGTAAGTGTAACACCTAATGAAGAATTTGCGGTTAACCTTAACCAATTAAGATTATTCGTAGTTATAGTAATAACTTGTATGGCATTTTTATTAGTATTTGCTAATATGTTTGTATCTCATAAAATAGCTGATCCTATAAAACGATTAGAAGAATCAGTAAAAGATTTAGAAAATGGCAACTTAGAACTAGATATTTATATAGGTGGTTCGCATGAAATAAAACATTTAGGAAATACAATAATGTCGGTAGTAAAGCAATTAAAGAAATTAATGGATGATATTGTTGTTGAACAGGAAGAGAAAAGAAAGACGGAATTAGATGCGCTGCAATCACAGATTAATCCTCATTTTCTATATAATACATTGGATTCGGTAATATGGATGGTTGAGAGTGAGCGATATGAAGAAGCGACGTCTATGGTTACATCTTTGGCTAACTTATTTAGGATAAGTCTCAGCAAGGGTAAGAATATAATATCCATAGAAGATGAATTTAAACATGCAAAAAATTATCTAAACATACAAAAAGTTAGATATAAAAATAAATTTGAAGTAGAGGTGGATATTGATCCTAATATACTAGACTGTGCTACTATTAAGTTGATAATCCAACCTTTAATTGAGAACGCTATATACTATGGTGTAGAGTGTCTTATGGATGAAGGAGAAATATATATCAAGGGTTATGAGAAGGATGGAGATGTATATATTGAAGTAACTGATAATGGGGTAGGAATACCTAAGGAAACGATTCCTTTATTGCTAACAGATGATACTAGGGTTAGGAAGAGGGGTTCTGGTATCGGACTCAAAAACGTTCATCAAAGAATTCAGTTATATTTTGGAGAAGAGTATGGTATAGAAATAGAAAGTGAGTTAGATGAGGGTACTACTATTAGAATACATATTCCAAAGATAAAATATTGTGATATTGAAGAGAAGGATGGTAGTATACATGAAAAAAAGTAAATACTTAATAACTATAGTTGCTATGCTTGTCCTTATTGTAGCACTGTTCTTTGAATACAATAGTGTGAAAGATGAAAAAGTTGTTGAAGACTCTAAAAAAATATCAATGATAGTATATGGTGATAGTCAAGAGACTTGGGAAGATTTGAAAATGGGGGCTTATCAGGCAGCCAAGGACTATAATGCAGAAATAAATTTTGTGGTAATGTCAAATGAGAGTAATGCTAAGGAACAAACAGCTTTAATTGAGAGAGAAATTAGAAATGGTGCTGAGGGGATTATTATTGCACCAGTAAATAGTGAAAAGATGACGGATAGTTTAGATAAGGTATTGAATCAAGTACCGATAGTTGAAATATACAATTATGTTGACACAAAAAATAATATTCCAGTGATAACAGCTAATAATTATGAAATGGGTGAAACGCTTGCTAATATAATTGATAGAGAAACAAGAGATTTGAAAATACTTGTAATAGTAGATAACATGGAGAGAAATGGTATATCTGATAGATTGCAAGGATTTGAAGAGAATATTAAGAAGGAAAATATAGAATATTGGAATATTAACGGATTGATTCCGAGTAATTTGGTTAATAAAGTGGAAGAAGAAAGCTACGATGTGGTAATTGCTTTTGATAAGTTTGTGTTAGAAACAACAGGAGAAGTAATTGAAAAGGGTAATTATGATATTGACGTGTATGGAATGGGAAATACAACGAAAATAGTTGACTATCTAGACAGAGAAATAATTGATGGAATTATATTTCAAAATGAATTTAACGTAGGATATATATCGGTAGAAAACATGATTTCATATTCGAACTATGGTGTAAATATCAAGGATATTTACATAGAATATAAATATATTAGTAGTGAAAGTTTATATGATACAGATAACCAGAGATTATTGTTTCCTGATGTACAATAGGAGGAAGTGTGGCATGAAAAGATATATTGCAATTGTATTAATGATATGTTTAATTATGGGTATGGTAGGTTGTGATGTAGGTAAGGATGAAGATGAAGTTAAAACTATTAAAATAGGCATTAGTGTATATGACCAATACGATACATTTGTAGCATCGTTGATGGATAGTTTAAATAAGTGGGCAAAAGAGAAAGAAACTGAAACAGGGATAGTGTTTAATATTGATATAGTAAATGCAGCAGGAAACCAAACGACTCAAAATGATCAAGTTGATAGCTTTGTGGAAAAGAGGTATGACGTAATATGTATTAATTTGGTTGATAGAACAGATACATCTATGATAATTGATAAAGCCAAAAATGCGGATATTCCAGTTATATTTTTTAATAGGGAATTAGTTGAGGAAGATTTAGAGAGATGGGAAAAATTATATTATGTTGGAGCTCCAGCGGAAGAGTCAGGTAAGCTTGAAGGAGAAATAGTTGTAGATTTATGTGATGAAAATTTTGAAAAGGTAGATAAAAATGGAGATGGTGTGATACAATATGTAATGATAGAGGGCGAAGCAGGACATCAAGATGCACTACTTAGAACAGAATATTCTATAGAAACTATTATAAATAATGGATACAAAGTAGAAAAGTTAGGTAATGAAACTGCCAACTGGAAGAGAGCTCAATCACAGAGTAAAATGACTAAACTTGCTGATAGTTATGGAGATAGCATAGAGTTGGTTATATGTAATAATGATGATATGGCATTAGGTGCTATAGATGTTCTTAAGAAAAGAGAGGATATAGTTATGCCTATAGTTGTTGGTATAGATGGACATAAGGAAGCGTTGTTAACTATACAGGAAGGTACTCTTTCAGGAACTGTATATAATGATAATATAGGGCAAGCTAAAGCAATCTTGGAATTAGCGTATTCTTTAACAACAAATAAAGAGTTGCCAGAGGATATCGAAATTATAGACGGTAAATTTATAAGATTACCATATCAGAAAGTTACACCGAAAAATATTGATAAATATTTAGAATAGTAAGGGGAAAGTTATGAAAGTATTTGAGAAATCAAGAAAACTTGATAATGTTTGTTATGATGTTAGAGGACCAGTGGTTGAAGAAGCAGACAGAATGATAGAAAATAATGTGCCGATATTAAAACTTAATATTGGAAATCCAGCACCATTTGGATTTAATGCACCAGAAGAAGTTATAAGGGATTTTAGATATAATCTAATGGATTCCCAAGGGTATTCAGACTCAAAGGGATTGTTTAGTGCAAGAAAAGCAATTATGCAATATTGTCAATTAAAAAACATACCAGGAGTACAGATAAATGATATTTATACTGGAAATGGTGTTAGCGAATTAATAACCATGTCGATGCAAGGGTTGTTAAATGATGGGGATGAAGTTCTTATACCATCACCAGATTATCCGCTATGGACAGCATCTGCAAATCTTGCAGGAGGAAAACCAGTTCATTATATATGTGATGAAAAGTCAGATTGGTATCCAGATTTAGATGATATCGAGAAGAAGATAACAGATAGAACTAAGGGGATTGTTATTATTAACCCTAATAATCCAACGGGAGCCTTGTATCCAAAAGATGTATTAGAGAAAATAGTTGATATAGCTAGACGACATGAATTAATTATATTTTCAGATGAAATATATGATAGATTGGTTATGGATGGAAAACAGCATATATCTATAGCATCTTTAGCACCAGATGTTATGTGTGTTACATTTAACGGATTGTCAAAATCTCATAGAATAGCAGGATTTAGAAGTGGATGGATGACTTTAAGTGGAGATAAATCGAAGGCGCAAGGTTACATAGAGGGGTTGAACATGTTGTCATCTATGAGATTATGTTCTAATGTCCCAGCACAATCGATTATACAGACAGCCCTTGGGGGTGTTCAAAGTGCTGATGAACTAATACTCCCAGGTGGAAGAATCTATGAACAAAGAGAATTTATATATAATGCACTTAATGATATACCAGGTATAACAGCGGTGAAACCAGAAGCAGCATTTTATATATTTCCAAGGATTGATACTAAGAAATTTGGAATAGTTAACGATGAACAATTTGCATTGGACTTCTTAAGACAGCAAAAAGTGTTAGTAGTTCATGGTGGAGGATTTAATTGGACTGAACCAGATCATTTTAGAATAGTATATTTGCCAAGAATAGAAGAATTGAAGGAAGCAATGAATAAGCTAGAATTATTCTTGAAGAATTACCATCAATAGAGAATTACATAAACGATTATGAAATATGATAAGCCCCTTGTCGAATGACAAGGGGCTTATCGATTGTTCTAAATTCTTATCTAGTATATTAGGTTTACTTGAATTCGTCTTTTGCACCAACTTCAGTTAATGCTTTAACCATACCAGCCATTCCTTGAATTTCAGAATGAATAATTATCTTAGTAGCTTTACCATCTGCAGCTTTTGCAAATGCCTCTAAGCTCTTGATTTGAATTACAGCGTCATTTGGTTCAGCTTCTTTTATGAATCTAATACCGTCTGCGTTAGCTTGTTGAATTGACTTGATTGCTTGTGCTTGACCTTCAGCTTCTTTGATAGTAGCTTCTCTCTTAGCTTCTGCTCTAAGTATTGCAGCTTGTTTATCAGCTTCAGCTTCAAGGATAGAAGATTCTTTGTGACCTTCAGCGCGAAGGATAGCTGATTTCTTCTCACCTTCAGCACGAAGAATTTGCTCACGTCTTTCACGTTCTGCCTTCATCTGTTTCTCCATTGCATCTTGAATAGCAGATGGAGGAATGATGTTTTTAAGCTCAACACGATTTACTTTAATACCCCAAGGATCAGTGGCGATATCAAGAGTAGCACGCATCTTAGTGTTGATTGTTTCTCTTGAAGTAAGAGTTTCGTCAAGTTCAAGATCACCAATGATGTTACGAAGAGTAGTTGCTGTTAAGTTCTCGATTGCCATAATTGGATTCTCAACACCGTAGCAATATAACTTTGGATCAGTAATTTGATAGAATATTACTGTATCAATTCTCATTGTTACGTTATCCTTAGTGATAACTGGTTGAGGAGCAAAATCTACAACTTGTTCTTTAAGAGTAACTTGCTTAGCAACTTTGTCTAGAATAGGCATTTTCACATGAAAACCTACTGACCAAGTTCCTGTGTAAGCTCCTAAACGTTCAATTACATAAGCGTGTGCTTGAGGAACGATTCGTATACTACTTAGTATACTTACTAGTAAAATAAATGCTGCAAAAAAAACTAAACCTATTAAAAATCCACCCATATTAAAACCTCCATAAATATATTTGTTTTTATAAAAAATAGAATGTATCTATTCTTTTTCGACTATTGCTTTTACACCTTGAATATCTATAATGTTAACAGTAACTCCGGCCCCTATAATATCATCTGAATTAGAGCGAGCTGTCCATTCGATACCGTTCAATTTAATTTGACCAGTCTCTTCGAGATTATTGATTGTCGATATAACTATTGCTTTTGAGCCAATGAGACTATCTAAATTTGTTTTCTCGAGTTTACTATTCAAATGTTTTTCGGCCATTGGTCTTGTGAATAGTAGTAATACAACAGATACAACGAAAAATAGTACTACTTGTAGCCAAAGTGGACCGTTAAAACCAGCGACAATTGCTGAAACTAAAGCTCCACCAGCAAACCATATAGAAGTCAACCCTAGAGAAATCATCTCAACTATAACACATACAGCAACAATTACTAACCATACTATTACAGCAGTTTCCATAATATATACCTCCCTTATTTATATAATAATACGTTCATTTTACTTCAATTAGCTATTTTATACAATAGATTATGGTATTTATCTGAAAATAATAGAGAGGGTTATAATATCAAAAATGGCATTTTACATGAAATTTACAAAAAGCCGTAGCAAAATTTACAATGCTTATATATAATTAACGTAGTTATTACATATTAAACAATTATTACAATTGTTATGTTGAAAAAATTAAGAAATGCAAAGGTACTAGGAGGAAGAAAAATGTCGTTAATTGATGTAGAAAATCTGTTTAAGTTTATTGGTGGATTAGGAATGTTCCTATATGGAATGAATGTTATGGCTGAGGGATTACAAAAATCAGCAGGAGATAACATGAAGAAATTATTAGGGATATTAACTAATAATAGATTTTTAGCTGTATTATTAGGAGCGTTAGTAACAGGTATAATTCAAAGTAGTTCAGCCACTACAGTAATGGTAGTAGGATTTGTTAATGCGGGAATAATGAATCTTACACAAGCAGTTGGTGTAATTATGGGTGCTAATATAGGAACAACTGTAACTAGCTGGTTAGTATCAATGAATGAATGGGGTGCGTTTTTCAAACCTGAATTTATAGCACCGCTTATATTAGGTATTGGTTCTTTTATTCTTATGTTTGCTAAGAGCGAAAAGAAAAAAGAGATAGCATCTATATTATTAGGTTTTGGTGTGTTGTTTATTGGTCTTAATTTTATGTCAGGTTCTATTCAAACATATAAAGATAGTCCTATATTTACTCAAGCATTTACAGCGCTTGGTGGTAACCCTATATTAGGAATATTAACTGGAGCAGTGGTAACAGGCATAATTCAGAGTTCTTCGGCGTCAGTTGGTATTTTACAGACATTAGCGATGAACGGCATGGTTACTTGGAATAGTGCTATATATATTACATTAGGACAAAATATTGGTACTTGTGTTACAGCGTTAATATCAAGTGCTGGAACTCAAAAAGTAGCAAAACGTGCCGCTGTAATTCATTTATTATTCAATGTAATAGGGGCGATTTTATTTGGATTTTTAATGTTTGGAATATTTGCATTTAACAAAGAGCTAGCGAATTCAAGCATTAATAGTGTACAGATATCTATATTCCACACTATATTTAATGTTACATGTACAATAATAATGTTCCCATTTGCTAATTTACTTGTTAAAGCATCTGGATTAATTATTAAAGAAGATGAAGTTACAGAAGAAGAGAGCGAAGTTGAAGATACAATAAGACATCTTGATGAAAGAATTCTTGAAACACCATCTTTTGCAATTGAGAACGTAATTAATGAAGTAACTCATATGGGTAATGTTGCTTATAAAAATACTAAGATGGCATTTGAGGCTATATTAGAAGATGATAATGACAAAGCCAAAGTTGTTATGGAAAATGAAGCAGCAATTGATGAGATGGCGGTAGTAATATCAGAGTATTTAGTTAAGTTGAATAACTTATCATTAACAGAAAATCAACATATTTTAATTAATAATTTATTCTATACAGTTAGCGATATCGAGAGAATGGGTGATCATGCAGAAAATATAGCATCATTGGCCAAATATAAGATTGATAATGACATATCTTTTTCAGATCCAGCTATGAAGGAACTTGATGGAATAATGGAAATGGTTACAAATGGTTTTGTATATGCTATAAAAGCACGTTCTGAACAAAGTATTGAAGCAGCTAGAAAGACTTTAGAGTATGAAGAATTAGTGGATTCTATAGAAGAAGAACTTAGAGAAAAACATATGCAAAGATTATCTAGTCAATTATGTAAGCCGACATCAGGTGTTGTATTTTTAGATGTACTTAGTAACTTGGAGAGAATATCAGATCATGCCGAGAATATAGCAGGATATATTATCGACGAAGTTTAAGAGGTTAGAGGGGTATCATAATGGAAAAGACAATTTATTGTGTTGAAGATGATGATAATATTAGAGAATTAGTAGTCTATGCATTAAAATCCTCAGGATTTAATGCAGTAGGTTATAGTAACGGACAAGAACTTTATGCAGGTTTAAAAACAGTTACGCCTGATTTGATTTTGTTAGATATAATGTTGCCAGATGAAGATGGCTTATCGATACTTAGAAAATTGAAGAAGAATAGTGATACCGAAAGTATCTCGGTTATTATGCTGACTGCAAAAACAACTGAATATGATAAAATAACAGGTCTAGATTTAGGGGCGGATGATTATGTAACAAAGCCTTTTGGTGTTATGGAGTTAATGTCTCGAATTAAGGCAGTTCTTAGAAGAAGTAGTAAGAAGAGCGAAGCGGATATAATTGAATATCAAGGAATTAAGATAAATAATAAAAAACATATTGTATTAGTAAATGATGAAGAGATTGTATTAACTTTTAAAGAATACGAATTGTTGTTATATCTTATGAAGAATAGGGGTATTGTACTGTCGAGAGATAAATTGTTAGAGACAATATGGAATATTGATTACGAAGGTGAGAGCCGAACAGTGGATGTACATATAGGTTCCCTTAGACAGAAATTACTTTCAGAAGGTAGTTTGATAAAGACTATTCGTGGAGTTGGTTACAAGATGGAGGATCTATAGTCTAAATGAAAAGAAGAATCTTTTTTAATATGTGTATGTTATCTTTAGCAACCTTGCTATTGGCTTTTGGAAGTATATTTATAATATGTTATAAAATTATACAAGAGCAAAACAAAAATCATATATATATAGAATCGTTGTACATATCCAATGCAATTAATGCTATGGATAATAATGATGACATTATAAAATATCTGAATATTTTAGAAAATGGTAGTGATTCTCAAATAGCATTATTAGATAGTAACAACAAGATATTATTTGATAATGTAATTAAAGATCAAGAATTGAATGAGTACATTGATATTAATGAACTTAGAAAATCTATAGGAAAAGGTAAAGGTTATGATGGACGTTTGTTTATAAATATAAGTGAGCAAACTGATTATAGCGCAGTGGTGTTGGATGATGGAAATGTAGTGATAATAGCATATACATCAGATAGCGCATTTATGTTGTTTTTTGATATATTACCATATGTAGTAATAGTATTAGCTATGGTAATGATTATAATTTTATCTTGGGTTAATAGCATCACTAATAAGATAGTAGGCCCAATTAATAGTATGGATTTAAAAGAACCAAATACTAATTTTGAATATGAGGAATTAACCCCGTTATTGAACCGAATACGAAATCAAAATGAAGAACAACAAAAAAATGAGCAGATGAGAAGAGAATTTTCTGCTAATGTATCCCATGAACTTAAAACACCGCTAACATCTATATCAGGTTATGCAGAACTTATACAAAATGACATGGTAAAGGAAGAAGATGTTAAAGGATTTGCGGGGAAAATATACAAAGAAGCTGTTAAATTAATGGAGATGGTCGAAAGTATAATAAAAGTTTCTAAACTAGATGAAAAGAAGATGATTATAGAAAAAGATGATGTTTATCTAGTTGATTTAGTAGAAGATGTGAAAAATACAATGATGCCATTAGCTAATAAGCAAAAAATCATATTTAATACTGCTTGTGAAGATATTCATGTAGATGCAGTTAAAATAATGATGAGTGAACTACTTGTTAATTTGTGTGCAAATGCAATTAAGTATAATAGACCTAATGGTAAAGTAGATTTAAAAATATATAAAAGGGATAATAACGTTATAATAGAAGTTGTTGATACAGGTATAGGTATATCACAGGAAGATCAAGAACGTATTTTTGAAAGATTTTATAGAGCAGACAAAAGTCATTCAAGGCAAACAGGCGGTTCGGGACTTGGATTAGCTATTGTAAAGCACGTAGTTGAATTTCATGGTGGAACAATAGATATTGACAGTGAAGTAGATAGAGGTACAAAAGTTACAGTTACGATTTAATTATAACAATTTATTTGTTATATAATAGCACACTAAGGAGTGAATATAATGAATAGACAAAAAGTAGAGCCTAAGTATATATATACAGGAATAACAGCGGTGATTGTTATTTTCGTTAGTATACTATTTAAGCATGGTGTAGATAATTGGGGAGCTGTTAGCAATATAATAAAATCAATAAACAAGACGATGACACCACTTGTTATTGGATTTGTATTAGCATATTTGCTTAATCCTATATTGAATTTTTTTGAAATAAAATTGTTTTTACCATTAGGAAAAAAAATATTCAAAGGTAAAGAAAAGACTGTTAAAAAATTTGCAAGAACATTAAGTGTAATATGCACACAGATTGTATTTATTGCAATGGTATCAGGGTTTTTATGGCTTATAATTCCTCAGTTATATAGAAGTTTAGAATCTATAATAAGAGAAACTCCGGAATATGTTAATAGATTTACAATATGGATTAATAATTTTGAGGTAGGAAATAAAACTATTGATGATGCTATTGTAGATACTGTTATGAAGATATATGAATATGCGAGTACATTTATTAATGATAAGATATTGCTTAATATAGATACAATTATAGTTAATATTTCGTCAGGAGTAATAGGGTTTGTGTCAATGTTATTTAAGATACTTGTAGGATTTATAGTATCTATATACGTAATGGCAAGTAAGGATTTATTTAGAGCTCAAAGCAAGAAGATATTGTATTGTACATTTAAAGAAAAGAAAGCTAATGTTATTTTAGATGGAGTAACATATGCACACAAGGTAATTGGTGGCTTTTTTACAGGTAAGATTATTGATTCTATAATTATTGGTATGATATGTTTTATAGTACTATCAATTCTTAAATTAGATTATGTATTATTGATAAGTGTTATTGTTGGTATTACTAATATTATTCCGTTTTTTGGACCTTTTATTGGGGCTGTACCCTGTGGATTATTTTTGTTAATGATAGATCCTATTCAATGTTTGGTGTTCGTAATATTTATAATTATATTGCAGCAGGTTGATGGTAATATAATAGGGCCATTAATTTTAGGAGATACTATTGGAATATCAGGATTTTGGGTGCTTGCATCTATTCTTGTTGGTGGAGGATTGTTTGGATTTTTAGGAATGGTGTTTGGAGTTCCTGTATTTGCATGCATATATGCTCTAGTTAAGGTGATATGTGATAAGAGACTAATTGCTAATGATTTACCAGATTCCACAGAAGAATATAGGAAAATAGTAAGATTAAATACTAATAAAGATGAACAGATAGAAGACTCAGGTATAGAAGAAAGTGATACTGGTAGTGAGGAATAAGAGTGATGTTAACTAATACAAGATTAGTATTAGAAGGCGGAGCTGTTAGAGTTTTTCATCAGGTGTAATAAGTTGCTTCTAAATATAAAATGCTCCTTGTCAAATAAGATAAGGAGCATTTTATATTGGAATTATTTTATGTTAAGGTTTAATAGTGTGGCAGCATTTTTATATAATATTAGTTCTTTATTTTCGGCAGATATGTCTAAATTGTTTAGGTATGATATACAATATCCTTGATCTTGCCAAGGAGAGTCAGTAGCAAATATTATACGATTAGCTCCATGATTATTTAATATTCGTATAAACTGAGAATCATCAATCTTACTAAGTGAATAGCTGATGTCAAAATATAGATTTTTACCAACAAGATACTTTTCTACATCGTCCCACATATTATAACCACCAGTATGGGCGAGAACAATTTTTGCTTTCTCCATCAAATTATTAGGCAAGTAAGAAAGTAAATTAGCAGTGTTTTTAGGTGTGCAATGCACATCGTTAGGAAATTCTATATCTACACCCGCATGAATTACAATAATTAAATCCAGTTCAATTGCCTTTTTTATTAAATGAATATATCTAGGGTCGTCCATGTATATACTATGATAATCTGGGTGAAGTTTTATTCCTAAGAAATTATTTGATTTTAAATATTCTAATTGCTGATCTATATTATCAGAATCAGGATGTATTCCACCAAAAGAAATAATGCCAGGTACATTTTGTAATTCTTTTGCAAAAGTATTTATTGTGTTAAATTGAGATGGTTTTGTAACGACGGGTAAGGTTACACAATAATCGATATTATTGCTTTTCATTGATTTCAAAAGTTGATTTAAACTACCGTCAGTATGGGCGGTCTCGCCAGACCTAGAAGATAATAATGCAATTGTATTAGTTGCTATTTTGTCAGGAAAAATATGTGTATGAAAATCTATTATCATTTTATAAACTCCTTTTTACTTGTTAAACTTATAGATATTATAACTATAAAAAACGCTCAAAATCAATTACTGAAAAAATATTAGTTATTATATACAAAAAAATAAAAAAAACAGTACAAAATAGATAAAATATAATGGTAAATTGAATGTTAATATGTTATAATTAGTGCTAGTTGATTTACAACACGGATTATATATATGCGGGAGGATTTAAAATATGGCAGAAATTATGATGACTTCGGGCAATGGCTTTGAAGGCTATGAAGTAGTAGGGTATTTAGGATTTGTAAATGGGCAAACAGCAATAGGCTCTCGTTTGTTCCAAGAGTTATCAACAAATATAGCGGAGATGACTTCACAAGAAAGTACAGCATTTACTAATAAGCTTCAACAGGCTAGTGAAGCTGCTTTAGATAAATTGTGTGAAGTATCTAAAGCAAAAGGTGCTAATGCGGTTATAGGTGTTGCTCTTAATTACACTGAATTCTCGGGAAATTCAGTAGGTACAGTTGCATCAGGAACAGCAGTTAGAATTAAGAAGATTGAAGATAAGAACAAAGAATCTATTAATGAATTATTTGTAACAAATTATTCAAATAAAATGATACCAAGACCAGTTAAAGTTACAATTAAGAGTGATGAAGGAAAAGTGAAGATTTCACCAACTTTTTATAATTACAACATGGATGAGATTAAAGCGATTAGAGCAGATGTCGAGTTGATAAATTATTATGATGAGAAATTAGTGTTACAAGGTATTGACTTCGTATTTGATAAGAATAATATTACAGTATTAGAAGCTAATTTTGTTGAATGTAAGCTTGGTGAGAAAGATATAAAGTTGATAAAGGATGTTAAGGTATTTATTAAGAAATATGTTTCATCAAAAGGTGTTGTATTGTGTAATGACGAATTTATAGATGTAAAATTAACACTACGTAATCTTGAAGCACTTAAAGACAAAAAGGGTATGGATGCAGTTGAAAGATATAAATCAGATGGTTCTACATGGATGTGTAACTGTGGATATATAAATGCTGCAGGCGATGAAGAGTGTGGATTGTGTTCAAGAAAAGAAGCTGACTTAAGGAGTACTCATTCATTCAATTATGAAGATATGATAAAGCGTATGCAAGAAAAGAATGATGTTACAGAAATAAAGGATATTCTTATGGAGTACATAAAAGAAATCGATTCTAAATATAGAATGGAATTATTACAAATAATGGAATCAGGTTTACAATATGAAAAGACAAGGGGTAACATGAAAGATACAGTTATCGAGAAAGTAGAACAAGTATTTGAAGGAAATTAATTAATATAATATAAAATGTGGCTGGAGTGATACATTCTGGCCACATTTATGACAAAAAATAGATTGTTAGAATATGAAAGCGGATGTTTTTGATGATAGATACAGTTATATTTGATTTAGATGGAACGCTTATGAATACATTGGAGGACTTGACAGATAGTGTTAATTATTCGTTAGAACTTAATGGGTATCCAAAGCGAGATATAGAAGAGATTAGAAAATTCGTAGGTAATGGTGTTGAGAAATTGGTGGAAAGATCACTACCTGATAATATAGATAGAGATATACTTGATAGGGTGTTAAAAGAGTTTAAATTACATTATTCTGATAATATGCGTAATAAGACACGTCCTTATGATGGAATAATTAGGTTGTTAGAAACCTTAAAGGAAAATAGATATAAAATGGCTATTGTTTCTAATAAGTTTGACAAGGCAGTTAAAGAGTTGAATACAGAATACTTTTCAGAATATATTTCGGTGGCAATAGGCGAGAAAAAGGGAATTGATAAAAAACCGGCTCCGGATTCGGTGTATCAATCTTTAAAGGAATTGAATTCCTCGGTTGAAAATACAGTGTATGTAGGGGATTCTGATATAGATGTTGAAACAGCTAAGAATTCTGGGGTAAAAATGATAGGAGTTACTTGGGGATTTAGAGATAAAGATGTATTAGAAGCAAAGGGAGCTGATTACATTGCTGATAATATTGATAAACTTTACCAAATTATTTGTAATATATAGTGAAAAGTGATGAGATTAGTATTTTGAGTTGTCAAAGAATTTTACATATGGTAAACTGAAAATAGTGATTTTGTGGGGTGTGATTGTATGAAGACAGGCATAAATATGACTAGTGTAAACAAAATAAAAGAACTTGCTGAAGCTAAAGAATTTTGGGAAGCACTAGACCTAGTAGAAGAACAGGATTTAGAAAAATCATATAATCCACAGTTTCTAAGATTGTGTGGAGAAATATATCTTGAAAACGGTAGATATGAAGAGAGTCGAAAGGCTTTGTTACGAGCACATATAATGGCACCAGAGGGCAATCGTATAATATATGAATTGGTTAGATTGTATTTGCACATGGGTTACTTTAATCGTGCAGAACGATATTTTGAACAATATGAAGCCAATGCCATAGAAGATGATATAGGAACTGTACATCTTATGTATTTGATAGGTAAAGCTAGACATAAGGATATTAGAGAGTTACTAGCAATACTGTTACCGGTAAGTGATGATGAAACAGAAGAAAAATGGATCTTTGAAGTGGCATTATTGTACTCTTTGGTAGATAGAAAAGATAAAGCAATAGAGGAATGTAATAGAATAATTGAGTTGTATAAGAATACGAGATATGCTCAGTTAGCAGTGGATTTAATAGAAGATAAATTTGATGTTAATGCTTCTTTTTATAGATATCCATTGATAGAAGAATTAGAACCAGAAGAGCAAGATGAACTTGTGAAAAAAGAAGAAGAACAATTATTAAGGGATTATGATAGGATGCATCCTAAAGATCCTGTTATTGTTAGTATGGTAGATGACGACGAAGAAGAAATTGTTCCTAAACAAAATAAAAGGTTTAGATTCTTTAAGAAAAATAAAGATATAGATGAACAAGAAAACAATAATCAGGAAGCTATTGAGAATATAGAGGAATCAGTAACTGATGATGCAGAAGTAGATAATCAAGTTGAAGAAATAGCTGAGGAAGTAGCAGAATCAAACGGTCAAGTTGAAGCGGCTGTTGAAGAAGTAGTAGAAGCGAATAACCAAGACGAAGAGATAGCTGAGGAAGTAGCAGAAGCGAATGACCAAGACGAAGAGATAGCTGAGGAAATAGCAGAATCAAACAATCAAGTTGAAGAGGTTGTTGAGAAAATAGCAGAAGCGAATAACCAAGACGAAGAGATGGTTGAGAAAATAGCGGAAGCAAATAACCAAGATGAAGAGATAGTTGAGAAAACGGCAGAATCTGATAACCAAGATGAAGATAGAAGTATAAAAGAAAAACTTGAACAATTAGTTAGTTTGTCTAAGGAAGAAGATATGGAACTTCCTAGTTATGAAGATATTTCTATAACTAGTGAAGATGAATTAGCTGAGAAATATAAAGATAGAGAAATAGGCGCAGATGGTATTGATGAAATGATGATGAGTGAATTACCAGAGACTTCGATACTACTTAAAAAGCTTATGGATAATCAAAAGCATATTGAAAAAGAGTTAGAGGAAAAGCAAATGTATGGAATACCTCTTACTGATGAATATATAGAGCAATTAGAGAGAGAATTAGAAGAGGAACTCAGTAATTTAGCACCTATATTAGAAGAAAGATTAAGTAATATAGAGATTGATAGCAAGGAAGATGATACGAAAGAGATATCAGAAAATGATGTTGTAAATAGCTATGTGGAGAATCTATTAGAAGAAACAAAATTAAAAGACAATATTTCGAATGATGAATCTTTGAATTCAGATGACTATGATTTGTTTGAAGATTTGCAAGTATCTGATGACATAGATTCAACAGATATTGTAGAATTGTATGACTTGGATGAAGTGTTGAAGGAAAATTTGAGAAAAGAAGAGGAACTTCAACAAAAGGCAGAAAATATATTAATTTCATTAGGAATAACGGATGTTGGTAAGTATGCTACGGGTGTTAAGGAAGTAAATAATGAAATATTAAGTAAATATGGCAATGATTTTGAAAGAGAAAAGTTTAAGCAGTACTTAGTAATTGATGACAATAAAAGTCGATTGCTTTGTCTTTTGAAAGAAAGAAAATAATTTTAAATATCATTTGAATAAAGTGGTAATAACGTAATGTTATAATGATTTTGCGATAGACCCTAAAGCTTAAGCATTATATTGTTTTAAACGGAACTATTGTGGGGTAAATAATACTATACAACAGGAGATGAGAACTAAAACTATGCGTATTACAGAAATGGATATGAAAAAAATAAGAGAAGAAGAAGAAAATAGTATCGAAACAGAAAAAAGAGTTCAGAATAAGGCTATGGATCAAAGAGAGGCTTTGATTGCCGCAGTTCGTGCTCAAGTGGAGAAAGAAAGAGCCGCTAAAGAAGCTGTTATACGAAAAGAGGAAGAGGATAAGGCTAGATATAACAAAACCTCTACGTCAACAGTATCAGATAAACAGCAGTTTAGAACTATATCAGCAGAAGAGGCAAAGAAACTAGAAGAAAGACAGAAACAAAGAAGTTTGACTGGTTTTTCAGGGGTTACAGGTGCTGTTGAAGAAAAGTCAGATGCTACTGACTCGGTAGAAAGAGGATTAGATGGAAATGTTATAAGTTCTCAAGGTCTATCAGGTGAATCTCCAACTTCAGAAAATAGTGTAGGATTAGGTGGATTAGGATTATCTGATGAAATAATGGGAGAATCTGTAGAGACTACACATGCTGATGAAAATACCATTGAATTGGATATTGATGCAATAAGAACAGCGATGGATGCATCAAACAAAATTGATGATTTAGAGGAAATTGTTGAAAACAGAGAGCAAGTAAGTGAAGCAGAAGAAGTAAGTAGTATTGAAGCTAGAGCAGAATCAACAATTATTATAGATAATAGTAATGTATGGGAGAGTGAGGAGGAAGAGAGTGCTGCTTGGGTTGCCTCAAGTGAGCCAGTAGTAGAGATTCCTGTTATCCCAGAATTGGATGATGACGATGATTTAGTAAGTATTTTACCTATAAACCAAGCTCCAATTGATACACATGACGTTAAGGGTGCATACGATATTGATTTTGAAGATGAAGATGAAGAAATTGTAGATAATGCAGCGGAAGAGGAAGCAAGACGTCAAGCAGAGGAAGAAGCAAGACGCCAAGCAGAGGAAGAAGCAAGACGCCAAGCAGAGGAAGAAGCAAGACGTAAGGCAGAGGAAGAAGCAAGACGTCAAGCAGAGGAAGAAGCAAGACGTAAGGCAGAGGAAGAAGCAAGACGTCAAGCAGAGGAAGAAGCAAGACGAATAGCGGAAGAAGAAGCAAGACGTAAGGCAGAGGAAGAAGCAAGACGTCAAGCAGAGGAAGAAGCAAGAAGAATAGCGGAAGAAGAAGCAAGACGTCAAGCAGAGGAAGAAGCAAGAAGAATAGCGGAAGAAGAAGCAAGACGTAAGGCAGAAGAGGAAGCAAGACGTCAAGCAGAGGAAGAAGCAAGAAGAATAGCGGAAGAAGAAGCAAGACGTCAAGCAGAAGAGGAAGCAAGACGTAAGGCGGAGGAAGAAGCAAGACGTAAGGCAGAGGAAGAAGCAAGACGTAAGGCGGAAGAGGAAGCAAGACGAATAGCGGAAGAAGAAGCAAGACGTAAGGCAGAGGAAGAAGCAAGAAGAATAGCGGAAGAAGAAGCAAGACGTAAGGCAGAGGAAGAAGCAAGACGAATAGCAGAGGAAGAAGCAAGAAGAATAGCGGAAGAAGAAGCAAGACGTAAGGCAGAGGAAGAAGCAAGACGTATAGCAGAAGAGGAAGCAAGACGTAAGGCAGAGGAAGAAGCAAGAAGAATAGCAGAAGAGGAAGCAAGACGTAAAGCAGAGGAAGAAGCAAGAAGAATAGCAGAAGAGGAAGCAAGACGTAAGGCAGAGGAAGAAGCAAGAAGAATAGCAGAAGAAGAAGCAAGACGTAAGGCAGAAGAGGAAGCAAGACGTCAAGAAGAATTAAGAAAACTTGCAGAAGAAGCAGCTAAAAAAGCAGAAGAAGCAAGATTAGCATTAGATGCAGCGAAGAAAGCAGAGGAAGAAGCTAAACGTTTAGCTGAACAAGTTGCTAGTGCATCTGGAAAAGTAAATGGTCAGGATATTGCGAAACCAAAGATAGTATACAATGAAAAATATACATTGCCAGAGGAAGCAAGTTATCTTGAAAAATATATGACTATAGAATCAGTAGATGAACAAATTCATAGGGCTATAACTAATCTCGTTGCAAATCCTAAAGATACAAGACATATGGTAGTATTTGGGCAACATGGATTTGGAACTACAATGGTTGGTGAAGATATAGCAAGAAGTATGTTTAAGTTAGGTATATGCAAAAAGCAAACTATAGCGAAGATAAGAGCAAACGCATTAAATAGAGCAAATCTTAAAGATGCAATGGAAAAACTTCAAGGTGGATGCTTAATTGTAGAAAGTGCAGGTACTATCAAAAAAGAAAAACTTGAGGAATTACATAAATTAGTAAATCAAGATGGATATGATGTAGTAGTTATTTTAACGGGAAAGATGGATTTTATATCTAATTTATTTACAGAATGTCCTGATGTAGCACCTATGTTCAAAACTACAGTACAATTGCATAGAATAACAACTGATGATCTTGTTGAAATAGCAGAAAATTATATTGTTCAATTAGGATTTAGTTATGATAGTCCAGTTGTATCTAAACTTAAAGCAAAGACAAAAGAAATAGAAACTGGTAATATAGATAGATTATTAGGTATAGTCGATGGTGCTGTAGCTAATGCAAAAAATAGAGGTATTAAGAGTTTCCATGAGAATGACAGTAAAGTTGAAAATATTTTAGTTTCTGATTTTGAGTAGATAAAATCTCTATTATGGGCTACTGCGTTTATGCAATAGCCCATAATTTATGAAACTAATTATTTTATGGAGGATAGGCCGTGTTAGATGTAGATATAGGAATTGACTTAGGAACAGCTAATGTTTTGGTATATGTCAAAGGAAAGGGTGTAGTTATTAATCAGCCTTCAGTTGTTGCGTTCGAAAAGGGGTCGAAGAAACTAATAGCCATAGGAACAAAGGCAAAGAAGATGATTGGTAAAGAGCCTAGTAATATATCAGTTATTAGACCTTTGAAACATGGGGTTATTTCAGATTATACTGTTACAGAAAGAATGTTAAAAGCATTTATAAAAACAGCTATGCAAAAAAGAAAAATGATGGGGAGACCTAAAATATGTGTATGTGTTCCTAGTGGAGTTACCGAGGTAGAGAGAAGAGCTGTAGAAGATGCAGTATATAAAACAGGAGCAAAGGCAGTATATATTATGGAAGAACCTGTAGCGGCAGCTATAGGAGCGGATGTAGATATAGGACAACCATATGGAAATATGATAGTGGATATTGGTGGAGGAACTACGGATATTGCGATTATTTCTCTGGGAGGAATAGTAGTTAATAAATCGTTAAAAGTTGCTGGTGATGATTACAATGAAGCTATTATTAAATATGTTAGAAAAAAATACAACTTGCTTATCGGTGAACCAACAGCGGAAAGTGTTAAAATGGAAATTGGTAGTGTATATCCAAGGGAAGAAGAAGTTACAGCAGATATTAGAGGTAGAAATCTTGTAAATGGATTGCCTTCAAAAATAACAATGACTGCTACAGATACAATAGAGGCGACTAGTGAAGTTACAATGCAAATTGTAGAAGGGATTCTTAGGGTTCTTGAGGTCGCACCACCGGAATTGATATCAGATATACTTGAACATGGGATAATGCTTGCTGGTGGAGGAAGTCTAATGTATGGGTTCGATAAAGTGGTAAAAGAACATACAGGAATAGAAACATCAGTTGTTGAAGGTGCGTTGGAATCGGTGGCACTAGGTGCAGGTAAATCAGTGGTATATGCAGATAGAGCGGAGTAGATAAATAATAATGATTAAAGATTTTTTACCAATAACAAATGATGATATGAAAAAAAGAGGATGGGAACAAGCGGATTTTGTGTATGTAATAGGAGATGCATACGTTGATCATCCTTCTTTTGGTTATGCAATTATAAGTAGAATATTAGAGGCGAATGGATACAAGGTAGCTATTATATCTCAACCAGATTGGAAGGATGATAGTAGCATATCTGTATTTGGTAAGCCAAGATTAGGATTTTTGGTTAGTGGTGGTAATATGGATTCCATGGTTAACCATTATTCTGTATCAAAGAAAAAAAGACAGTCGGATGCATATACACCTGGAGGAGTAATGGGAAAAAGGCCAGATTATACAACTTCGGTATATTGTAACCTGATTAGAAGAACCTATAAGGATGTTCCGATAATTATAGGAGGAATAGAAGCTAGTTTAAGAAGATTGGCTCATTATGATTATTGGTCTAATAAATTGAAACGCTCGATATTATTAGATTCGGGAGCTGATATTATTTCCTATGGAATGGGAGAAAAATCAATAGTTGAGATAGCTGACGCTCTTGAGAGTGGGATTGATATAAAGGATATTACTTTTATTGATGGCACTGTTTATAAAACTAAGACGATTGAAGATGTGTATGATGCTCAGGTGTTACCAACTTTTGATGAGCTAAAAGAAGATAAGCTTAATTATGCTAGAAGTTTTAATATACAATATAATAATACAGATCCGTTTTCAGGTAAAAGATTAGTAGAAGTTTATGGGGAGCACCAATTTGTTGTTCAGAATCCAGCTTCAAAACCTTTGTCTCAAACAGAAATGGATAGAGTATATGCACTTAATTATATGAGAACATATCATCCTAGTTATGAAGAATTAGGCGGAGTCCCAGCCATAGAGGAAATAAAATTCAGTCTAGTTAGTAATAGAGGATGTTTTGGAGGATGTAGCTTTTGTGCCCTTACTTTCCATCAAGGAAGAATTATACAAAATAGAAGTCATGAGTCTATAGTTTCAGAAGCAAAACAAATGATCTGGGAAGAAGATTTTAAGGGATATATTCATGATGTAGGTGGACCTACTGCGAATTTTAGACATACGGCATGCGAAAAACAATTAAAGTATGGTGCGTGTACTAATAAGCAATGCTTGTTCCCTAAACCATGTGAAAATTTACATGTAGATCATGAAGATTATCTGGAATTATTAAGAGAATTACGAGAGTTACCTAATGTAAAAAAAGTGTTTGTAAGATCAGGAATTAGATTTGATTATGTAATGGCTGATGCAGATGATACGTTTTTTAATGAGCTATGTGAGCATCACATAAGCGGACAACTAAAGGTTGCACCAGAACATATTGCAGATAAAGTGTTGTCAAAGATGGGTAAACCAGAAAATTCGGTATACAAAGCATTTGTTGATAAATATTACAAGATAAATAATAGAATAGGAAAAAAACAATTTTTAGTACCGTATTTAATGTCTTCGCATCCAGGTTCTTCTATGAAAGAAGCGATAGCATTAGCTGAGTATTTAAGGGATTTGGGATATATGCCAGAACAGGTTCAAGACTTCTATCCAACTCCATCAACTATATCAACTTGCATGTATTATACAGGGGTTGATCCTAGAAATATGGAAAAGGTATATGTGCCAATTAATCCACATGAAAAAGCAATGCAAAGAGCACTTATACAATATAGAAATCCTAAAAATTATGATTTGGTTGTAGAAGCATTAACTATAGCAAAGAGAACAGACTTAATAGGATTTGATAAGAAATGTCTTATAAGACCAAGAAAAGGTGAGTCGTATAATCAACAAAATAGCAATAACAAAACCTATTCTAATAGAAATAAGAATAGTGGTAGTGGAAATGAAGGAACTAAATCAAATATCAAGAAAAAGAAAACGATAAGAAATGTTCATAAAAAGAAATAATTAGTTTATTGTTTTTTTGATGAAAAAAGTATATTAAAAGTGAAGAAATTCGTAATATTGTACAGTCGTATGATATTGCATAACAAACAAGATTATGATATTATATTAGCAAGTTGCGTCGTATGGACAAAATGTATAAAATATATGAAATTGTCGATAGCGCGCATACATTTTGAAATGGAGGAGTTTTAATATGTCAAAGAAAGTAGTTATAGCAAGTGCTTGCCGTACTGCAATTGGTACAATGGGCGGCTCATTAAGTACAGTTCCTGCAGCTGATTTAGGTGCAGTAGTTATTAAAGAGGCTCTTAACAGAGCAGGAGTTAAGGGTGAAGATGTAGATCAAGTATATATGGGATGTGTAATCCAAGCTGGTTTAGGCCAAAATATTGCACGTCAATCAACTATAAAAGCAGGACTTCCTATAGAAGTTCCAGCGGTTACAATTAATGTTGTATGTGGTTCAGGACTTAACTGTGTTAACATGGCAGCTCAGATGATTATGGCAGGAGATGCTGATATAGTAGTAGCTGGTGGTATGGAAAACATGTCAATGGCTCCATATGCATTAAAGCAAGCTCGTTTTGGTTATAGAATGGGTAACGCACCAATGGTAGATACTATGGTTAATGATGCGTTATGGGATGCATTCAATGATTATCACATGATTCAAACAGCTGACAATATCTGTGCAGATGAGAGATGGAATCTTACTCGTGAAGAGTTAGATGTATTTGCAGCAAACAGTCAAAACAAAGCAGAAGCAGCTCAAGCAGCTGGTAAGTTCGATGATGAAATCGTACCTGTAGAAGTTAAGACTAGAAAAGAAACTATCGTAGTTAGCAAAGATGAAGGCCCTCGTGCTGGAGCAACTGCTGAAGGTTTAGGAAAATTAAGAGCTATCAACAAAGATGGTTATGTTACAGCTGGTAATGCATCAGGTATCAATGATGGTGCTGCTGCAGTAGTAGTAATGTCAGAAGAAAAAGCTAAAGAATTAGGAATTACTCCAATGGCTACTTGGGTTGCAGGTGCTCTTGCAGGTGTAGATCCAACAATCATGGGTATTGGTCCAGTTGCTTCTACTAAGAAGGTTCTTGCTAAGACTGGTTGGGCAATGGATGATATAGATTTAATCGAAGCTAATGAAGCTTTTGCAGCACAATCAATCGCTGTAGGAAAAGATTTAGGATTTGATTCAAGCAAACTTAATGTTAACGGTGGTGCAATTGCACTTGGACATCCAGTTGGAGCTTCAGGTTGTCGTATCCTTGTTACATTACTTCACGAGATGCAAAAGAGAGATGCTAAGAAGGGTCTTGCAACTTTATGTATCGGCGGTGGAATGGGTTGTTCAACAATCGTAGAGAGATAGGAGAAACACAATGGAATTTATTACTTACGAACAAGAAGGATATGTAGGAATTATTACAATCAATCGTCCTAAGGCACTTAACGCACTTAATAGTCAAGTGTTAGAAGAGATAGATGCAACATTAGATAATGTTAATTTAGAAGATACAAGAGCTCTTATCTTAACTGGAGCTGGTGACAAATCATTTGTTGCTGGTGCAGATATAGGAGAGATGTCATCACTTACAAAAGCTGAAGGCGAAGCATTCGGTAAGAAAGGTAATGATGTATTTAGAAAATTAGAGACATTCCCAATTCCAGTTATTGCAGCTATTAATGGTTTTGCTTTAGGTGGTGGATGTGAGATATCAATGAGTTGTGATATTAGAATCTGTTCTGATAACGCTATTTTTGGACAACCAGAAGTAGGTTTAGGAATTACACCAGGATTTGGTGGTACTCAAAGATTAGCAAGACTTGTTTCTCCAGGTATGGCTAAACAATTAATCTATACAGCTAGAAACATCAAAGCAGATGAAGCTTATAGAATAGGTCTTGTAAATGCAGTATATACACAAGAAGAATTAATGGATGCTGCTAAGAAGATGGCTGCTGGTATTGCTGCTCAAGCTCCAATAGCTGTTCGTAATTGTAAGAAAGCAATAAATGATGGACTTCAAGTAGACATGGACGAAGCTCTTGTTATTGAAGAAAAATTATTTGGTGATTGCTTTGATACAGCAGATCAACAAGCAGGAATGGGTAATTTCTTAGAGAAAGATAAAGAAAAGAAATTAAGAGTAGTTCCATTCCAAAATAAATAATATAGTTTAGTTTCACTTAGGATGGCGAAATAACGCCATCCTAAAGTGTGGTAAAGAGTATATACATAATTATATGCCATTAGGCATGATTAAAATTTATAAAATCAGGAGGATTTATCGATGAAAGTAGGTATTATCGGTGCAGGAACTATGGGTTCTGGTATTGCACAAGCATTTGCTCAAACAGAAGGTTATGAAGTAGTATTATGTGACATTAATGAGGAATTTGCTGCTAACGGAAAGAACAGAATAGCAGGTGGTTTTGAGAAGAGAGTTGCAAGAGGTAAGATGGAACAAGCAGCTGCAGATTCTATTTTAGCAAAGATTACAACAGGTACAAAAGAGAAATGTACTGATTGTGATTTAGTTGTTGAAGCAGCTTTAGAGAATATGGAAATCAAGAAACAAACATTCAAAGAGTTACAAGCAATTGTTAGCCCAGAGTGTATGTTTGCTACAAATACATCATCTTTATCAATCACAGAGATAGGTGCAGGTCTTGATAGACCAGTTATCGGTATGCATTTCTTCAACCCAGCTCCAATTATGAAACTTGTAGAAGTTATTGCAGGTATTAATACTCCAGCAGATATGGTTGATAAGGTTAAGAAGATTTCAGAAGAAATCGGTAAGACACCTGTTCAAGTAGAAGAAGCTGCAGGATTTGTTGTTAACAGAATTCTTATCCCAATGATTAACGAAGCAGTTGGTATCTATGCTGAAGGTGTTGCTTCAGTTGAAGGTATTGATTCAGCTATGAAGCTTGGTGCTAACCATCCAATGGGACCTTTAGCATTAGGTGATTTAGTTGGTCTTGATATCTGTTTAGCTATCATGGAAGTATTACAATCAGAGACTGGTGATTCTAAGTATCGTCCACATCCACTTCTTAAGAAAATGGTTCGTGGTGGACAATTAGGTATGAAGACTGGTAAAGGATTCTACGATTATAGTAAGTAAGAAGCGAGTATTAGCTTAGAATGGTGCATTTTAAGTTTATATCTCAATGATTATATATAATTAATATGGAGGAAATAAGAATGGATTTTGCATTAAGTAAGAAACATGAGATGGCAAGAACTCTATTTAGAGATTTTGCACAAAACGAAGTAAAGCCTCTTGCTCAAGAAGTTGATGAGACAGAAACATTCCCTACTGAGACTGTTGAGAAAATGGCTAAGTTAGGATTTTTAGGTATTCCAGTACCAAAAGAGTATGGCGGACAAGGTTGTGATATTTTAACATATGCTATGTGTGTTGAAGAGTTATCAAAAGTTTGTGGTACAACAGGTGTTATCGTATCAGCACATACATCTCTTTGCGTTGACCCTATCTTAACTTATGGTACAGAAGAACAAAAACAAAAATACGTAGTTCCACTTGCAAAAGGTGAGAAATTAGGTGCATTTGGTTTAACTGAGCCAGGAGCTGGTACAGATGCTCAAGGACAACAAACAAAGGCTGTATTAGATGGTGACGAGTGGGTACTTAACGGTTCTAAATGTTTCATCACTAATGGTAAAGAAGCTGATATATATATCGTAATAGCTATTACAGGTGTTATTGAAAAACGTGGTAGAACATCTAAAGAAATTTCTTGTTTCATCGTAGAAAAAGGAACTCCTGGATTTACATTTGGAACTAAAGAGAAGAAGATGGGTATCCGTGGTTCATCTACTTACGAGTTAATCTTTACAGATTGTCGTATTCCAAAGGAGAACTTATTAGGACAAAAAGGTAAGGGATTCGGAATCGCTATGCATACATTAGATGGTGGTCGTATTGGTATCGCTGCTCAAGCTCTTGGTTTAGCAGAGGGTGCATTAGAGACTACAATTGAATATGTAAAAGAGAGAAAGCAATTTGGTAGAGCAATTGGTGCATTCCAAAATACTCAATTCCAATTAGCTGACATGGCTACTAAGACAGAAGCTGCTCAATTATTAGTTTACAAAGCTGCTATGGCTAAGGCTACTCAAAAAGTATATTCAGTTGAAGCTGCTATGGCTAAATTATATGCTGCAGAAGTTGCAATGGAAGTTACAACTAAGGCAGTTCAATTACATGGTGGATATGGTTATATTAGAGAGTACGATGTAGAGCGTATGATGCGTGACGCTAAGATTACTGAGATCTACGAAGGAACTTCAGAAGTTCAACGTATGGTTATCTCTGGTAACTTATTAAAGTAAGGAGGAACTTATTGTGAAGATAGTTGTTTGTGTTAAACAAGTACCAGATACAAAAGGCGGAGTTAAATTCAACCCAGATGGTACATTAGATAGAGGTGCAATGCTTACAATCATGAATCCAGATGATAAAGCTGGATTAGAGGCAGCACTTAGATTAAAAGATCAATATGGCGCAGAAGTTACAGTAGTAACTATGGGT
>JAVBSS010000013.1:0-101002 GCA_031556525.1 Lachnospiraceae bacterium
AATACATATTCTTTCTTTACGTGGGTCTACTACGAAAATCATGTCTGGAATATCTTTTAACTCTTTGATACCACCAAGATTCTTTTGAAGTTTCTCCATCTCTTTTTTGATTACAATAACTTCTTTCTTAGGAAGAACATCGAATGTTCCATCAGCTTCCATTGCCTCATATTTTTTAAGAGTAGCAATTCTTCCTTTGATAGTTTTTAAATTTGTTAACATACCACCTAACCATCTTTGGTTAACATAGTACATACCACAACGCTCTGCTTCTGATTTGATTGAATCTTGAGCTTGTTTCTTAGTTCCTACGAATAGAACCTTACCGCCTTCAGCTACACAGTTTTTGATTGCATTGTAAGCTTCGTCTACTTTACCAACAGACTTTTGTAAGTCGATGATGTAGATTCCGTTTCTCTCTGTGTAGATGTACTCTGCCATCTTAGGATTCCATCTTCTTGTTTGGTGTCCGAAATGTACACCTGCTTCAAGTAATTGTTTCATTGATATTACGCTCATATCTTACCTCCATGGTTTAATCTTCCATTATCTTCTTACTTTTAGTTTTACCAATAGGCACCATTCTAAAAATCAGATAATGTGTTTATTTTTTTCACCGAGTGCAATTATATCATAGTAATACACTGGTTACAAGTACTTTTTACATATTGTCCTATAATCGCTCTGATTTTACTCTAAACTCACTCTGTAACTAAGCTATATGCAGATATTTTTCGTATCTTCAATGTTATAAGCATTGATGAGATATACGATATCATAGCTAGCCCAATACTGAATATAACAATCCAATTTGGCATAACAACATAATTTGCTTTTGCAATGCCCATACCTCTTTGAATTATAGACATAATTGGATTACCTGTCAAAGCACCCATTATGCTTCCTAATATTATACCAATTATTATAGATGGCATAACTGAAAATGCTATTTGATTCATAAGCTTAATTGTAGTATATCCTATTGCCTTTTGTATACCAAGTTCACGTCTTTGTCTTATTACCAATGAGTTAAGTACAAAATATAATACCAAAATAATTATTGCAAACGATACACAAAGTATAGCAACACCTACTTTTGAAACAATACCTGTATACATACCCATTCCTTCTTCAAACTCTTTATCCTCATTAGAACTTCCTACAATAACATCTCCATAATCATCTAACATTGATTGTAAACACTTAGCAGTATCAACATTATCATCAAGATATACATACACCTTATCAAGTACATAATCTGGATAAAGTTTTAAATATCCACTATAAGTTATAGATGCTGTCATTCCCCCAAAAGACATACCTTGTTGAAATCCTGTTATAAGATATTCTTTTTCTCCTGTTTGACAGCTTACTTTAACTGTGTCACCAATTTTCTTCTCCATAAGCTTTGCAGCACTTCCATTTATAGCAATTTCATTATCATGAATAGGATATCTACCTTCATATATAGTGTCTGTTCTTCTATTACTATAATCTACCATAACAGTACTATGAATTGTAAGACCTTCAATGGTAACAGTATTATAATTACTTATATATTGTGCAAATTCTACTCCATCACGTTCCTTCAATTCATTTAAAAAAACTTCATCATCCATCTTCTCCGTATCAATCTGTAATGATATATTACTTACTTCCATTCCTGGTGTTTCTGCAAAGGCTGTTTTATCAACTGTTGTATTATAAAACATTATCAATCCAAAAACACCTACAAAGGTAACAGAAAATGTAATAATACAAATCATTATGCTTTGCTTTATATCTTGTAAAATTGTTTTCATTCCAAGTATAGCACTAAGACCGCCTTTAGTTTTATCAAGCGGAAAATAATTTTTACGGAAATTGTGAGTAGTTATTCCACCTCTAAGTGCTACAATTGGATTAATGCATTTAATTTTTCTAGCAGTAACAAGTGAAATCATTATAACAAACAGCAGAATTATGACTAAAGTTGCTACCGCATCTACCAAATCAAATCCTTGCTCCCACTTAAGGGCAGACTGACTAGAAAGCACATCTGCAATCCAAGGTAATGCTACATATGATAATGCTATTCCTATAATACATCCTATAATTGAAATCATTAAAAACTGTAATACTATCGAAGATATAATTTGCTTCGTTGTATATCCAATAGCCTTTAAGGATCCTATTTTCGTCATATCCTCTTCAATACTATTTTTAATTCTAAAGCGAATTACAATAATACATATAATAGTAATAATTAAAGATAATACAACCATCATAACTGCAATAATAGCGGCCATCATTGTCCTACTAGTTTTACATAACGAAAGATGAAAGCATAAAAGAGATGTCCCAAAATTCATATCATTTTTAATTTCCGAGTTTATGTTATTTACTATATATTCATTTACCTCTGTTTCAACAATAGCAATATCTTCATATAAATTAATCTGACATACCATACATTTATTATCTGTAATATCTAAGATACGATTAAATTCATTTTCCGAAAAATATCCACTTATTACTCCCATATCTGGGCTTGCATAATATATATCTTCTACAAAACCTTTAATAGTGTATTCTTTTTCACCATTACCAAAATCTATTGTCAGCTTATCATTAAGCTTATATCCCCATTCAATGTTAAAATAATATCCTACATAAACAGAATTATCATCAAGAGGTAAATATTCTCCAACAAACTTTTTCTTAGTTAAGTTACGTTCTACATCATTGTCAAAAAACAACATAGTATTGTCTATTTCTTTATTATCCGCTTTTTTCACACGTACACTTTTAGGAATAGAATATTCACTTTCCATCTCTTTAACATTACTATGATTTTCTATAAATGATAATAAATCATCGTTATAGTATTTAAGTGGAATTGTCATATAGCAATCACTTGTATTAAGCTCATTAGCAGTTTTATCAAAAAACGAATTATAATTTAAGAACATTAAGAGTCCTAGATTAAGTACTATTGCTGCAATAATTAGCATAATTCCTAATGAAATAGTATGTGCTTTACTTTTTCGTATATTTGACATGGCAAGCATATAGATTTTACTCATACTTACCACCCCATTTCATTTAGGAATGACTGAAGCTTAGCATGACGTTCCTTATTTCCACTTTCATATTTACCTAAATCACATATACCATTAATGACACCATCTTTCATATATAGTATACGATTTCCTCGTCTTGCTGATTTTAAATCATGAGTAACCATAACAATACTTTGACCATTATCATTCTGCTCAGTAAGTACATCAAGTGCTGCTTTACCTGCTGCTGAATTAAGAGAACCTGTAGGTTCATCTGCAAACACTATTTTGGGTTGATTAATAAGCGAGCGTACAATTGCCGCCCTTTGTGCCTCTCCACCAGAAAGCTGTGACGGGAATTTGCTCCATATATTTTCTTCAATACCTACTTGGGTAAGTAACTGCTTAGCACGTTCAGTAATCTCTCGTCTATTCTTACTTTTTAGTAAGCCACTAGCAAGAATATTATCAAGTATACTCATACTATCAATTAAATACATTTGTTGAAAAACAAAGCCACAGTTCTTACGTCTAAAAACCGCAAGACCGTCATTTGATAAATTAGATATATCTTCATTTAACACACTGATTTTTCCTAAGGTTGGTTTATCCATTCCTGATAGTGCATATAAGAATGTTGATTTTCCTGCTCCTGATGATCCCATTATAACTGTAAAATCTCCATCATATATTTCAACATCAAGATTTTTCAAAACATGTTGTTGTACTCCTCCATTTGAAAAGGTCTTACATAACTTTTCTGTTTTTATAATTACATTACTCATAAAATATCCTTTCTGTTAACAAAGTTCCTATTATACAAAAATAAGACTGTATTAGCTACAATCTTATTTTAGCAAACCCTTCCTTAACAGGTCTTGAAACAATCCTTAACCAATCCTTAAATAATATGCATTTTTTATAACAAATTATAGATTAATAAACATATATAAACTATATAACTATCATCTTTAACGGTTAGGACTTTCTATACTAATTTAATCATAAGCATAACCTTAAAACCATTATCAATATTTTCACACACTATATCGCCTTGCATCTTATTCATAAGATAACGTGATATATATAGTCCTAATCCAGCACCAGATTTACCTTCTGAATTCTTGGCACGATAAAATTTATTACACAGCAAGGATACCTCATCTTCACTTACACCATTTCCAAAATCAACAAATTCAATAATCATATATTCATCTTCACAAAAAGAATGTAATTCTATATTTGTTCCTGCATACTTATATGAATTACTAATAATATTATCAATAACCTGTGTTAATCTATTAATATCTGCATAGATAAGGCACTCTTCAATATGGATATCTTCTATTTTATTAAAATAATCAGAAGAACATATTATATCATATATAACTAAACTACTCTGCTCTGTCACTTCTACCTTTAATTCTTGTAATTCTTCTAGAGTAGCATTGAACATATTTGTAATAAGTGTATTTATCTGGTCAGCTTTTTGACCTATTGTATCTAAATGATGTAAATCATTAGTACTAATCCCGTATTCACTTACTGCTTTGACTGTAAGAAGTTCTGATACTGCTTTTATTGATGCAACTGGCGTCTTTATATCATGACTAAGACTAGCTACCAATTCCTTTTTACTTTTATTGGCCTTTTGTTCAGCTTCACGTGCTAACTTTAATTCTTCCCTCATAATATCAAAGCTTTCTGTAAATGCACCAAAAATGTTTTGTCTATCCATTTCAAGGGGGACTTCCAAATCTCCTGCTGCAACATTTTTAGCAAAACTTTGTAATTTATTAAATGGCCTATATATTACTCTATACATGTAATATGCAAACATTATACATGTAATTATAGATATAAAAATTACAATAAAACAAATTTTATATATATTATTTCTGTGTAATTGCAAATTTTCATTATAATCATTATATATTATTAGTTTTCCTAATAATTCATTATTATCATAAATATCTATAATGGTATCACGATGGGAAATAGCTGAATTAATATCAGTGTCTAGCCACTTGGCTGTCTCTACTCTAACATTATTATCCGAATCAACAACGAAATAATCAAGTCCATATTCTGTGCCTGGTAACCTGGACATAGACTCTAAATCATTCCAATTGTCTTTTATAGACTCTGCAATATCATTTACAACAATAATATCCAGAGATGTTGATTGGTCTTCATTAATCTTATACGCCAAATATGACCCTAATATAATAAACACCATTATAATTATTAATAAAAAACTAAATATACTTTTCTTCATTCTACCCTATTCCATATCAAATATATATCCCTTACCCCAAACAGTTTTTATATATTGTGGTTCATTAGGATTCTTCTCTATCTTCTCACGTAATCGTCTAATATGAACATTCAATGTGCTATCACCTGTGAAATTATCAGTCCATACATTACTAAACAACTCTTCCTTTGTTACAGGACGGTTTTTATTCTGTATAAGATATGAAAGAAGCTTATATTCCATTGTTTTAAGCTTTATTTCCTGTCCATCTTTATATAAACGTTCCGAGTAAAAATCAAGTTTAAATGTATCAAAACACATATAACTTTCACTATTATCAGTAGCACTACCTTTGCTTATACTATATCGTTTTAAAACAGCCTTTACCTTTGCAAGAAGTATACTTAATGAATATGGCTTCTGAATATAGTCATCTCCACCTATTCCTAGTGCTAATAAAATATCATCATCACTTGTTCTGGCACTTATAAATAGTATAGGAATATCTGAATCACGTCTAAGCATTTTACATATTTCAAAACCAGATGACTCTCCAAGATTAATATCAAGTAAAATCAAATCTACAGTATTATTTAATAAAAAACTATAACAATCCTTTTCATTTGATACCCAATATGTATTAACATCAAACATATTAAAATATTCACAAGTGCTTTCTGAAAGTGCTGTTTCGTCATCTATTATTAGGCATTGATAATGCATTGAAGAATTCTCCTTATAATCTCATATTATGGACACATAGCCTTTGCAATCTGCTCATAAGTATATCCTATTTCTACAGTAAACGTTCCTACTGGTATCTTATAAGAATAGCCATTCTCATTAAGATATCTATCAAAATCATTATAATCTTCTACCACACCTTGTTGCTGTAACATCTTTGCAACTGCTGTAGATGTCATACCACTAGATACTGTAATATCAATCTTCACTGTTTTATTTGATGACTCAGTACTTGCTTCTTCTGTATTTTTCTCTGTAGTGGCTTCTGTACTAACATCTTCTGTATTTTCCTCTGTAGTGGCTTCTGTACTAACATCCTCTGTATTTTCTTCTGTACTACCATCTGTAGAATTGTGTATTAATTCTGATAATTCATCTTCTGTAGTAACCATTCCTAATTCTTCAGCTTTTTTAATTATATCTGCATCGGACATATTGCTTGTATCATTTGTCTTATATGCTGCAAATAATACTATTGCGCATAAAACTATACCTGCACCTACACCTCTTAAAAACATTTTCAGTTTCATAGACTTACTCTCCTTGGTATAAATCAACAACTAATTTTACTTCACCAACACCTAGTCCTAGTTGCTTTGCTATTTCAATCATATTCATTCCTGATTTATGTAACTCTAATATTATCTGGTTAATATTATCTTCTTCCTCTATTTCTTCAATTACACTGTCAAAGTCAACATCCATTGAATCAATATCTTTGAATTCATCTTCATATTCATCTTCCGAATCACTTATATCACTTATATTTTCTTCTATAACATTATTACTTTTCTGATTTTTCGTTTTTGCAATTTCGTTGTTTAGATTCTCATTGTTTTTCATATTTAACATATGTTCTTGCATATTATGCTTTGTCTTATCAACATCATTAACAAGAGTAACTATTTCTTTTTGTTTGTCATTAAGCATGCTATATAAAAACATTACTTCTTTGTGATTCGTCTCTATCTCTTCATATACTGTAACTGCATAATCACCTAATGCAAGCATTTTTTCATTTGATTGTCTAGATAATTCCTCTTCTGTCTCTGTTACAATATGGTCAGCATAATCTGCAATAGCTTCACTGATTTTTTCTCTAATAAGACGTTTTTCACCTTGAGACAATTCATAATCCTCTCCCACTGCAGCATATCTTACTAGCTCATCTTCCTTATTGTCTGATATTTTATCTGATATCACATAGCTTACCACTATGCATAATATACCAATAATCAATAATACTATTACTGTTACGTTCATATTCTTCTCCTATCATATCTTTATGTCAAAATTAACTCTTACTGGTTCTTTATCTGATTTATCATCTTCATTTTTATCTTCATTCTTCTTGTCACGTTTTTTGCCACCATCGCCATGATACTCGTTGTTGCCCTTTTCTTTGGCATCATATCTATAATCTCTTATATTCACTGTATCTTTTTGGATAATGCTATCACTATTGTGTTTAACTTCCTTCGCAACTTGCTCAGCAGTAAGCATATTTTGTTGCATAGGTCTTTGATTTTCATGATGTTGTACGTTTCCTACAGCTTGTGAGTTTGGTATTAACATCTGCATCTCTACAGGTCTTATCATATTTACCCCTCCTTATAAACTATTTACAACAACTATTCCTCCATCTAATCTAAATTGACAGTATCTTCTCTCTTCTTTTATGTTATACATACCATTTGATATAACTATTCTAACCCCTGAATATACTGATCCACTAACAACTATCTTACTCACAGTCTTAGCACCTATAATCTCATCACATTCTTCAAGCCTCTTATTAGCTACTGCTATTCCTTCTTCTATTTCCTTCAGCTTAATAGTGGCTTCTTTAGCGAATTTGGTTTGATCATTACTTAGTTTCTTACCTTCACTTATACGCTTCTTTAGCATAGCTATATTTTGTAAAACTTTTAATTTCTGTGCATTATACTCATCTATATTTTTCTCTAATACCTTTGCTTCTTCTATTATTTTAGCATCAATTCCAACTCTTAGATTTGTAACTGTTCCCATTTGGTTTCCTATAGAATGAGCTTCAATTATATTTTTAGCAATTATACTACCACCAATTATAAATCCTTTTCTACCGGACACTACTACTTTATCCCCTGCCTCAATATTACTATGTAATATTGAACCTGCATTAACACTTCCACCTGCAACTATATTACCACTCTCAATAAACTTAGTAATAATATCTTCGCCAGCTTCTAATCTACCTTTACTCATACCTTGCATGCCACGTTTTAATACAATATTTCCACCAGCAATTATATTTGCACCTTCTACAACACCTTTTACCTCTATGTCGCCTTTGGCTTTTACTGTAAATCCTGTTCTAACGTTGCCTGCTATTATTACGTTACCTTCATATTCTACATCACCTGTAGATGCATCAACATCTGCCGCTACAGTATACGTATCAGATACAAATACTGTACTGGCTTCTAGTTTGGCATCCCCATCTACAAGACTTGTTATAGTAAGTTTATCTTCACTTATAGCTATATTTTTACCATACTTTAATGCAAGATTCTTTACCTTTAGAGGCAACAGCCTATTTCCATACACATCTACACCATCTTTACCTTGTATCGCTGGTGTCAAAGTAGCTAATACTTCATTCTTCTTAACTGTTGAAAATATATTTAATTTATGGAAGTCAACACTACCATCTTCTAATAAAGTAGGTGTTGCCGTTGGCGTAGTATTAAAATGATATTTTATACTTGCATGCTTACCTTCGACTGGCATCTTTGCTTTCGCAATAGGCATGTCCTTACAATACTGCTTGTTATTTAAAATGTATTCTATAATCTTCTCAGATGTACCAAACTTTATCTTCTCTCGTTGCAAATCTCCAATTATATCTTTCTTCTCTAATAGTTTACCCTTTGTAGAAGGTGGATATAATCTAATTATTGCATATAATCTATCCTTAGAAACCTTAACAATAGAAGTTTCATTACACTCATTAATTACTTGATCTGTAACTTTATATGATGTAACTTCACTAATATTCTTAATTATTTCATTGAGTTCTTTAATATTATAATCATATATTTTATTTTTCTCTAAATAAGCAGACACCTCATTAATGCTAATACTATTACCACCTTTTTTCTGAGGATATAATATTATATACGTGCCATCTGCTTTTATCTCCAATTGAAAGTATCCGTTAGTATATTCCATACATACACTCCTTATCCCATAAGAATATCAATATTTTTTCCTAATAGTTGATTCATTTTTTGTAGGGCACGTGTATGAAGTTGCGACACGCGTGATTCTGATACTTCTAAAACTCTACTAACTTCTTTTAATGTTAGTTCTTCATAATAATATAGTAAAACCACTTTTCTTTCTTTCTCAGTTAACTTCTCTAATGCCTCCGCTAACATTCTTTTAAGTTCATCTTGTTCCATAACCTTCTCAGGTTCTGTATCTGCCATACTATTATTATGTCCAGCCTTCACATCTGAACCTTGCTCTATAAATTCATCTAGTGAAGATACATTAGATAATTTGGTCTGACCTTCCCATGTGTAGTATTCATCTAATGATATTTCCAATTCCTTAGCAATATCTTCATCTATTGCTGTTTTATTTGTCTCTGTCTCAATTTTAGAAATTGCTGCATCTATCTTTTTTTGTTTCTGTCTTACTGATCTTGGTATCCAGTCCAATTTTCTGATTTGATCAAGTATAGACCCTCTAATTCTCAAACTTGCATATGTCTCAAATTTTATTCCTTTGTCATAATCGAATTTATCAATTGCATCTATTAATCCAAAGATTCCATAACTAACTAGGTCTTCATATTCAACTGTATATCCCAAATACATACTTAATCTTCCCGCAACTAATTTAACTAACGGAACATACTCTAATATTATATTTTCTCTTACGTCATTGCTCTTTGTTTTTGAATAAGCAATCCATAACTTATCTTTTTCTGTATTTTCCATGTTAGTACACCCCTTATAAGTAACATTTCTACTTAAATATTAAATATCTTCTTCGTCTTTATTTACTATTTTGGCTGCATTAGTAGCTATTCTCTCTTCTTCAATTCTTTGCTTTTCTGACTCTATAGCCATTCTATTAGCTTTGTCATCAATATTTCTAATTACATATATCACACCACTGCCAAGTACATAAAATATTATTAATACTATTAATAACCTAATTAGCATATCTGTAATATTTATTCTAGAATACATGCTATATACAATTGTAATCAATGCTGCTACTAGTACAATAAATGCCCTTAAGTATTTTAGATTCATCTATCTTCACCTATATAATAATATAATTATTTCCCGCTAATTTTACTACTAGAGTACAATCGTTTGTATCAAACGTAATTGTTCTTCCATAGTTATTTCCCACATCTTCTGATACGATAGGTATTTTATTTTCACTTAATATTCGTTTTACTGCTTCTATATTCTGTTTTCCTATACTACCTAACTGACTTTTACTAGAGAATTCAAACATTTGCGCCCCACCTGCTATCTTAGCCTTAAGTGCATTTGTTCTAACACCTATTAAATTTAATTCGTTAATTAGTAATTCCAAACCTGTATCTGCAAACTTAGCTTTCTTCTGATTATCTCTAATCATTTTGCTATCTGGTAACATAACATGTAATAATCCAGCTATTTTCTTCTGTTCATCATACAATACAACTCCAACGCAAGATCCAAGTCCTATTGTTGTAATTCGATCAGGAAATCTACAGATATTATATTCAGCTATACCGACTTTTATAATCTCTGCCATGCCATCACCTTGTACCTAACGAATCATACATTTTGTCATATGAATGAATATCTGATATTACTATCATGTATCCACTTATATCTTCTTCGACACTGTTAAATTCCGATTTTATTACTAGTGCTTTATCTCCACCTTGAGCAAATTCAATAGCGGGAACACTTAAAATTGCTCCTGCCATATCAATACAAAGTTGCGGCGACATTGTTCTAACCTTGAAGTTAGTTAGCGATTCTAATGCCGTCAAATATGTTCCTATTAAGATATTTCCTATTTCATTAAGTGCTGATAAATCTAGTTCCGAAAAATCTGATTGTTTCTCCTCAACTAACAAATCAGCTAATCTCTTCGCTGCATCTTCTCCAAGGATAAACATTATTATTCCTTCTAATTCTCCTATAATAGGACTCATTATTGCAACTACTAGATTCTCTCTTCCACCCAATATCTCTGTTAATTCATTAAACTCTAATACACTAACATCTGGTAAGGACATTTTTATTTGAGCATTAAGCAGTATTGAAAGAGATGTCGTTGCAGAAGCGCCACCTATGTTACCTAATTCTCTTATGAAATCAACTCGCATTTCATCAAATTCAATACTCTCTCTACTCATAATCACTATCTCCTACTCGTTCTCAATGTCATTTAATATTCCAGCAATATTTAGTAATGAAATAAGTGTATTGTTGTATTTTCCTACACCTGTTAAATAATTTGCATCATCATCATCAAAACTAGTCTTTTCAATACATGTCTCCGATAATGTAACTACTTCTTTTACTTCGTCAACCAAAACACCTAATTTAGTATGCTGATCTATCTTCAATATAATTATACGTGTAGCATTAGTTACCTCTACCTTAGGTAATCCAAATTTTATTCTAAGACTCATAACTGGTATTATTTCACCACGAAGATTAATAACACCTAGAAAATATGATTGTGTTCTTGGTACTCTAGTAATATTTTGCATTCTAACAATATTATCAATATATTTTATATCTATTCCATATTGTTCTTCATCTAATTTTACTACTATATATTGCTTGTCTTCATTTACTGTTATATTCTCACTCATACTCACACCTCGCTATACTAAAGAATTCGAATCGATTATCAACGCAACTTCACCATCACCTAAGATAGAAGCTCCACTAATCATTCTATGTATATGAATATATTTTCCAAGTGGTTTGATAACGATTTCTTGTTGTCCTAGTAAATTATCAATTACTAATCCAGCTTGTCTATCACCCTTCTTCACTATAACTACTACTAGGTTTTCAGGTTCTTCATTAGATGGTTCTGAATCTAACAATTGATCTAATCTAATAAGTGGAATTATACTACCTCTTAAGTTCATTACTTCTTTTTGTTGAACTGTTTTAATATCAGATACTAGAACATCTTCTACTGTTACGATTGAATTAAGTGGTATCGCATATTTCTCATCCCTTACTTCTACCATAAGAGCTTGAATAATTGCTAATGTAAGTGGTAATCTTACAATAAATTTACTACCCTCTCCAAGTTTTGTAGTAACTTCAACATCTCCACCTAAACCTTCTATCTTATTCTTAACAACATCAAGTCCAACACCTCTACCTGATACGTCTGTTAATTTATCTGCTGTAGAAAATGCTGGTTGGAATAATAAGTCAATCGCTTCTTTGTCTGACATATATTCTGCCTGCTCCTCGGTAATTGCACCTTTTCTAATTGCAGATGCTTTTACTTTCTCAACATCGATTCCCTTACCATCATCTTCAACTTCTATAGTAACATTATTACCATCTTGATATGCGTTAAGTTTTATACTACCTGATTTAGCTTTTCCAAGTTTTAATCTATCGATTGTATCTTCTAATCCATGATCTGCTGCATTACGAAGCATATGCATAAGTGGATCGCCAATTTCATCAATTACTGTTCTATCTAATTCAGTATCTTCACCTGTCATAACTAATTCCATATCTTTGTTTAACTTCTTAGATAAATCCCTAATCATTCTTGGGAATCTATTTACAACACTTTCAATCGGAACCATTCGTACCTTCATAACTGATTCATGTAAATTAGTTGTAATTCTCTCTAAATACTCAATTTGTTCATTGAAATTATGGCTATTACTTCTTGATTCAACATCTTGTGATGCTACTGCAACCAATCCATTCTTTGCAATAATAAGCTCACTAACTAGATTCATTAAGTCATCTAATTTCTCAATATCAACTCTAACCGATCTATTAATTACTGGCTTGCCTGCAGTTTTAGTAGGCGTTGCCTTACTTGAAGTATCCTTCGCTTCAACACTTGCTTGTTGTACTATTTCAGTCTTTGTTTCTTCAACTACAGCCGTTGTTTCAGGAACAGTATAAGCCTCAATAACTACCTCTTCAATTTCAGAAACATTTGATATAATTTTCTTTATCGCTTCCAAAGAATTTTCTGATATTAAGAACATGCTAAATTCAAATTCGAATCTCTCATCCTCTATATCTTGAACACTTGGATCTGATTTTATTATCTCTGCTTGACCTTCTAATCCTTTGAATATTAAAAATGCTCTAGCAGCCTTAAGAATACAAGTATGTTGTATATATACGGTAACACCATATACATTCAAATCACTAGCTATAGCCTCAGCCATTGCATTACGCTCAAAGTCTGCAATTGGTATATGTAAAAATTTGCGTTTATCTGATTCATCTGCATCTGTACTGCTAGCTGTTATTGCCTCAACAGCACTCTCTGTCTCAGCTATATTAGGTTGATTCACTCCACCTGATAATATTTCATTAAGGGCTGCTACTAATTCATCATTATCTTCTTCACCCTCGTCTGCTGAATCCTGTATGCTTGTTAAATAGCCTTCAATTGCATCTAAGCATTTGAATACTGCATCTACTAAATCTGCTGTAACAACCATATTTCCAGTACGAATTTCTGAGAATACATTTTCCATATCGTGAGTTAATCTCTGCATTCTCTTGAAACCCATAGTACCAGCCATTCCTTTTAAAGAATGAGCTGCTCTAAATATTTCATTAATTGTATCAATGTTATCTGGCTCTGCCTCAAGTATTAATACTTGGTCATTCAATGTTTGTAAATGTTCCTTTGTTTCATCAATAAATATCTCTAGATATTGACTTAAATCCATATTAATTCACCCCTACTCTTTTTATTATAGCTTTGGAAATATCCGATAATGTAAGAATCTCATCTACTAACCCGCTTTCTGTAACCATCTTGGGCATTCCATACACAACACTGCTCTCTGCATCTTGTGCCATTACAAAAATATTTCTATGCGAATTTAGTTTCTTAATTCCATCCGTTCCATCGTTACCCATACCAGTTAACACAACACATATTATTTCCTCATAGTTACTGTTAAGTAAGCTATCATACATATGATTAGCATATGGTTTTAATCCTGAAACTGATTTCTCATCAGAATGTTTTATATACATCTTCTCATCTCGTGTACTTACTAATAAATGTTTTCCACCCTGCGCTATGTATACTTTTCCTTTTTCTATTTCCTCACCATCAGAAGATTCTTTTACTTCAATATTGCTCAAACTGTTAAGTCTTTCTGCCAAAGAATTGGTAAATCCTACTGGCATATGTTGTACCACTAAAACAGGTGCATTCAGATTAACTGGCAATTTAGGTATTACCTCTTGTAACGCCTTAGGTCCACCAGTAGAACAAGCTATAGCAACTATTTTCCCCTTACCTTTTTGATCCTTATTATAAGTATGAGTTATTCTTGTAGTAAGCTTGTTTCCCATAGCACTATCATTTTTCACTTCCAACATATTAATAATTCTAAATATTTGATCTTTGAACTTTGCCCTATTACTAAGAATATTCGTTGGTTTCTTTACAAACTCTAAAGCACCTAATTCTAGTGCTTTCATAGTCTCTTCACCATCTTCATTAGCAACACTACTAAAGACAAATATATCAACCTTAATACGTTTTTTGTTCACTATTTCTAGAAATTCAATGCCATTCATTTTCGGCATATGTATATCTAAAAAGATAATGTCTACGTCCTTATTCTGTTCTAGTATTTTAAGACCTTCTATACCATTTTGAGCGATATATTTAACTTGATAATCTTTACTCTCATTAATTATATCAGACAACACCCTTCTCATAAGTGTAGAGTCATCTATTACTAAAATATTTTTCATATTTTTACCCTTTTATCTGTGCTAGTTTTCTTCTTTCCTCTTCAAAGATACATTTTATAAGTTTTTCTCTCTCTGCATCTTCAATGTTATAAAACTCTAATCTATTATCATATATTTTATCATTATTTTCATAGGCCGATATTCTTACAGAATTAGCATATAATATGAACTTAATGTATTCTGTATTTCCTTGAAATCTAAATCTTATCTGCAACAAATCCCCTTTATTGCCTCTTTCTTTGGTTAACATTCTTAATCCACCACCACTGAGATCAATAACAATACCCTTGGTCCACTCAATTAATTCCAATTCCTCTTCATCCATTTTATTTTCATTCTCTGGAATCGCTCTATATTCAGCTTCCATTCTACAATCCATCCTATAGTACTCTCTTCTCTGCACTTTCTTCAAAGGCGAAAGTTGTACTATATCAGACAAGAATATAGCTCCTTCTTTATATCTTTCTATTATTAATACTCTACACTGCAATAATCCCTTTTTAGAATAAAATGTTGCTTCATATTTTCCACCAACTGTTAATGGAACAATCTTGCCTTCATATATAGGCATAGAAATTTGTAAAGTTTTATCATCTTTAAAATCTAAAACTTTACTACTATACATTTTTTGTTTTTTCAAATCCTCAGATAAACTTTCATTGACTAATATCAAGTCCAATTTATCTCCTATAAACACACTATCCCTCATATAATACTATCCCCTCTTTCTTTTTGTTTTTATAAAATCAAGAAAGACTTTTGCAATTCCATTTTCATTTTCTATTATTCTACAATCTCCACTAATTAATTTTTCTGAAAGACTAATACAACATTTTGAAATACCACTATTAGGATATGACAATGTTATAGGTTTCTGTTCTATAACAGCTTTAGATGCCTCTTTGCCTTGTATTATATATCCTAGATATTCCAAATCTACATTTAAAAACTTAGATACTACTATGCTAAGTTTATTAAATATCTCTATTCCCTCTGCCTCATCAGCTACTCTATTGGATATAACCTTTATTGATTTCTCCGTAGACTTAAACTCTTTTTTCCTATTAACCGCTTTTAACAATGAATATGCATCTGTTATTGATGTAGGTTCTGGAGTTACTACTACAATTACCTCCGGACTAGATATAACAAATTCCAATACAGAATCTGCAATTCCTGCTCCTGTATCAATCATAACAATATCATATAGCATATCTAACTTTGCAAGTTTTGATATAAGTAACTTAATATTATTTTTGTCAAGATTAACTAAATCTTGAACCCCCGATCCGCCTGAAATGAAACTAACACCTTCTGGACCTTCTGTAATAATATCTTCTACTGATTTATTATTATATATAAGATCTGACAAATTATAATTAGGTCTTATACCAAACATTACCTCTACATTTGCCAATCCAAAGTCTGCATCTATTATAATAACTCTTTTACCTTGCTTCTGTAATTGTATCGCCATATTAACTGACAAACTAGTCTTTCCAACTCCACCTTTTCCACTTGTAATTGCAATAACCCTAGTATTACTCGGTTGTGAAATGTTAATCTGACTAACTTTTTCTCTTAATTTTTGTGCCTGATCCATTATTCGCCACCTCCTAACAATTGCTTCGCAATATTTTGAGAATTAAGCTCACTAATATCTTCAGGTACACCCTGCCCAAATGTCACATACGACAATGGAACCTTTGTATCCATCTTTATATTTAATATATTACCATAAGAGCTAGTTTCATCCAATTTGGTAAATATTAAATTGTAATCTGTTATTTCTTTGTATGCTCTTGCAATTTTACTTAAATCGTTATATTTTGTAGTCGCACTTATAACTAAATACACTTGCTTTTTATAATCATCTATAGCCTCTAATAGTTTTTTTGCATCGTTAAACTGTTCCATATTTCTATGTGAGCGTCCTGCTGTATCTATTAGTACTAAGTCATAATTACTATACTTGGCAATTGCTGCATTCAAATCTTTTGCTTCGTATACTACCTCCACTGGAATAGTTAATATATTAGCATAAGTCTTTATTTGTTCTACCGCTGCAATTCTATACGTATCTGCTGTAATAATAGCTACTTTCTTCTTCTCTTCTAGTTTGAATTTAGAAGCAATTTTCGCTATTGTAGTTGTTTTTCCAACTCCAGTTGGTCCAACAAAACATACTACGTTAGGTTTATTCTTCTCTAAGGTAATTGTTACTGCTTCACCTAATTTTAATATAATCTTTTGGTATATACTTGCTAGCAAATCATCCAATTCACCTTTTTTACATCTATCATCTAATTCATCAATAATAGCTCTTGCATGTTCTAATGACACCTCATTATTTACAAGTTGCTCAAATACAAGATCAACCAACTTATTATCATCAATTATCATACCTTCACTATCTATATGATTCTCAATGTTAATCTTATTTTCAACGTCTTTCTTAGATGTATTCATCTGATTCTCAAGCAACTGAGCTAAACTGTTTAACTTCTCCTCTATCGCTGAGTTATTATCTTCGTTAACTGATTTAATTGGTTCTTTGACACTACTATCTGCAGTAGCCCTCAAAGGTAAATTCTCATCAATCGCAGCCGTAACCTCTACTTTAGTCTTAGAAAATAATTTTCTAATTCCCTTAGATTTTACAGTTTTTATATTCATGACAATTGCATCTTTACCTAAATCTTCTTTCGCCATCAGTATTGCTTCTTTTTCCGAATCTGCTTGGTATTTTTTAATTATCACTTATCGTCACCATCCCCACTGATTGTAATTCTATATTGGAATCAATCTCATTGTACGAAATCACTACTAAATCCCTAAAATAATCTAATGTTAACTTTTTAAAATACATTCTAACAATAGGCGAAGTTATTATTATAGGATTCTTACCCATATTCTCTAGTTTAGCAACTTCTTCTTCAACAGATTTCAATACTTTCTTAGTCTTTGCTGGATCTAGGGTTATATATGCCCCTTGCTCTGTCTGTTTTACTGAATTCATTATCTCTTGTTCAACCACAGGATCTAATGTAATAACACTTGTCATTTCTCTACTTGAGAAGAACTTACCAGAAATAGCTCGTTTCAAACTTTGTCTAGTATACTCAGTTAATACATCTGTATCCCTTGTAGTTGCCGCATGATCAGCTAACGTTTCAAAGATTGTTACTAGATCCCTAATTGATATTCCTTCACTAAGTAAATTCTGTAATACTTTCTGAATCTCACCAACTCCTAACAACTTAGGCACAAGTTCATCCACCAAGGTTGTATTATTCTCTTTAATATTATTAATAAGATTCTGAACATCTTGTCTAGTAAGCAACTCATCCAAATGACTCTTAATAATCTCTGTAAGGTGAGTTGCAATTATTGATGGCGGATCTACAACTGTATATCCTAGAGACTCTGCTCTCTCTCTTTGCGACTCTGTTATCCATATCGCTGGCAAGTGAAATGATGGTTCAAATGTAGGGATACCAGTAATCTCTTCTTCTACATATCCCGGATTCATTGCCATATAATGATCGAACAATATCTCGCCTTCACTTACTTGAATTCCCTTTATCTTAATAATATACTGATTAGGATTAAGTTGTATATTATCTCTCAAACGAATTATAGGTACTACTGCACCAACTTCCAGTGCAATCTGCCTACGTATCATTACTACTCTATCTAATAAATCTCCGCCTTGATTTACATCTGCAAGAGGTATTATTCCATATCCAAATTCTAATTCAATAGGGTCAACCTGTAATAACGAATTAACATTTTCATGTCTTCTAATCTCTTCAGCTTGAACCTCTTCTTCTTCAACTTCTTCAATTATAGCCTGTTCTTCTTCCTTAGTACTAATCATTCTTCCTAATACTATAATTCCTAAACCTAAACCTAAATATATAGGCAATCTCGCCCTAAGTGGTGTAGCTATACCTAATAAACACAAAGTACCGCCAACCATATATAGAACCTTTGGTAATTTAAACAATTGACCCATAACCAAATCGCCAATATCAACTTCCTTAGAAGCCTTTGTAACTAATATACCTGTTGCTAATGATATAAGCATAGATGGAATCTGTGAAACCAAACCATCTCCTATTGTTAGTATAGTGTATCTTTGAAGGGCTTCTGTTAACTCCATTCCACTCAGCATAACACCCATTACTATACCACCAATAAGGTTAATAGCTGTAATAATCAATCCAGCTATAGCATCTCCCTTAACGTACTTAGTAGCACCATCCATGGAACCGAAAAATGATGCTTCTTGCTGTATTTTCTCTCTTCTTCTTCTAGCTTCTTTATCATCAATTGCGCCTGTATTCAAATCAGCATCAATTGCCATCTGTTTACCCGGCATTGCATCAAGAGTAAATCTTGCTGTTACTTCCGATACTCTTTCTGAACCTTTATTGATAACCATCATCTGTACTATAACTAATACAATAAATATGATGAATCCAATAATAAGATTTCCTCCACCTACAAATTGTCCGAAAGTCTCTACTACTACACCTGGATTACCTGTAGAAAGTATCAATCTAGTCGATGATACATTTAGAGAAATTCTAAATAATGTTGTAAACAATAGCATTGATGGAAACCCTGACATATCTAGAGTTTCTTTTGCATATAGACAATTAAATAATATTATTAACGCCACCATCAAATTAAGTGTAATTAATAAATCTAATAAAATATCAGAAATAGGAATAATAAAGAAAAGAATAGCTGCTAATATATATAATCCAATAAATAAATCATTTCTCTTCACAATTCTCTACTCCTTTCATCTTTATAGTTCTCTATAAAATCCTATAACTTGTGTAAATCTCTATATTTACTTACATATACTCTAAGTATATACTAGCTTTATATGTAGAAAATATTATACAACCTTATTTTTCAACTGATATACATATGCGATAATCTCCGCAACCGACTTGTATAATTCCCCAGGAATCTCTTCACCTATATTAACGTTATAATATAACATTCTGGCTAATTTTTTATCTTCTACTATCTCAACGCTATTTTCTCGCGCAATATCCTTTATCTTAGAGGCTAAGAAATCAGCACCCTTGGCAACTACCTTAGGAGCACTTCCTGTTCCTGGCTCATATTGTAAAGCAACCGCAAAATGAGTCGGATTGGTAATAACAACATCTGCTTCTGGTATACTACTCATCATTCTTCGTTGAGCAGCTTGCATCATTCTTTGCTTTTGTTGTCCTTTTACCTTAGGATCTCCCTCTGTATTTTTATATTCATCTTTAACTTCTTGTTTTGTCATCTTATTGTCTTGCTTGAATTTCCATTTCTGATATAAGAAATCAACTAAACCTATAGCAAGCATCAAAATACTTATCTTAATTCCTAAAGAAATTATCAAGTCAAACAATATCATTAACGCATTATTAAGTGTTACATCATATAAAGTATATAGCACTCCTGCCTGATTTGATATGGTATCATATACCACATAACTTATAACAACCACTTTTAGTATTGATTTGACTAATTGCATAACTGAATTCATCGAAAACATCCTCTTGAATCCACTTATAGGGTTTAATTTATTTAATTTAGGCATCATAGGTTTAGCTGTAACTTCCCATTTAAACTGAATTATATTCGATAAAAATGCCGCTGCAAATCCAATCAATAGAAATGGTGCTAATATAATACCCGTTTCAATAATTACTTGATTTATTAATCCCTGCGTATTAGTTATATTCATACCTTCATCAGCAAATCTAGGAATTAATTGATAGAACCTTGAGAATGTCTTTAAAAATCTCTCTCCTATGAATCCCATAAATATTTTCATAGTAACAAATAATGCCAACAACGTAATAGCCATGCTAATCTCAGCACTCTTAGCTACCTGACCTTCTTTTCTAGAATCTGATAGCTTCTTAGAAGTTGCATCTTCTGTTTTCTCTCCACCAGGTCCTTCTTTAGCGAAGAATTGAAGATTATATTTCATTAGTTGATCATCATACATAATTAATACATACTCCTTATCGCCTGATAAATAACATCTTTAACTTCGGTAAATAACAAATCTGTTATATTCGGTAAAAATCCTATCGTTGCCAATACCACAAATAAACCAGCTAATACTTTAAGTTGCATACCTATAACAAACATATTCATCTGAGGTGCAACCTTAGCCAATATTCCCAAAATAACATTCAGTAATAAAATAGATACAAACATTGGCAAACTAATTCTTAATGCTATTATAAAATATTGAGTTATATATTCTAAGGCAATGCTATACATTGCATCTGAATCAAAAATTGCTTTTCCAATCGGTATTACATTAAACGAATCCACAACTGCTGTAATAAAAAAGTAATGTAGATTTGAACATAACAGAATTAACAATATTGTATAATTATATAATTCTGCTGTTATTGTTATACTATTATTTACAGTCGGATCAAAATTGGATACCATCGAGAATCCAATTTCTCTATCTATAAATTCACCTGCCATTGCTATTATATTCATCGTAGCACTTGCTAAGAAACCTATTGTTAACCCTACTACTAATTCCTTTACTAATATAGCTGTGAATCCCAATATCGTAGTATAATCCAAAGGCGTATAAGGTCTAACAGATACTACTACCATTGTTATAGCTAGCGCCAAAAACAACCTTACTCTTACGGGAACAGACTTATGACCAAAAATAGGCGCCAAACTTAATGTTCCAGCAATACGTGCAAATATCATCATGTAATATTCTAAATGATATACCGAAAATGAAGTACTTACCATATTCTACCTCACCCATTTACGTATTGACTAAAATTATTAAAAAGCGCCGTCATAAATTCTACTATACAATTCATTATCCAAGATCCACATATCATCAATGTTATAAACACTGCCAATATTTTAGGAACAAAAGTTAATGTTTGCTCTTGAATAGATGTTATAGTCTGAAAAATACTAATAATCAATCCCACTACCAAAGAAACTATAAGTAACGGTGCAGAGCATTTAATTATTAACCACAACGCCTCTCTTGTAATGTCTATAACTACCGTGGCTTCCATACTATATCACCTCACATGTTAAATGATTTAACTACTTGACCAATAACCAGATTCCAACCATCTGCCAATATAAATAATAATATCTTAAATGGCATAGATATTGTTGTTGGTGGTAACATCATCATACCCATCGACATAAGCGTAGATGCAACAACCATATCAATTATAATAAATGGAATGTATATTAAAAATCCTATTATAAATGCAGCTCGCAATTCGCTAATAATAAACGAAGGTATTATTACATTTGTTGGTATATCATCTAGTGTATCTACAGATTCTATATTTGCTATATCCATAAACAATCTTAAATCTTGCTCTTTAGTCTGATTAAGCATAAATTCCCTCATAGGAACCATACATCGCTCAAGAGCTTCTTCTTGTGTAATCTCAGCTTCAGTAAAAGGCTTTAAAGCATCTTCATTCACTCTAGAAAACACAGGTGTCATTATAAATAACGTCAAAAACAATGATAGCCCTATCAAAACATTATTGGGTGGTGACGTTTGTGTTCCTATTGCACTTCTAACGAAATGCAATACAACAACTATTCTCGTAAACGACGTCATCATAACAAGGATTGATGGAGCTATTGAAATTACAGTAATAACTAAAAACATCTGTAGGGTTCCTGCTATAGTTCCCTCATCATTATTAGTATCAATAGAGATTCCAAATGTAGAAGCTGATTCTCCTGCTCCCATCTCATCTGTTGTTGTAGCCATTGCATTTGTGCCAAACACTAAAAGCATAAAAGTAATAACATAAGCTACAATAAATCTCTTTATTTTCTTTTGTCTATTTTTATTCTTGCGAGGATCTTCAAAAAAATCCTTGTCTTTGCTATTTAATAATTTCATTAATAAGACCTACTCTACTCTTTATTGTTGTTATCTTTTCTTATCTTTGCAAGTACATCTTTAAAGTCAATCTTAGTAGTAAGAGGTGACTGCATATCATTTATAGAGTCAGGGTTTAATTCAGCTATAAGATTAACTTCATCCTTGCCTACACCTAACGCAACGTATTTGTCACCTAATTTTACAATTTGAATAAACTTATTATTAGTAATTCTGTATGTCTCTATTATCTTAATATTTGTTTGTTTTGTTGCAATGTTCGATTGAAAACTACCCGCAACTCTTGCTGCAAAGTATGCTAGAGCAACAACAAAAATAAATATTAGAATGGTGCAAATTAATTGAACAAGACTTTCCAACCATGAACTATTATCAGCAACACAATATATCATCATTATGCAAATACCTTAGCCACTGCTTCTAATACACGATTTGGTTGAAATGGTTTAACAATAAAATCTCTTGCTCCTGATTGAATTGATTCAATAACCATAGCTTGTTGACCCATTGCTGAACACATAACAACACTTGCATTAGGATCCATCTCTTTGATTTTCTTAAGAGCTTGTATACCATCCATCTCAGGCATGGTGATATCCATAAGTACTAAATCAGGTTTTGTATCTGAATATTTCTCTACAGCCTTCAAACCATTTTCTGCCTCTCCTACTATATTATATCCATTCTTTACTAAAATATCTTTTATCATCATTCTCATAAAAGCTGCATCATCACAAATTAAAATATTCTTTGCCATAATATCCTCTCCGTTTCATCATTATATTTTATATTTTATCTTTTATAATTTCTGTTACCCTAATACCAAAACTCTCTTCTATAACAACAACTTCTCCCTTTGCCACAAGCTTACCATTAACTAAAACGTCTATTGGTTCACCAGCAATCTTGTCTAATTCTATTATTGTTCCAGGTGCTAACTCTAATATCTCTTTTATAGACTTATTAGTTCTTCCTAATTCAGCAGTTACTTCCAAAGGAACATCCATAATTAATTCTATGTTCTCTTGCTGCGACATCGGATTATAACCTGCATTAAATGCCTGGAATTGTACTGGTTGTACATTAACATCCTGCATAGGTTGGTTATTGTATCCATACTGCATTTGCCCATTCATAGGTTGTCCCATCATAGGTTGCTGCATCATAGGTTGTTGCATCATAGGTTGTTGTTGCATCATAGGTTGGTGCATCATAGGTTGCCCACTATTCATAGCTGGTTGATTCACATTAGAAGCAGCTGATTGTTGTGTAGCATTATTAGCAGGTTGTTCTTCCTCTTCCCTTGTATTATTAAACTTATTATACAAGTCCTTTGCTAACTCGATAGGATACAACTGCATTATATTACTATCTACCAAATCACCTATTTCCATCTTGAATAAAACTTTTACAAAACTCTTATTCTTGAATTCATCACCCATATGGCTATCATTTTCTAAAGACATATCTATTAAATCTGCCTCTGGTGGCGATATATCTATCTTCTTTTCAAGCATAGATGACATTGATGTTGCAGCTGAACCCATCATTTGATTCATCGCTTCTGAAATAGCACTTAAATGCAAATCTGACAATTCATCTATTAGATTTGTACCATCTCCACCCATCATTAAATCTGTTATTACTTTAACATCATCTTCCTTTAGAATCAAGATATTATTACCTTCAATACCTTCTCTATATGAAATATTTATAAACACACAAGGTTTTTCATATTCTGCTGTTATATCTTCCCACTTACATAAAGTAACATCAGGAGTTGTAATTACAACTTTTTGATTAACTAGAGAATAAAGGGTGGTTGCTGCAGTTCCCATACATATATTTGATATTTCGCCAATGGCATCTTTCTCTTCATCGGACAACGATTCTTCAACGCCAACAGGGTCATCATTTGAATCATCGGTACTCATACCACCAAGTAAGGCATTTATCTCTTCTTGTGATAACATTCCATCCATATACTCTACTCCTCTCTAATTATTTCTGTTACCTTAACCGCGTAATTCTCTGTTGAAGAACCAGGCAAGGCCTTGAATTTCTTAATATTACCTACATATACATCTAATTCTTCATTAACATCTTTGTTTAATTTAATTATATCACCAACCTGTATATTTACAAAGTCCATTACTGAAATATTGCTATTACCTAATATAGACTTAACAGGTATTTGCGCTCTTGAAATTGCTGTTTCAATAACATCACTATATGATGCTTCATCTCTATCTTGCATTGTAGAAAACCAATATTTTGTATTAAGTTTATCCATTATATCCTCTAATGTAATAAAAGGAAGACATATATTCATCAAACCTTCAACATTACCGATTGTAACATTTATAGTAACAATCGCTATCATCTCACTAGGCGAAATAATTTGTGCAAATTGAGAATTTGTTTCTATTCTCTCTAGTCTAGGTTCTAATTCAACAACATTTTTCCATGGTTCTCGGAGTAAATTAACTATAATCGTAAATATTCTCTCTAATATACTTAACTCTATTTCTGAAAAATCTCTTGTTTTTTCTAGAGGCTCTCCCTTACCACCTAACATTCTATCGACTATTACATAACCAATGTTCTCTGCTAATTCAATAATAATATTTCCTTTTAGCGGTGCAAATCCAACTATACCTAGCAACACTGGATTAGCCAATGCATTTGAAAATTCTAAGTAAGTAACAGATTCTGAGTTCATAACATCTATTTGAACATTTTTCCTCAAATAAGCAGGCAAGTTACTAGATACTAATCTTCCAAAATGTTCAAAGATAATTTCTAGGGTACGTAAGTGTTCTTTTGAAAACTTAGCAGGTCTAGCGAAATCATATTCTTTTATTTTAACAGCAGGCCCTTCGTTAATCTCTTCCATATCTAATTCGCCTGTACTTAACTGTTTGAGCAAATTATCTATCTCATTTTGAGATAATACATCTGCCATACTTACTCACCTCCCAAGTTACATACTCTAGCACATTCTTATTGTGTAGTAAAAGTACTAAAATCTACACTATATATACTCTCTGTCTGGAAACGCTCTTGTAATTTTCTAAGAATCTCTTCCTTCGCTTGAGCTTGTATCTCCAAATCAGTTATCTCCGCATAAGTATATGTTGAGATAACATCTCTAACATCATTAGATATAGATCCCTCCAAATTAGGAAGTTTTTCATTAACCACCTCATAATCTTTAGAAGAACTATCTAGCGATAAAGCAATCGCTACTTGGACATAACGAGAATCTCCGCTTCCATCATTCTTAAGATTAACTACCTGTGCTTTTTCTATGTTATAGGTAGCAATGTCTTTTATGCTTACTGTTGGCTTATCTTCTTGTTTCTCTAATTCCAAGTTCAATATAGAAGATATTTCTGTTATTAATTTATTTGTCTTTGTTGCCGATGGCATACATACAAATATTATTATTGCATTAAGCACAAGATTAATTATACATAACGCTAAAATTACTACTGATATTAGATTTTTTTTCATAGGGAATATTCCTTTCTATATGTCTCTATTCTAATACTTGCTCAGTTCTTAACTGATTATATATCTTAATAACTACTCTACGGTTTTTTGCCCTACCTTCGGCAGTATCATTAGATTCCACTGGTCTACTCTCACCATAGCCTGCTAATTTAATATTACTATCAATAAAATTCTCTTGTTTTATTATATATTCATATACTTCATTAGCTCTAGCTGTAGATAGCATTCTATTACCATCATATTTGCTACTCTTCATAGGAACATTATCTGTATGTCCTTCTATCTCAATTATACAATCCTTATACTTTACAAGTATACTGGCAACTTTTTGCATAAGACCTTTTGCTTCATCCTTTAGTTCAGCTTTACCACTATCAAATAAAATTGCTCCATTCAAGTCTAATTGTACATATTGCGAATTGTAATCTATTACAACCTTATCATCTATGCTGTAGGATTCAACTATATCTGATATGTCCTCATACATCTGTTCAGATTGTTCTAATCCTTCTGCTTCCATCTGCTCTAACATCTCTTCTATAGACGTATCAGCACTCTCATTTGTATCTTTTTCATCTTCACTTCCTGTTGTCTTTTGATCTATCTGATCACCAGTAGCTTCTGATGCTTTTCCTACATACTCTAACAAGGATTCTATACCTGGAAGTTGTGTAACTCCTCCTGATATAATCATACCTTCTACTAATGCAACTTCGCCTGTTGGAAATATACTAAAACTCATACTTTCAAACGAGGCTGCTATTTTCTGCAGTTTACCTTCATCCACAGAAGAGCTCGCAAACAATAATACGAAGAAACATAGCAATAAGTTCATTAAGTCACTAAACGTTGCCATCCATGCTGGTGCGCCCTCGTCTGGTGGTTGTTCTTTTCTCTTTGCCATTATTCTTCACCACCCTCAGATAACTTCGCTCTGGTTTTAGGATCTAAGAAAGACTTAAGTTTTTCTTCTATAACTCTTGGATTCTCACCTGCTTGAATAGATAACAATCCTTCTATCATAACCTCTTTCATCATTATCTCAGCATCATTATAAGCTGATAACTTAGTAAACACTGGTGTACATACCCAGTTTGCAAGAACAGAACCATAAAATGTAGTTATTAATGCAGTTGCCATATTAGGACCAATAGAATCTGGATCTGATAAGTCTTTAAGCATGAGAACAAGACCTATAAGAGTACCAATCATACCCCATGCAGGTCCCATAGCACCAACATTTTTCCAAAAACCAACATTAGCTTGATGTCTTGTATCAATATTAACTAATTCTGTCTCTAATATATTTCTAACTAATTCTGGATCAGTTCCATCTACTATTAATAAAATACCCTTTCTCATAAATTCATCTTCTAAACTATTAGCAGATTCTTCTAACGCTAATAATCCCTCTTTACGAGCAACATTGGATAAATCGATAATTGTTTTAATTGTATCTGCCTCATTATTATTAGGTAACTTAAATATTAATAAAAATGATTTCATTCCTGTTATAAATCCTTGCATCGTACAACCTGCAAGAACGGAACCAAAAGCTCCACCGAAAGTAATAAGTACTGATGGCGGATCCCAAAAACTTCCCATACCAGCAACGCCTGCTGGACTATTAAGCATACCAAATACCATTAATCCTGCCGCTAAAACAAGTCCTATAATTGATGCTATATCCATTTATCTCACCTCACACTACTAATGATGTCCGAAAAAATATTTCGTCTATATGATATTACTAAATTTGACACTTCTTGTCTACTCTCTTTTACAATTATCTTCTTTCCTGTAGTAAGAGTTATGACTGTGTCTGGTGTTTCTTCAACAACTTCTATTATATCAGAATTTACTGTAATTTTCACGTTATTTATTTTAGTTAATTCAATCATTAACAAATCCCCCCTATTTCCAACAATTCAGGTCTTATTTAAACACAAATTGATTGTGACAGTCTTAATAGGCTGCCACAATCAAATACTTACTTTATTTATCTCTTAAGATTTACAAGTTCTTCTAATAGTGAATCTGATGTTGTGATAATTCTTGAATTAGCTTGGAAACCTCTTTGTGTAACTATCATGTCTGTAAATTCTGCTGATAAATCAACGTTAGACATTTCAAGTACACCTTGAGTCATGCTTCCACCAGAAGATGTAACTTCTTGACCTATTCCATCAAAATCTCCCGAGTTCTGTGTTGCTTGATATAAACTTCCACCAATGGCCTCTAGACCAGCTGGATTAGTAAATTGTGCAACTGCTATTTGTCCTAATAATTTTGTTACACCGTTATTATATACACCATAGATTTTACCATCTGTACCGATACTTACATCTGATAAAGTTCCTTTAGTTCTACCTGAACCTGTCTTATCAGTACCACCTCTCAACCAAGTTACAGTTGATTTACCATTCTCAGCGTAATTCTTAACATTTGAGAAATCCATATCTATTGAAGCATTATCAGCAGTAGCAAAAATATTTCCATTAGTTCCATTTGGAGTAATTGTTAATTGAATACTTTTACCACCATCAATACTCACAAATTCACCTGTATCTTTATCGAATTGTAATACTGCTGGATCAGCTCCAAATGTTGCTGAATAATCTCCACTTTCTAATATATCTACATTATCCTTATCTGTAATAGAAACTAATTCTGCATAGTACTTACTTGTATCCGTAGCATCCATTGTAATCTTCATCTTTGCTGTATAGCTATAACCAAGATTATCAAAAATTGTTACAGTTCTTGTAGCACCTGTTGCTGATTGAAGATCAGGATCTGTTCTATCAATATTACCACTAAAATACGTCTTAGTTGTCATCTCTGGTTCAGAATATTTATTTTCTATCGATTCTATTTTAAGAGCTGATACTGTATCTTTTTTAATTTGTGTAGGATTTTCAGGATCAACCCTCCATCCCATAACCAAATCACCTGCACCTGTAACTAAGTTACCAGCTTCATCTGTATCAAATGAACCTACTTTTGTGAAGTAGTTAACACCATCTCTACTAACAATGAAGAATGAATCTGAATTCAGCATTAAATCGTATGGGTTATTTGTACTTTGTGCAGAACCTTGAGCTGTCATATTACTCTTAATTGCTGCTACACCTGATCCTAAACCTATTTGTCTAGCATTAGTACCACCAGTACCTGTTGATGCATTTGAACCTGTCGCACTTTGAGTTGTTTGGTATAATACCTCTTTAAATAATACTGAACTTGCTTTAAATCCAACTGTATTAACATTTGCTATATTGTTACCTATTACATCCATTTTTGTCTGGTGAGTTTTAAGACCTGCTACACCAGAATATAATGATCTCATCATAATAAACGACCTCCTTAAAATTGTCCGTATGCCTATCCTCTCTGTCATTCGAAGATAAATAGCTTCCCGTAGGTCCAGCTATACTATTACGGCTCCATCAATATTTGTAAAAATCTTGTTATCACTACTGTCTTGATCAAGTGCAGTTATAACTGTATTGTTATTAATGCTAACTATAAATGCTAAATTATCCATCATTACTAATGATTCATTTATACTTTTTTCTCTAGCTTGTGCTACTCCTTCATTAAGTCTCTCAACTTGGCCTTCCGTCAAATTAATATTTCTACTCTCTAATCTTTCGTTTGCATGTTTTGAAAATACAAGTTTATTATCCGAGTTTATGTTTGACTTATTGTTAAATATTTCATCAAAGGATAGCTGATTGCTATTATCATTAATAACTTCTTTCTTCTGAGTTAAATACTGATTTGCAGCTTGTTCAAGAGAATAAATATGATTATCGATTCCATTCATAATCATCTCTCCTATTCAATCTACCAACTATTACTCTGTAGTAGTTGCATCATCGCCTGATGTATTATCATCTGAATCTGTAGCTGCTGTATCTTCTAATTTAGCTAAGTATTCCAAATAATCCATACTTACAACTGAATCTAAATCATCAATCGAATAATATATATCATTTATTGATAATAACGCTTTACCATTACTTATTGTTACATAATCTACCAATCCACTAATTTGAGTTATACCACCAGATGAATCTGTTTTATTAACAATTACGTATTGACCAGCTAAATTAAGCGCTTGATTATTAGTTGTTGTTGAATTCAAGTTATTCATTGCCTCTAATGATGAAAATTGTGCTAATTGAGACATGTATTCTGTATTTGATTCTGGCTGCAACGGATCTTGATGTTGCATTTGTGTAACAAGTAATTGTAGAAATGCATCCTTATCTAAAGCACTACTATCATTACTTTTTGTTGAACTTGCATATTTACTCGCTGCCGTTGTATCTATTCCTGTTACGCCCATCTTAATTCCTCCTTCTAACTATGCTTGATAGCTTACACTATTTCCTGATGCTTGCATCATCTCAACTTCTAGTTCTTCATTCTCATCTAAATCTTCAATACTATCTAAATCATTTAAATTAATACGTCTACTAGATTTTGTTTGACTTGCATCTTCTGAATCATTTGTATTGCCATCTCTTTGTTGATCAAATCCTGTTGTAGCAACACTTACCTCTACCGCTTCAACTTTTAATTCTTGATTATTAAATACTTCTTTTAGATTTGATAATCCACTCTCAATAGCATTTTTAGCAGCTTCATTTTCTGCTACAATACTTGCTGTAACCATTCCATCTTTTGTTGATACTTGTATCTGTATCTTACCAAGATGTTCTGGATATAGTTGAAGTTCCATACTTGTTGTATCTTTATTAATATTAACTTTAATATTATCGATAAGTTGATTAAGAATATCAGCAGAACTTACTTCTTCACCAAATGAATTCTCTACCATCTCTACTTCTGAAACAAATCGATTAAGATTATTAACTATGTCATTTGCTACTTCTTCATGTGTAAACATGTGCTCTTTTGATTCTTTTTTTGATTCTTCACCCATGTTTTTACTAAATGGTTTATTACTTTCATCATCAATTTTGCTCAATACAGATGTTTTATCAATTGATACTCTTATATTTGTATCACTTGAATCTTCCTCGTTAAGTGCGCCTTCATTATCAACTTTACTATATGCAACTTTGTCTGATGACCCTAGCATATCCTTCATATTTTGAAGAAAATCTACATCTTCTACATCCTGTGAATCAAATAATTTTACAATCTGATCTAGATTTTGAGATAATTGATTTACTGTCTTTGCTAATTCCTCATTGGTTATAAGATCTATTTTCTCAGCACCGCTAAAATTCAAAATAAAATCTACTAAATTTTCCTTATCAATAAGATCTGTCATCTCTAATCCCATATCAGATAGCATATTTTCTAAATCTTCCACCGAAATATCTAGTATGCTAGTTATCGAATTTTGTAAAGCTGCCGCTATAGCTTCAAGAGTTTCTAAATCCATCTCTTCATCTTCTACTGCATCATCCGATACCTTAGTGTTATCGAACTTATTATCTCCAACTTCTTTCTTCGTAATAACATTGTTAGAATTCTTCTCTTTGTAATAATAACCTTCATCTGATGAATCAACACTAGTGCTATTTGTATCTTCTTTTGATTTTGTTTTCACACTTTGTTCTTCCTTGGTATTAACGCTCAAAAAGCTTACAAAATCTTCTGATATACTTTCTTTTGAATCCTTAACTTTCTTACCACTATTACCTGTTAAATTTGAAATTTTACTATCAAACCCTGTTGTTTGGGATACTACCATAATCTTTCCTCCTTTCACTCATTTTGTTTGTACTAAATAATAATAGTACACTCTATATTAAGGCATAAGTTTTTTTGTAACGTTGGCCGCAAATTGCGAATCCATCTTGCCTAATATATTTCCTCTCTCTTCTGCTGACATTGCCGATAATATCTTTGCCACCGTATCTAAATTATTGGGCATCTCTTCTAGTATCTTTGCTGCTTCAGCAGGTTTCATAGCCGCATAACTTTTTGCTAATTCTTTGACATCATCATCAACTTTTTGATTACCTAATATCTGTCTATATATAAGTTCTGCATTAGATTTATCTATCTTGTTATACCACTCAATATATTTATCGGTCGATGGGGCACTATTTCCATAGACTATTTCTGAATAAAATTGATCTTTTGCAGTTTGAAACTCTTGTTGATTACTCTCAAACACCTTTAATCGTGATATTTCATTGGTTTGATCGCCAACTTGCTCTGTTAATTCATCTATCTGAGTTCTATATTCTGAATTTTCACCCTCTAATTCTTTGATTCTTGCCAAAGCTTGAGACATGGTAGAAAATTCATAATCTGATTCTTTCACTAATTCATCTTCACTTGCCGCTGGTAATATTTTATTTATTATAGGAACGTCTTTAAGAACTGGTCTAAGTACATTGCTTCCAAAGTTACCTACATCAAATTTAACGAGTAGTGCTAATACAACTAGCCATACAATAATTATCAAGAAAACTATTATTCCTGATAATATCTTACTTCCACTCTTTTCTTCATCACCTGTCTTTTTCTTAGCCATACTACTCCTCCGAACCATCTTCTGAATCGTTATATTTATAACTAACCAATTCATCAATTTCTTTCATCTCTTGGTTATTTATTTCTTTCAAAAATTCTTCAAACTGATTTTCTTTAAGCTTTTCATGAACTTTTCTATCTTGCATTATTTTGTTAAGCTTCTGTCTAGATTGTTCTAACTCTTTTTCTATCTTCTTAATATTTTCTTTTTGAACATTAATATTATCTTCCATAATCAGAATTGCATTTTTACATTGCTCTATCTCTAATACATTCAAGACATTTCTAGTAAGATTTTTATATTCTTCAATATAATAATTTTTACGTGAAATCAAATCGTTCAAAACGTCATTTGCACTATTAAGCCGATTTTGCACCTCTCGGTATTCTTGCTTAGCTTGTTCTTCTAATTTATATTTGATATTCAATATGTTTTGCATTCTATAAAAAAACTTAGCCATTTTTTACTCCTATGCTATACAAATATATTACTTAACATATCTACTTCTTCTTCAAATGAATATTTATCATCTACTTCTTGTTTTAAAAACTGATTAACCTGAGATATTTTACTTATTGCATAATCAATCTCTGGATTAGAACCTGATTTATAAGCTCCAATATTTATTAAATCTTCCGCTTCATTGTAAACTGCAAGAACATTTTTTAATTTTCCTGATGCACCTTTATGATCACTCGAAGCTATTTGACTCATACAACGAGAAATACTTTGTAAAACATCTATTGCTGGATAATGATTCTTATGCCCTAATTTTCTTGATAACATTATATGTCCATCTAAAATACCTCTAGCTGTATCTGTAATTGGTTCATTAAAATCATCACCATCTACTAATACAGTATATAATCCAGTAATCGAACCTTCCTTAGCATTGCCAGCTCTCTCTAACAATTTAGGCATCTCTGAATATACAGAAGGCGGATATCCTCTTGTTACTGGTGGTTCACCCGAAGCCAATCCAATCTCTCTCTGTGCCATAGAAAAACGAGTAAGGGAATCCATCATCAACAATACATCTTTTCCTTGATCTCTAAAGTACTCCGCTATCGCTGTTGCTGTCTTAGCTGCTTTATTACGGATAAGTGCTGGTTTATCAGATGTAGCTATAACTAATACAGATCGTTTAATTCCTTCTTCGCCTAAATCTCGTTCAATAAATTCTCCAACTTCTCTTCCACGCTCTCCAATAAGTGCAATTACATTTATATCCGCTTTTGTATTTCTAGCAAACATTCCTAACAATGTACTTTTACCTACACCACTGCCTGCAAATATACCTATCCTCTGTCCTTTTCCAATTGTTAATAACCCATCAACAGCTTTAACGCCTAGAGGTAGGACTTCATCTATTATTTTTCTCTCTAAAGGATCTGGTGGTTGAGCCTCTATTGGATATGCATTTTCCAACTGTAGTTCACTTCCATCCATTGGTCTTCCTAATCCATCCAGAGTCTTTCCTAACAAATCTTCACCGACATAAACCTTAAGTGATTCACCTGTATTCTCCACAGTTGCGCCTAAGCCAATTCCTTCTACGTGATCAAAAGGCATGAGTAGTATACGATTATCTCTAAATCCTACCACTTCAGCCATAACTTTTTGTTTTCCATCTTTGGATGTGATTACACACAAATCATTTAGATTAGCTGTTGGTCCAATTGATTCCACAGTAAGACCTACAACCTTCGCCACTTTTCCTAATTCATTTACATATGTTTTATCAAATCCTAATAATGCCCTATATTTATTAATATCGAATGTCTCCACATAATCACCTATGTTCTTGATAATAATTTAAGTGCGGTAGTAATATTAGCAATCTGAACATCTATACTACAATCTATTAATCCGTTATCCGTTTCAATAATACATTGACCTTCTTGCAATTTGGAATCTGCGAAAAGTTCTATAGTAACACTAGGATTAAGAGCCCCATAAATCTTATCCTTACTTTCTGATAGTTCTACATAATCATCGTCATTAACTCTGATAATGAAATTCCTACTGTTCTCTACGTTCTTAACAGCATTATTTATTATATAAAGCATCACTTCACTATTGTCTTCAACAACAATTCCAGTAAGCTTCTCTATTAAACCACAAGCTATCTCAACAATGCCTTCTTCAACTGCTTTTATCATACTTTCTCTTTCGACAGTTATAGCATTCATTGCTGCTTCGTATTCATCATTTGCCTGTTGTTTTATTAATGTTGCTTCCTCATTTGCTGCTTCAATACCATCATTATATCCTTGATTATAACCGTCTTCCTTAGCTTCTTGTGACATAACAATTGCTTGTTCTCTTGCATCATTCAATATCTTTGCTGCTTCATCTATAGCCTCTGTTACTATTTCCTCTGGAGATTGTTGTATAATCTCTTCTTGTTCTTCTCCGAATATTAGTTCAGTGAAATCTTCTTGCATTGATTCATCTTCATCATCTTCTATAGATCCACCTAAGATATCTTCTATCTCTAAATCGTCAATATTCTCATTAGGATCTTTCTTAATGCTTGCTGTTTCAATTTCTCTAACAATTTTATGATTATTGGTATCAACTATTAATGTTTCGTTATTTGCAAACGCAACGAAACTAGATTTTATCAAATTAGACAACTATTTCGTCACCTCCACCACGAGATATTACAATCTCGCCTGAATCCTCTAATTTACGTATAATATTAACAATCTTCTGCTGTGCATCTTCAACATCCTTAAGACGTACAGGTCCCATATATTCCATATCTTCTTGTATCATAGTTGCAAGACGTGAAGACAAGTTATCAAATATACATTTTTGAACATCTTCGTTAGTATTCTTAAGTGCTATTGCAAGCTCATTATTGTCAACTTCACGAAGAACTGTTTGTATTGCTCTATTGTCAAGAGTTAAGATATCCTCAAATACAAACATCTTACGTCTGATCTCATCTGCTAATTCTGGTTCTTCTATCTCAAGATTCTCCATAATATGTTTTTCTGTACTTCTATCAACAGTATTAAGTATGTTAACGATAGCATCAACACCACCAACAATAGTGTAATCTTGATTAACAAGTGATGACAATTTTCTCTCAAGTATTGCCTCAACTTCTTTAATAACATCAGGACTTGTTCTATCCATCATAGCAATACGTTTTGCTACATCAGCTTGCTTTTCTGTTGGTAATGCTCCTACCACTGATGCCGCCTGTGATGATGGTAAATATGCCAATATAAGGGCTATTGTTTGTGGATGTTCATCCTGAATAAAGTTAAGTAATTGTGAAGCATCTGCTTTTCTAACAAATTCAAAAGGTCTAACTTGTAACGATGCCGTAAGTCTACCAATAACATCTCTTGCCTTATCTTCACCAAGTGCTTTATCAAGCAATTCTTTTGCATAACCTATACCGCCTTCAGCAATATATTGTTGTGCAAGACATACTTCATAGAATTCTTCCATAACTTGCTCTTTAACTTCAGGTAATACACTTCTAGTATTAGCTATTTCCAATGTTAATTGTTCTATTTCTTCTTCTTTTAAATGTTTGAATACAGAAGCCGACTTTTCTGGACCAAGTGATATAAGTAACACTGCAGCTTTTTGTACTCCGGATATTTCATCATTATGCATTGCCATACCTTATCACTCCCATTCATCATTTAACCAGTTTCGTAGCAATTGAGCTACGGCTGATGGATTCTCATCAACAAATTTCTCAATCTGTTGTCTAGTTGCTGATTTTTCACTAAATTCAATATCATCAAGAGTTTGATTTTCTTTAGTAGTTGCTAGCAACGCCTCTACGGATAATTCTGGTTCTAACTCTACCTCTTCTACTGGCTTCATTCCCTTAACTACAACGAATATCAATAACGCTATTATCAATACTGCTAACACTAACGGTAATATATTAACAACATTCGTTACTGAAGTTGTTTCCTTAGGATAAAAAACTGGAATCTCATATGCCACTATAGTAATACCACTACTACTACTGATTCCTGTAGCCATCTGTACAATACTATATATATCAGCTGAAACTTCTATAGGTGTTTTTTCACTATGCTCAGCTTGGAATTTCTCGAAAGTAGTTCCGGCCAATTCTCCATTTTTCTTCATTACTGCTTCATCATAATATACGTACTTACTAAGGATTATTGCTACTGAAGAATTATCTTTATTTATTGTACCAATTGCTTTCTTGGTACTTGTAACTTCTGAACTTGTACTATATTCCATTCTATTTACAGTAACTTCTGATTCAGCACTATTATCATCATATATGTTATAATCTACGATTTCCTCGCCATTAGCATCAGTACCAACAACTCCACCAACACCATCGCTATTGTTTGCCGAATAAGTGTATTTGCTATCCAAAGGTCCTGTCTCGTCTTCATCATTAGAATAATATTCTGTTTTCAAAACCTCTATCTCATCAAGATTAATATCTAAGTTAGCTACAACTTCAGCATCATTATATACACCTGAGTTAATAATCAATCTTCTAATACTTGCTTCCATATCGTTAACTACTATATCTTTTATTGTAAATGATGAATTAGTAGCGGAATTAATTCCTGAATTACCTGCAAACAAAAGTTTACCCGTTTGATTCATTATTCTAATATTATCTGTATTAGAACAAGCTAATCTATTAGCTACATAACTTGCAATACTTTCAACACTATTTTCCGAGAAATCCGTTGTAGTAGTCAACATTATACTTGCATATGATTGCTCTTCACTCTTATATATACTATTCGATGAATCAGGTACATTAATACTTACTACCGCTTCCTTAACACCCTCTATAGTTTTAATCGACTCCATTATTTCTTTTTGCAAAGATATCTTTGCTTGAAGATTCCATTGCGAGCTTGTTGTTGTAAATCCAGTATCAAACAATCCTTCATATGGATCTGAAGATGAATTTCCAAGACCATTTTGTCCTAATACAAGCCTTGCTTCTGCAACCTTATTACTATCTACCTTAATAGTTAACGCATCACTTGTAACGTCATAAGCTATTCCTGCATCTTTCAAATAGCCTGTTGCTTCCGATGCATCTTTAGTTGATTCAAACGTTGTAAGTGTCTCATATTTTGTTTGTCCAAATATATATATTAAAAACGCAAGCGCAAAAACAACACCTGCCCCAACAGATATTATCATTGTTTTTTGTTTACTTGTATACTTATTCCAAAATTCTAAAAAACGTTCTAAAAGTACCTTCACTCTATCATTCATGTGCCTTCTCCATCAAATAAATTATATTTGCATATTCATTATCTCTTTGTATGATTCTATAACTTTATTGGTTACTTTAACCGTATACTGTAAAGATATATTAGCTTTTTGTTGAGCTAGAGCTAAATCATGAGTATTATCAGAATATCCTAACGCAAAATTAATCTCTGCTTGTTCTGCTTCCTTCTGCAAAGTGTTTGCTTCTGAATACATATCAAGCGCCGAAGACACCAAGGTGTCAAATGCATTTCCTGTATCAGTAGTTACTTTCGAACCACTTATCCCCTCTAAAATCGAACTATCAATTTGCCCAATACCTGCAATAGCCATAACCATTCTCCTCTATATTACACATTATTTATCATTCTAGTTCATCAAATCTAAACCCTTTACAGCCATAGCCTTACCTGCATTAAACGCTGTTGCAGAAGCTTCATATGCTCTACTTGAATCAATCAAGTTAGTCATCTCTGTAACAGTATCTACATTCGGATAGCTAACATATCCATCTTCATTAGCATCTGGGTGTGTAGGATCATATACTAATCTAAAATCTGATTGATCTTCTACTACTTGTGTTACCTTAACTCCCTTAGGATCATAACCTTTACCCATTCTATTATAAAAAACATCATCAAATCCTACTGTATTAGCTTCTTTAAACACCACCGTCTTACGTCTATAAGTACTTCCATTCTCATCTCTAGTAGTATTAACATTAGCTATATTCTCTGATATAACATCCATTCTAAGTTGTTGTGCTGTCATTCCTGTAGCACTTACATTCATTCCACTAAATAGACCCATAATGATTCCTCCTAACTACCTATACATAATCTATTGTAATACACTCTTGTATCTTCCAAACTCTTGTGACATTTGCTGAACCAATGCATTATATCTAATCTGGTTCTCAGCCAAATATGCCGACTCTGTATTAATATCAACATTGTTCCCATCTAATCTATATGACAGAGATGAACTATCAGTATAAGTCATGGCATTAAAATCTTCTAAATGCATATTCATCTCATCTACTCTTTTTTCTAAAGTTCCGCTTCCAGATAATGCTGTTTGAAGCATAGTATCAAACCTAACATCTTTTCTCTTGTAATTAGGTGTATTAACATTAGCAATATTATTACTTAACACTTCATTTCTTGAATATGCTGCATCAGCTGCTTTATCCAATACATTAATGTAATTATAAATACCTGAATTAATCATAATTTACCTCCTTTGTGGTAAAATCAAACTCTATTTCCATATACTGATTCAATCCTTAGACACATCAAAAGGACTTATGAGTGTCTCACAAATCCTTTTGTTACATTCTAGACTTCCCTGTCTAGATAATACATCTATCTATTTTTTAAGTTCATCAAATATCACATCATTAAGGACTTTTATGTATGTTCCCTTCATTCCTGATGATCTAGATTCTATAACGCCTGCGCTTTCAAACTTTCGAAGTGCATTAACAATCACTGATCTTGTTATTCCCACTCTATCAGCAATCTTACTTGCAACTAATATTCCCTCGTTGCCATCCAATTCGTCAAATATATGAGTAATAGCTTCTAACTCCGAGAAAGACAATGTGCTAATTGCCGATTTGACAATTGCTATCTTACGGCTCTCTTCTGCATTCTCCTCGTTAACTGATCTCATCATCTCTAAGCTCACTACAGTTGTTCCATATTCGCCTAATATAATGTCGTCTATCTCATACTGCTTATTCTGCTTGTACATAAATACTGTTCCTAAACGTTCACCTGCTATATCAATAGGAGTGATAATTGCTTGATAACTATTTATATTATCGAACTCAAACCCCAAAGTCATTAGGTTAACATTCTCTTTTGTAGATAATACTCCCAAAAATCGTTCATTAAGCATTCCATCTATGTGTCCACCAACGTTGTCAACAATAAGTTCTTTGATTTCCTGAATATCTGATCTATTCTTAAGTCCTAACACCTTGCCCTTCTTACTAATTACAAGGATATTAGATTCAAGAATCTCACTTAAAACTTCACAAATATCATTAAATACAACCATATGTGAATTATTGTTATGCAATAGTTTATTAATTTTTCTAGTCTTGTCTAACAACTGTACACTCATAGACGCCCTCCTAGGTTATTCTTGACCCATATTACTTGTGTTATTTTATCATATTTTGTACATAATAACAACTATAATTTGTGTGTTATTTGTTAAAAAATCAAAAAATTGCAAAAAAACACACAATATCTTGTGTGTTTTTCTTAAAATTACATTATTTACATACAAATTCAAATTATTCCTGTGTTGCTTTTTTAGGCTTATCACATACATATCCGCAACCATCACTTGAACATAATAGTTTGTTTCCTTTTTCAACCATGTAAGAACCACATTCTTTACATTTTATATCAGAAGGTTTCTGCCAAGAGATAAATTCACATTCTGGATTAGCTTCACAACCAAAATATTTTCTTCCCTTTTTTGTCTTCTTAAGAACAACTTCTTTCCCACATAAAGGACAATCAACTCCTGCTTTTTCAAAGTGAGGTTTAGTATTTCTACACTCTGGGAATCCAGGACAAGCCAAGAATTTTCCATGAGGTCCATATTTTACTACCATCATTTTTCCACAAATATCACACGGAACATCTGTTACTTCATCTTCAATCTTAACTGATTCTAGTTCTTTCTCTGCCGCTTTAACAGCAATATCTAAATCTGGGTAGAAATTACGCACTACTGTTTTCCAATCTATAACACCTTCTTCGATTTTATCAAGGAGTGACTCTAGATTCGCAGTAAAGTTAACATCTACAATTGCCGGAAATCCCTGCTTCATCATATTATTAACAGCTTCACCTAATTCACTGACATATAGGTTCTTATTCTCTTTTACAACATATCTTCTCGCAATTATTGTAGTTATTGTAGGCGCATAAGTACTCGGTCTACCTATCCCTAATTCTTCTAACGTCTTTACCAATAGAGCTTCTGTATAATGTGCTGATGGTTGAGTAAAATGTTGTTTTCCATCTATGTTCTCTAAACTAAAGAGTTCTCCTTTATCAATACCTGATAAATTATTGTTATTATCTTCTTTTTCTGTATCAACGCTATATACTGACATAAATCCATCAAAGACCAACTTAGATGCTGACGCTCTGAACTTATAATCACCTGCTAACATTTTCACTGCTGTTGTTTCATAAACCGCTGGTTTCATTCTACTAGCCAAAAATCTATTATATATTAATTGATACAATCTAAATTGTTCTCTTGATAATTGTTCCTTTACCATAACTGGTGATAGTGTAATATCTGTAGGTCTTATTGCCTCATGTGCATCTTGTATTTTCTTAGTTCCAGATGATATTTCTCTATCTTCTGCTACATATTTACTTCCATAATTACTATCAATATATTCTTTTGCTGATTTATGCGCCTCATCTGATATTCTAACAGAGTCTGTACGTAAATAAGTTATAAGTCCAACCGAACCCCTACCTTTTATATCAACACCTTCATATAATTGTTGTGCAATTCTCATTGTCTTTTGTGTTGCAAAATTAAGCTTCTTAGAAGCCTCTTGTTGTAGTGTACTAGTCGTAAATGGTAATGGTTGCTTTCTAGTTCTTGATGACACCTTAGTATCTTCAACTTCAAACTCTGACTTCTCTATAGCTTTCACTATTACGTCCAAATCAGCTTTGGTTTTGATATCACTATTACCGCCAACTACTCCAGCATATTTTGCCTCTATCTTTTTCTTCTTATCTTCGCCTTGTAACATTACATCTAGAGACCAATATTCTTCAGGTATAAAATTATTAATCTCTTCTTCTCTATCGCAAATTAATCTAAGCGCAACTGATTGTACTCTACCTGCACTAAGACCTCTTTTTATTTTCGCCCATAGCAACGGACTTATCTTATATCCAACAAGTCTATCAAGAGTTCTTCTGGCTTGTTGTGCATCCACAACATCCATATTTATATCTCTAGCGTTTTTAATAGAATCTTTAACTGCATTCTTAGTTATTTCATTAAATGTAATTCTCTTATATTTTTTATTCTCTAGCTTCAACGAATGGGATAAATGCCATGAAATAGCTTCACCTTCACGGTCTGGATCGGTTGCAAGATACACTTTATCTGCCTTCTTAACTTCTTTTCTTAATGCAGCTAATATATCTCCCTTACCACGTATAGTAATGTATTTAGGTTCAAAATCATTATCTACATCTATTCCCATCTGACTTTTAGGAAGATCCCTAACATGTCCATTAGATGCAACAACTTCATAGTTATTACCTAAAAACTTTTTAATTGTCTTAGCCTTAGCTGGTGATTCTACAATAACCAAATTCTTAGCCATTTTAATAGCTCCCTTCAATCTGCTACATTCCTAAACAGTAATCACAAAATAATTCTTAATAACCTGCTTAATTAACCCCTTGTCTTCTAATAAAAATAGTACTTTCAATGCTTCCTGAACCGACATATTTCCCTCTCTAATAATTTCATCAATATGTTTAGGCTCTAAACGTAACATACTATAAACTATTTTTTCTTCATTTGCAAGGAAATTTTTATTTTGGCTTTTTTTATAATCAAAATAATTCATCTGATTATATTGTTCTACCATATAATCAAAATCCTCTAACACTTGAATTGGATCCGTCACCAAAGTTGCTCCATTTCTAATTATACAATTGCATCCTCTGCTTAAATCATCCGTTAGTTTACCTGGTATGGCATATATTGTTTTTCCTTGTTCAAGCCCTTGATCTACTGTTATTAACGATCCACTTTTCTCCCTTGCTTCAACAACCAATATACCATCTGACAGTCCACTAATTATTCTATTTCTAACAGGAAATAATCTTGGCATGGGTATAGTACCAATGCAAAATTCTGATATGATCCCTCCTGTTTTTTCAATCTCGGTATATAATCTATAATTCTCTCTAGGATATTTTGTATCAATTCCACCTCCTAAAACCCCTGCTGTATAACCATTTCCCTCTAAAGCTCCTTTATGGGCACATCCGTCAATCCCCATTGCAAGCCCACTAATAATATTAACTCCTTCTTTGCTTAATTCCTTAGCAAATAGTGTAGCCATCTCTCTACCATATATAGTAGCCTTTCTAGCTCCTATTATTGCTATCGATATTTTATCCTCACTAGGTAATTTTCCTTTATAAAATAAGCCATAAGGCTTATCTGGAATATGTTTCAATCTATGAGGATATATAGCATCTTCACAGCTCACATACTTTATACCTTGCTCCTCCATTCGATTATATGTATCTACTATAGTCTCATAATTTTTAGAATTTTTTATGATTCCATATTCTCTCTCTGTTATTAAACTTCTATAATCTTTTTCTTCTGTAATAAAAATATTATACGGTGTTTCATAATATTCCAATAATTTGTTAAGACAGGTAACTTCTTTTGATTTTAACTGTGAAAACCAATACCACAAATATTTTTCTTCCATATTATATTCCTCCCATCTCTATATCGCTCATTCTATACGAGATTGCCTCTATAAGATGTTGTGAACTAATATCTGTTGCCCCTTCTATATCAGCTATAGTTCTTGCAACTTTTAATATCTTTTGACTTCCCCTAGCACTCAACTTTAACGTATCAAATGCCTTCTTCAATATTTCTTGTTGTTCGTTATCTATATAACAATATTTCTCAATCTTATTACCTGATAATTGCGCATTGAATAATATTCCATCTTCTCTGTATCTTTTGTGTTGTATTTTATGAACTTGTATAATTCTATCCCTAATCGTCATCGAATCTTCTACAGAATAATCATTATACAATTCTTCATATTTAACAGGGACTATATCTATGCATATGTCTATTCTATCTAATACAGGCCTACTTATCTTATTAGTATAACGCTTTATTTGATACATAGAACAAGTACATCTACTTAGATCTGGATAATTACCACACGGACAAGGATTCATTGCTGCTATTAACATAGTATCTGCTGGAAATGTATATGATGCATTAACACGTGATATATTTACTTTTCTATCCTCCAACGGTTGCCTTAACATTTCTATTGCACTTTTATTAAATTCCGGCAATTCATCCAAAAACAACACTCCATTATGAGCCAAACTTATCTCTCCAGGTCTAGGAATTCCACCACCGCCAATTAACGATTTGGCAGTAATGGTATGGTGGGGTGCACGAAACGGTCTTTTTCTTACAAGACCTTTACTATCTATCATCCCATTTATACTATATATTTTTGTTAATTCTATACTTTCTTCAAATGTAAGGCTAGGCATAATAGATGGTACACATTTTGCAATCATAGATTTTCCTGCTCCAGCACTTCCACTAATTAATATATTGTGTCTTCCTGCTACAGCTATTTCCATAGCCCTCTTCATTGTTTCTTGACCTTTTATATTCAAAAAATCTTCATTGTTATAGCTATCCTTATCTTCAATATCTTCCAAAGACATTTTATAAGGTTCTAATTTTATAACATTATTTAAATATTCTACTGTCTCCGATAAAGTCCTTACACTAATTACATCAACAGAATCTATAACTGCACCTTCACATCTATTTTCGTAGGGTAGTATAAATGTCTTAACCCCTTGTTTTTTTCCATAATGAACAATAGGTAGGATTCCATTTATCGGTTTCACTTGTCCATTTAACCCTAACTCCCCTACTATTATTAAATTTTCTATTTTTTCTTGTGGAATATATCCCATAGCTGCAAGAATGGATATTGCTATAGGTAAATCGAATGCTGAGCCCTCTTTTCTGACATCAGCAGGTGATAGATTAATTGTTATTCGCTTTGGGGGCAAGTAAAACCCTGCATTCCGCAGGGCTGTTCTAACCCTCTCATTAGCTTCCCTAACTTCTGAACTTAGAAAGCCAACCATATTAAATGCTGGAAGACCATCACTAATGTCTGTTTCCACATTAATAAACATGCCTTCTATACCACATACTGCACAACTTAATACTTTACTATACATATCGCTCCTTCTACTCTCCAGATGAACTCTTGCGATATTATATGATAAGCATATTATCCAAATAATTTCTTTAATTCTGCCATGAATGTATTTACATCCTTGAATTCTCTATAAACAGACGCAAAACGTACATATGCAACTTGATCAACATTTCTAAGTACATCCATTACTATCTCACCAACAACTGTACTCTCAACTTCTTTTTGTTCTAAGTTAAATATCTCTGTTTCAATGTCATTTACACATTTCTCAATATCATCAACAGAAACTGGTCTTTTATGACATGATTTCAATACTCCAGATTCTATCTTTGATCTATCATAAGATTCTCTATTCTTATCCTTTTTAATAATAATAAGCGGTATTGTCTCCACCTTCTCATATGTAGTAAATCGCTTACCACACTCATCACATTCTCTTCTTCTTCTTATAGAGCTATTATCATCTGCTGGTCGAGAATCAATAACTCTAGTGCTATCATCTGAACAAAAAGGGCATTTCATATATTTTCCTCCTTATAATGTATCCTTCATTAATCTTTAGATTTATACAGTGCTTCAACCAAATCAATATCAACTAATATAATATCTGGTCCTATTCTAACAATGTTACAGTACTTAATAAAATATTCTGTATTAGAACAGAAACAACCTAAGAATTTTCCTGGTCCTGGTACTATTAATGCACATATCTTACCTGTACATTCATCAAATTCAACATCAGCTACAAAACCTAGTCTTTTACAATCCTTGCAATTAATAACTTCTTTTTGTTTCAATTCACAAAATCTCATATAACAAGCTCCTAAAGTCCTTTGTTATATTATATTCAAGTTATCTCTTCTCTCCCATAAAAAATAAGGCTATTGTTCCTGGACCTGCATGTGTTCCAATAGTTGGACATATTGGATTAATCATAATATTTTTAATTCCAAATCTATCCCTTATCAACGATTCCACATATTGGGCATCTTCGATAGCATCTGCATGACTAATCATAATAATATTATTATCGTAATCCCCCATAGTTTCTTCCATATTAGATACAAGTTTAGACAAAGATTTCTTACGACCCCTTATCTTATCAATAGGTATTAACTTACCTTCATTATCAACATGTAGAATTGGTTTTAGATTAATCATAGTACCTATAACCGCAGCAGTCTTAGATACTCTACCTCCTCTATGTAAATGATTAAGATCATCTACAGTAAATTGATGGCAAAAATGAAGCTTGTTATCTTCTAAATAGTCTCTAATCTCATCTATTGTTTTTCCTTCTTTTTTCATCATAACAGCTTTGTATACTATAAGTCCTTGACCCATAGATGCTGCTAATGAGTCAATTACAATAATATTTGCATTTTCGTATTTTTCACGCATTTCATTAGCTACCATAAATGCATTACTGCAGCTACTACTTAATCCTGACGAAAAGCATATATGCATTATATCTATATCTTGTTCAATATACTTAATATATTTATCTTCTATAACTTCAGGGTTAGATGCTACCGTTGTCGGCATAGAACCTTCACGCATCTTTGCATAAAATTCTGTATAATCTAAATTCTCTTCTCCACCATAAAGGTTGTCATCCATACTATAATATAATGGTATAATCTCTATGTTATTTTCTACAACAAACTCTTCTGGTAAATCACATGTTGAATCAGTAAATATAACAAACTCTCTCATAATATAATATATCCCTTCATTTTAATTTACATAATATAGATTATAATATAAATATTTAAAAAATGCTACTTATATCTAAAGATTCATTCTTGAATTTATGGATATAGCAGTTTTAAAACTTGCCCTGCCCCCATCTCCTGTATTTTCATATCATCCGATAACGTCCCTTCATTCCAACGCATCTGCGAAGAACTCTGCAAATATGAAAACTTCACTTTACATTCTGGATATCGTTGATACCATTCTGGATAATTTCTCTTCATATACTCTTTCGCCAACTGTATTGCCTGACTATCCCCACCATTCGAAAGTTCTGTTCCACAAATACGTACCCCAGGCGGACTCGAATGCATCAGTACGACACTTCCATCCTCGCACATACCCAATGATATCCAAACATGCCCTTTCATACTCATAATATCTCCTGCTTTCCACTCAGTCACCCGTTCTGCTGGTATATATTCTCCCCATCCATACGACGAAAATGTATTTGCCATCTGGGTCGCCTTCATCACATACCCCTTTTCCCCTGATTTTGTTTCAAACACATTATAAATAACCCAGCCAACATAGCCTGAGCAATCCAATCCATCATGAATCTGATATCTAGTATTGTTATAATCATACCAACGATTCTGTTCTCGGGCAAATGCTTCCCACCTAGGACTAATCCCAATGCTAGTTGCCTCTATTCCAGCGCCTGTATCTTCATCATTCCAGCCTCCGCCCCAAACATACATAGTCCTTCCCACAGGCTCCTTTGCTGTTGCCAACAAATTCTCCAAACTTCTCTCTCCCGCTGTCATCGTCAAGCAACCATCATTCGTTTCCGAAAACCGACCTAACAAATGACCGTCTGTCTCATCCATATGATAATACCATACGCCATCACTTATTAATCCTCTTGCTACCATTCCGTTCCAATGATAAAATACCACCCTTCCCCATGGGTCATATCCAAATCCATTATTCATTAGACTTCCATCTGCATTAGTATATCCTATATCTACACCATTATAAAACTTAAACCATTCGCTTTGCTTCATTCTGCCTGTACCATCAAGATAGTATGTTTTCCCATTACTAAATGTTATCTCATTCTTATATAAATATCCATATGTATTAAAGTAACATGTATATCCTACATTTTTGCAATATCGAAATTCATCAAATAGTTCATGTCCCTTTTCATCAAAATATATTAAATCAACTCCATTTGGATGATAAGTTAACTTATTCTTCATAGGTGTTCCGTCAGCTTGAAGATAATAAGTATATGTTCCATCACAGAAAAAAGCATCTTTTATAGTCTTACCATTCCTTTTATAGTATTTTCCATCCCATAAACCGCCATCACTGCCTAAGTTATAATAGGGGACTGTTCTTCCACCTACTACCTCTTCCCCATACGCAACTTCTGTTATTTCCTCTGACTGTACTTGTATTTTCATTCCTAACAGAACAAAAAACACTATTGTTACTATCAGTAATATTCCTTTTTTCATAATAAAATTCTCTCCCATTTTCACAATAATCTCAGATATTTCTTTCTCAACATAAATATTATCGCTTGAGTTTAATACTTCCATTATAATACACTATCTCATCTTTTTTAACAATGTACTCATTCATCCATAATCTAGACTTTGCTTTACTTTCTCTAGCTTTGAGCGAGCACTATATAAATTTCTATCAATATTAAATTTCTATAAAATTATATATATTCCTTTATATTTGTACAAATTGTATGTTAGAATACAAAGTGCATGCTATTTAGCAATACAATTTTGTTATTTATACGGAGGAACATAATGAGAAACAAAGATATAAATGTCACTGAAAATCCTGAAGATATTGAAATTATATCAGAAGATATTTCGGAAGATATTTTAGATTACACTGACGGTAACCTAGAAAACATTTCCCTTAGTCGCAAAGAGCGTTTCCAGAAAAATTTCAGATTAGAACAAGCCAAATTAAAACAAATGTCTCCAAAGAAGAAAACTGCCTACATTGTCACTTATTACAAATGGCACTTTATATTATTTGCTATATTTGTAATTGTGTTGGTTAGTGGAATTAATTTAATATACAGAAACAGTCTTCCTATAGCACTTAATGCTTTCATACTTAACAACGATCAATCTATTGATTATAATTTGTCTGACCATATAATTAAAGACTTTTCTGATTATTATGATTACGATAATGATACAAGAGTATATATACAAGACGGTCTTTCTATATCTTTAACTGAAGATGTTCAGATTACATCTACTGAATTAACTGATTACGAAAAAGTCATTATATATATTCAAAACAAAGAATTAGATATACTTATCACTGATCAAGATGGTTTGGATTATTATTCTACAAACGGAGAAATATATCCCCTAGAAACTAATCTTCCTAAAGAAGAATATGAAGATATCTATAGCATTATTGGAGATGATATCGTTTCAGCAATAGCACCTGATGAATCTTCTTATGAATGTGCCATTGATATTAGCAACACAGAATTTGCAAAGAAATATGACCTAGGCTATGATGGCAAAATGTATCTATGCATTCCTGGTCTTCCACGTGATGTAAATAGAAGTGTAGATTTTATTAAATATGTATATGGAAAATAATAAAATGAGCAGTTTATAGCTGCTCATTTTATTTGTTCTATTTAGTTATAATCTTAACAGGACATTCTCTAGCACAAACTCCACAATCAACACATTTGTCATTATCAATATGTGCAAGATTATTTTCCATAGTTATTGCATCAGAAGGACAATATTTAGCACATATTCCACATCCAATACATCCAACATTGCAAACTTTTTTAACCTCTACACCCTTATCATTTGAATTACATCTTACTTGTTGATCTTTATCATAGTGTACCATTTCAATCAAATGTCTTGGACACTCTACTATACATTTACCACATGCCTTACATTTTTCTTTATCTATTACTGCTATGCCATCTATAATGTCAATTGCATCGAAAGGACATACCTTCTTACAATCACCAAATCCAGTACAACCATATTTACATGCTTTAGAACCTAATGCCGGATTATTAAGAGCAAGTTTACAATCCTTAGGTCCAACATAATCATATAATTCTTTAGCATTTTCACAGTCTCCTGCACATTTAACAAATGCTACTTTTTTCACTGTATCTGATGCTTCTACTCCCATTATCTCACTTATGGTCTCAGCTACTTTCTCTCCTCCTACAGGACAAGCATTTATATCTGCCTCGCCCTTTGCTATAGCAGAAGCTAATCCATCACATCCTGGGTAGCCACAACCTCCGCAATTATTTCCTGGCAAAGCATCTCTAACTGCTAATTCCTTCTCATCTACTTTAACCATGAATTTCTGACCAGCAATTCCTAACAAAACACCAATTATAATACCCGTTCCGCCAACTATTAATGCTGCAATAAGCACACTTAATATATTCATAATATAGGCCTCCTATCTAATAAGTCCGGCAAATCCAAAAAATGCAATCGCCATTAATCCTGCTGTAATAAGAACTATCGGTGACCCCCTAAAAGATTCAGGAATATCATTATATTCTGTCTTTTCCCTAATTCCTGCAAGTATTACTATAGCAATGGTAAATCCTACTGCTGCTCCAAATCCATTAACGATTCCTTCAAGAATATTATAACTCTTTTGAACATTAAGTATCGCTATACCTAGAACTGCACAATTTGTAGTTATAAGTGGTAAATATACTCCTAACGACTGATATAATCCTGGACTCATCTTCTTTAAAAACATCTCTACAAACTGAACCAATGCTGCTATTACTAATATAAATACTATAGTTTGAAGATATTCAACACTTAGTCCAACCAAAATATATTTATATATAACACTAGTTACCGCAGATGCTATTGTATTAACAAATATAACAGCACCTCCCATACCTAATGCTGTTTCAACTTTTTTAGATACTCCAAGAAAAGGACACAAGCCTAAAAATTGACTCAATACTACATTATTAACTAATGCCGCACTTATTACGATTAGTAAAATTTTCATATGTTAGTCCTCCTTCTCATTAATTTCATCTTTAATCTCTATATGACCTGAGCAAAGCGTATTTGCACATCCCATACAATCTGAAGTTGCACATCCGATTGCTTCAGCTGTTCCTATATGTTGTTTCTTTCTTGCTCTTTTATTTAGGAATGCAATTAACCCTGCTAATACAAAAAACGCTCCTGGTGCTAGTACAAATATACTAATTGGCTCATATGCTTTAGGCATAACTCTTATATCAAATACAGATCCATTGCCTATAAGTTCTCTAAAAGCACCAAGTACTGTTAATCCTATTGTAAATCCTAATCCCATTCCTATTCCATCAAACAAAGAACTAACAGGATCATTTTTTGACGCATATGCTTCTGCTCTACCTAAAATAATACAGTTAACAACAATAAGGGGTATATATATACCTAAACTATCATTTAAGCTAGGTACGAAGCCCTCTAATAAAAATTGAATTATTGTAACGAATGATGCAATTATAACGATAAACGCTGGTATTCTAACTTTATCAGGAATCACATTTCTCAACAAAGAAATCATAAGATTACTCATGGCCAAGATAACCGTAGTCGTAAGACCCATGCCTAGACCATTAATTGCCGATGTTGTAACAGCCAATGTTGGACACATTCCTAGCATCTGTACAAACGTAGGATTTTCAGTAATAATACCATTTTTCAATCTCTCTATAGCCTTATTCATTACTGTCACCTCCTATGCTATCTATACAATATAAACCTGCATTAACTCCATTAGTGACTGCATTAGTAGTGATCGTTGCACCACTTATAACATCAATTTGATTATCCACCTCAGCCTTAGTCTTTGTATATTCAAATTGTTCTACATTTTTATTAGCAAACTGTCCATAAAAGCTCTCTTCATTTGCTTTCATTCCTAGTCCTGCTGTTTCACTAATAGATAACAATGATATTCCATTAACTGTTCCATCTAATCTAATACCTAATGCTAAGGTAATATCTCCACCATAGCCCTCATGTGAAATTACAGTTAATGTATATCCTAACAATTCATCATTATCATTATATGCTTCCATTACTTCACTAATAGTTACCTCATATCCACCATTTTTCATAAGCTCTATAATCTCATCTTCATCCAATGAATATTCTTCAAAGCTTTGGGCATCAGCAAATACTTCCTTATAAGCCTTTTCTTTTCTTATCTGCTTTTGTTCCTCAATAGGACTCTTAGTAACCTCATATACCAATCCTAATAACACACCTGCTATTACTGTAATCAAAAATAAAGCCAATGTATCTTTAACAATACTTTTATTCACTTATTTCAGCCCCCTTTCCAAAAGTTTTTGGAGCTGTATATCTCTCTATCAATGGTACTAGCAGATTACATATTATAATTGCATATGAAACTCCCTCTGCTGAACCCCCGAATATTCTAAATATAAATGTAAATATTCCTAATAACACACCAAATATAATCTTGCCACTTGGTGTAATTGGACTTGTAACATAATCTGTTGCCATGAAAAATGCTCCTAGCATAAGTCCGCCACCACATAAATGAGCCAATAAGAATAACCAATCAACGCCTTGTCCGTTTGCCAATGCATATATAAGAATACATACAGAAAATGTTCCAATATAAGTTGCAGGTATTCTAATAGATATAATCTTCTTAACTATTAGATACAAACCACCTAGTATAAGAGCTATTGCTGATGTTTCTCCTATAGTACCTGCAATACTTCCCATAAACATTCTAAGTACATCTACTTCGCCACCTGATTTTAATATTGCAAGTGGTGTAGCTGTTGTAATAGCATCATAAGAAAATGTAGTCATTCTACCTGTAAATGAAATAAGCAAGAAACATCTAGCCGCAAGTGCTGGATTCATAAAATTCTGACCAATTCCACCAAACAATTGTTTAACTACTATTATTGCAAATGCACTACCTAATACAGCTATCCACCAAGGTATATCTGGTGGTAAATTAAGCGCCAATAGTAATCCTGTTAGCATTGCACTAAGATCAAATACTGTTACTTTCTTCTTCATAGCCAATTGGTATATACCTTCAAAAAATACGCAAGAAAATACCGTTACAGCTATTATAATAGCTGCCTTATACCCAAAGTTATATATTCCAAAAACTGTCGCAGGTAACAATGCTACTATTACATCAAACATAACTGTTCCTGTTGTTTTATCACTTCTTATATGTGGTGATGATGATATCTTCATATTTTCCACACTGCCACCTCCTATTTCTTCTTATTTGCTAATATTTGTTTACGTGTTCCTGCTATGGTTTGTGTTAAATGTTTCTTTGCTGGACATACATATGAACAACAACCACATTCACAACACTCCATTCCGTCACATTCAACAAATTCATCTAATCTTCCATGTTCTGCTAGTTCCATTAATTTAACTGGCATTACTTGACTCGGACATACTTGACTACATTTCCCACATCTAATACAATTTGATGTCTCAATTTTTGATACTGTATCTTCCTTAAAGCACAATATTGCCGAAGTGCCCTTTACAACAGGAACATCTAGAGTAAACATAGCTTTACCCATCATAGGACCTCCAGATATAATCTTCTCTGGTTGTTCTACATTAAATCCACCTGCAACTTCTATCAATTCAGATACGTCTGCACCTAATTTAACTCTAACATTACAAGGATCTTCAATAGCATCTCCTGTAATTGTAATAAGTCTATCTATTAATGGTTTTCCTTCTACTACTGCTTCACATATTGCATATATAGTATCGATATTATGAACTATACAACCTGCATCAGCTGGTAACATTTTAGAATTAATTTTTCTCTTAGTTGTTGCATATATCAATTGACGTTCTGCGCCTTGCGGATATTTTGTCTTCACCTTAATTACACTTATATTATCCATATCCTTAGTAAGATTAGTTAATATTTTAATTGCATCTGGTTTATTATCTTCTATAGCAAATATACCTTTAGCATTTGGAAATAATCTAAGTACGATTTGGAGACCTCTAATTAATTTATCCGTACTATCAATCATTCTTCTATAATCCGAAGTTAAATACGGCTCACATTCTGCTCCATTTACAATTATATAATCTATACCATCTATATTCTTAGGCGACAATTTAACATGAGTTGGGAATCCTGCTCCACCCATTCCTACAACACCTGCACCTTTGATAGCATCTATAATATGCTCTCTATCCATATTGTCCTCAGGTACAATATTCACAGAATAGTCTATAGCTGTATATTCATTATCATTTTCAATTACTATGGAATTAACCTTAGTTCCACCTTGTGTCATTCTAGGCTCTATAACTTTAACAGTTCCAGATACTGCACTGTGTATGTTAGCTGATACAAATCCAGCAGCTTCTGCAATTACTTGACCTGCTAATACCTTATCACCTTTTTTTACAGTCGGAACCGCTGGTGCTCCTATATGTTGGCTAACAGGATATATCAAATCTTTTTTAGGCAAATATTCTCTAACTTCTTTATCCTTAGATAAGTCTTTGCCGTCATAAGGATGTATTCCACCCCTAAATGTAAATAAGCTCATATTTTTACCTCACTTCTTACTCCATATTCTTATACTCTGTATGCATTATTACTAAGCTCGATAATACAATCTTGTAATAACAGTATACTCTGTATGCATTATTACTAAGCTCGATAATACCTCGCTAAGTAATAATAGTATAAATAATACTATAATCCTTTAGTTTTTACAACGTTCATTAATCATCAAAACCTATATATTGTAGATTCTTAATCAAAATACCACTAACAATACCAATTATTATACCTGCAAACACACCACTAACAATCAACACAGGCATGTAATAAAATACATTTATATTATCTACCACTATACATGCTACTATGATTTGTCCTATATTATGACACACAGCACCTATTGAACTAACACTAACAACACTTATAGATTTAATATTTTTAATCATAATCATTACGATTATGCTAAATATAGTTCCTACGAGACCATATATAATAGTTGATAATCCTGAAAACATAAACCCCGATAATACAACTCGTGTAATGCTAATTATTACCGCCTCTTTAATTCCTATTTTATACAACGCAATAATAGTAACGATATTTGCTAATCCTATTTTAATTCCCGGAATAGATGCATTAATTGGTATAAGAACTTCTAGATAACTTAATATAAGTGCCAAACCTATAAACATTCCACATAGAGCTATTTTTTTATTTTTCACTATGTTCACATCCTAATCTTAATGTATGTTATAATGCTGATTTCTATTGAATCTCAATTACAAATTTATGTGGCAAACATATTATAGTCTCACCACTCTTTGATATATGTCTATGATTAACACATATTTTATCTTTGCAACTCGCATCCTCTACATATACTTCCCCATCTCTAATAACAAGTATATTACTATTATCATCAACAATTATTTCGTCTTGTATACTATCATATATATTATATTCTGCATATATTTGTCCATCAATATATACAACCACTTTACATCCATCTTTCTCAACAAAGATCTTTAATATAAAAAAACCTATACATCCTATAATTAATAAAATGATTACTACATATATATCACCTTTTTTAAATATATTCTTCATACATCATTCCTTTACTTCATATCCTGTTGCCTTAATTTCAAATATAGATTTAAGCCCATCAGTTACATATATTTCATCGTCTTCAGTTACGAATATAGCTTCAGCATTATATTTTTCTAATAAGTCCATACTCTTTTTCATTCCTAACACTATACAAACTGTAGAGAGTCCATCACTATATAATCCATCATCACATACAATGGTTACAGAAACCAACCCTGAATCTGACGGATATCCTGTTTTACCATCTAATATATGATGGTATCTAATCTCATCTTGAACAAAATACTTTTCATATACCCCCGATGTTGATATAAAATTAGTACCACTAAGGGTAATAACACCTAAAACATCACCTTCACTACCCTTAGGATCTCTTATAGCAACTTTCCATTCCCCATTAGGTTTATTTCCATAGGTTAGTATGCTGCCTCCTACTGCCACTACAGCCGCATCTACATCACTATTTTTCAGTATAGCCAATACTTCATCGCATGCTATCCCTTTCCCTACAGCGCCCATATCTAATTTTGTTTCTTTACTAAGTATTATACTAGTATTATCTATTAATTTTATATTTTTATAATTAATCTTATTTAATACTTCACTAAGTTCATCTTCGCTTGGTACATTAGGAGAATCACTTTCTATTCCCCATAGTTCAACTAAAGGTCTTATCGTAGGATCTAAGCCACCCTCACTATCTCTAGCCAGTTCATTTACTTTACACAAATATACATACAATTTTTCACTTATCGGATATTCTATATCTGCTTGTGCATAGTTATTTATTGCATATATCTCTGAGTCTGATTTTCTCCAAGATATTGTATCATTCTCCAATGCCGAAATATCATCTCTAATCTTCGCCATAACATCTTCTGCATCATTTCCATAAATATCTTGAGTTACAACCGTACCCATTATGAAATCTATCGAGTTGGTTTCTTTATTATTGGTGTCTATATAATATTTAGAACACATATATATACTTAGACTTAAAAATAACGCTATAAATATTAAAAGTATTACTTTTTTCATAATCATATATGATATATTTGTTAAAATATATCTAATATCTCCTTATCATTTAATTGAATATTATTAAATCACTCATTTAATCTACGCTCACAAGAGCATAGCATCACTATTTTAAAATATTAGTTGATATATTACAAGCATTATAAAGTCAACCTATACAAAAAATAATATTTATTTTGTGAATTTTAGCAGATAAATATTTTTTTCTAATTTATCACTAGACAAATCAACAAATATGTATTATTATAGCATAAGTGTCGATGTAAATCACACATTCATTCACATATGGTATCTCATACTTTCTTTGTAAAGTATATAGATATATACCCCACGTGACAGATTCCCCCCCTAAATTATCTGTCACGAACCCTTTAAAAAGGCAGGTTTAAGTCGTAACTTAACCCTGCCTTTCCCTTTTGTATTTTTAGCATTTTAATTTTGTGTAAATATATCTATTAACGCCTTATCCTCGTCAACCCTATCCCTAATTTTACATAGTTTATCATTACAATTAGCACATTTCAAATTACTATTTGCTTTCTCATAAAATCTTTCAGGATATTTAGCATATCTATACTCCCAGACTATAAGTAGCACCAATGCATATACAACAAGGCTTATAGAATAGAGATTTCTCACAAATATTAACGGTGTGACCATCATTATACTGTCCCATGCAAATATTCTACATACAGCGCAACATCTATTTCGCATAATAAACACTTGAAATGGGCAAAAAAACAACACACATATCAAATCACTCAAATAGTACAATAATGCCTGCATAACAAGTTCTGGTATTCCGATTATATCTGCATAATACATAATACCAAAAACACTATTAACTAGTATCCATATTACAAGTACCCATACTGCACCTATATTTTTTTGTTTGAAATATGCTTCTCTCTCTTCTACATCATATTCCTCATTAGTCGAAATATAGTTGTTTCTATATTGTTTTCCACAACCTATACTGGTCTTAGCCTTAGGATTACTATGTATAATCATTTCAATTATAAATATTACCCATAATATACAAACTGTCCACATGAAATTATTCGATATGTTAAACTTAGTAAAATCTAACATATTTTTATCCATAACGTAAATTACGAGAGCAACTATAAATACAATTGCTCTCATAACAAATTTTCTAAAATAATGTTTATACATATTTTATCCTATCATAAATGTAATCTCAGCTCTACATACCATCTTACCATTAACACTAGCTGTTGCTTCTCCTACACCTATTGGTCCTTTTACTTTAACTATTTCACACTCTAGATCTAATTTATCACCAGGTACTACTTTACCTCTAAATTTCGCCTTGTCAACTCCACCTAAAAATCCTATTTTGCCTTTATTTTCTGGAAGACTAAGCATAGCAATTGCACCTAATTGTGCAAGTGCTTCTATTTGAAGTACTCCTGGCATAACTGGTTCTCCAGGAAAATGTCCCGCAAAGAAAGGCTCATTATATGTAACATTTTTATAGCCTGTTATCTTAACTCCTGGTTCATAATCAGTAACTCTATCCACTAATAGAAATGGTTGTCTATGTGGAATTATATCCATTATTTCTTTAATATTTAACTCCATAACTACTCCTAACTATATAATTATAGTATTATAATTAATTTTATCTAGTCAACATATTTCTTTAATGCTAATGTTGCGTTGTGACCACCGAATCCAAGTGAATTAGTTATACATACATTAACATCTTGCTTAATTCCTGCATCTTTAACGTAATTAATACCTTCTTCTAACTCTTCATCAATATTTACTAAACCTACATTTTGGTGAATGTATCCATCTTCTATTGATTTGACACAAGCAATGAATTCTACACCACCAGCTGCTCCTAGTAAATGCCCTACCATTGACTTAGTTGAACTTACTGCTAATCCGTTAGCTGCATCTCCAAATGCTTTTCTAATTGCTCTTGATTCAAATAAATCATTGTGATGTGTACTTGTACCATGTGCATTAATATAATCAACTTCTTCTGGCTTAATATTTGCTTCGTTAAGAGCAAATGTCATAGCTGCTGCTGCACCTGAACCATCTTCCATTGGTGATGTAATATGGTATGCATCTGATGTACAACCATATCCAACAAGTTCACAAAGGATATTAGCTCCTCTTGCTTTAGCATGCTCTAATTCTTCAAGTACTACAATACCAGCACCTTCACCAAGAACAAATCCATCTCTATCTTTATCAAAAGGAATTGATGCTCTACTAGCATCATCTGTTGTGTTTAATGCGTTAAGTGCTGCAAATCCACCTATACCAATTGGAGTTACTGTACTTTCTGTACCACCACAAACCATTACGTCTGCATCTCCAAATTGAATAGTTCTATAACCTTCACCAATCGAATTAGTACCTGTAGCACAAGCTGTTACTACATTAATACTCTTTCCATTTAATCCAAAGTATATAGCTACATTTCCAGCAGCCATGTTAGTAATCATCATTGGTACTAATAGAGGTGCAATACGATTAGGTCCTTTATCAAGTACTTTAGCATAGTTTTGTTCCATAGCACTCAAACTACCTACTCCAGCACCAACTGAAGTTCCAACTCTATATGGATCTTCCTTAGTCATATCAAGTCCTGATTGCTCTATAGCCTCTTTAGCTGCTACTACTGCATATTGAGAAAATAATTCCATTCTCTTTGCTGCTTTAAAATCAATATAATCCTTAGCTACAAAACCTTTTACTTCTGCTGCTAGAGATGCTTTATATTCTGTAGCATCAAATCTAGTAATAGGACCTATACCAGCCTTACCTTCTTTAACACTATTCCAAAATTCGTCTACATTTAATCCTATAGGTGTTACTGCACCCATGCCTGTTACTACTACTCGTCTCATAACTTAATTCCCCTTTTTATATTGTCATACCGCCATCAACACCAATAACTTGTCCAGTTATGTATGAAGCATTGTCAGATGCTAAGAATAATGCAAGATTTGCAACATCCTTAGTTTCACCTAGTTTCTTAAGAGCAATACGTGAAGAAACTTGCTCTTTTGCTTCGTCTGTCATGGCATCTGTCATCTCTGTTGCTATAAATCCTGGTGCTATTGCATTTACAGTAATTCCTCTTGAACCAAGTTCCTTAGCTGTAGCTTTTGTTAAACCAATAATTCCTGCCTTTGATGCAGCATAATTTATTTGTCCACCATTACCATATACACCAACAACCGAAGATAAATTAATTATTCTTCCTGATTTTTGTTTAAGCATCTGTCTAGTTATATGCTTAATGCAGTTAAATGTTCCCTTTAGATTAATATCAAGAACACTATCATAATCTGCTTCACTCATGCCCATTAATAATCCGTCTTTTGTTATTCCAGCATTATTTACTAAAATATTTAAAGAGCCATGAGTTTTTGTTATATATTTCATCATTTCACTAACTGCTTCGTAGTCTGCTACGTTACATTGATATGCCTCTGCTTTACCACCAGCATTTGTTATCTCTGCAACTACGTTGTCAGCTAATTCTTTATTTCCACTATAATTAACAATAACTGTAGCGCCATTTGCACCATAAGTTAATGCTATTTCTTTACCAATTCCTCTACTTGCACCTGTAACAAGTGCTACTTTTCCACTTAACATAATACCCTCCTTCTATAATCCTAATGCTTCTTTTACTTTTTCTAAATCTTCGTACTTGTCAACATTAAGGACTTTTACTTCTTTGTTAATTTTTTTAGCGAAGGATGTTAATGTCTTTCCTGGTCCTATCTCAATAAATGTATCAATTCCATATTCAATCATAGATTCAAAACATTGTTGCCATTTTACAGATGAATATACTTGAGTCTCTAATAAAGTGCTTACTTTATCAACAGAATCTACAAATCCACCAGTAACATTTGATACATAAGGTATCTTCATTTCATTTATAGACACATTCTTTAATTCTTCACCAAGCTTATCTCCTGCTCCTTTTAACATAGGAGAATGGAAAGGTCCACTTACATTTAACATAATTACTCTCTTTGCACCAGCTTCTTTAAGAGGTTCTTCACATAGTTTAACAGCCTCTACTTCTCCTGATATAACTATTTGACCTGGACAATTGTAATTAGCAATCTGTACTATCCCATCAACTTTTGAACATATATCCTCTATAATTGTTGCATCTAGCCCTAATACTGCCGCCATAGCACCCTGACCTACTGGAACTTCATCTTGCATGTAAATTCCACGTTTTCTAACTACCTTACATGCCTCTTCAAAATCCATAACGCCTGCTGCTACAACTGCACCATATTCACCTAAACTAAGACCTCCAGCCGCTACTGGCTCGATTCCTAATTCTTTTACAGCTGCCATCATTGCAACTTCTGTTGTTAGCATAGCAATCTGTGTGTATTCAGTTATATTAAGATTATCGTTTTCTTCAAAACAAAGTGCTGGCAAATCAAGTCCTGTAGCTTCAGAAGCTATATCAAATAGTCTCTTGCTTTCTTGACTATTCTCATAGAATTCTTTACCCATTCCTATATATTGTGCACCCTGACCTGGGAAAATAAATGCAATTTTGTTCATAAGTTTCCATCCTCCAAATTAATATCTTATAGCTCTACACCTTTAGCAGTTAAATAATCAACGATGTCTTTAACAGTTACGATTGACTCTAAATCATCTGAAGGAATCTCTACATCATATTCTTCTTCTAAAGCCATAACTAACTCAAATAAGTCTAAAGAATCTGCTTCTAAATCCTCTTTGAAATTAGACTCCATTTTAACTTCTGATACCTCAACATTAAGTTGCTCTGCAATAATCTCTGCGATTTTCTCTAACATAATATTTCTCCTTTTTTGTTTATAAATTATATATTCATTCTACTTTGTAGAATAATTACCATTCAATTAGTTGTGCACCCCAAGTAAGTCCGCCACCAAATCCACATAATACAATTTTGTCGCCTTCTTCTAACATGCCTGCTCTATTCATATCATCTAATAATATAGGAATAGATGCACTAGATGTATTTCCACAATGAGCTATATTTGACGGGAATTTTTCTGTATCAACACCTAATTTATGTGCTACTGATTCAATAATTCTCTTATTAGCTTGATGCAATACAAAATACTTCACTTCATCCTTAGTGCAATTATTTTGCTCTAATAATAATTCTATACATGCAGGAACTTTACGTACTGCAAACTTAAGAATATCTCCACCTATCATCTCTATATAATGTTTCTCTTCATGCTTCTTAACTAAGAAATTTCTAGTAGAACGATCTTTACATTTTAGTGACATTCCCTTACTACCATCACTTCTAGTAACAGCACCAATTATACCATGATCACTCTTAGTAACTATAGCTGCACCTGCTCCATCTGCAAATAGTATACAAGTATTTCTATCTTTCCAATCTACAAGTTTTGATAATGTTTCTGAACCAATAACCAATATAGTTTTTGCCATGCCTGATGTAATAAATGCATCTGCTGTATGAAGTGCATATACAAAACCTGAACATGCTGCATTAAGATCAAAACAAGTTGCATTAGTTGCCCCAACATTCGCTTGAACTATACAAGACATACTTGGAGTAGCCCTCTCTGCTGATAGTGTAGCAAGTAATATCATATCTATATCTTTCGGATCGATATTTGCATTCTCAATTGCCGCCAATGATGCCTCTGTTGCCATAGTGCTTGTAGTATCATCTGTACATATATGACGTTCTTTTATACCAACTTTTTCTTGAATCCATTCATCTGATGTACTAACTAATTTCTCTAATTCTTTGTTATCCACAATGTTTGGCGGAAGATAACTTCCTGTTCCTATAATTCTTGTAGCCATAAACGAACCTCAACTTCCATATAAATATTTTGTCGGAAAATTGTTTGATAATCAAAATATTTTTCCATCAAAGAAAACTATAACCAAAAAATAGCATATTGTCAACTTTTTTTATAAACCTAATAAATATCAAAAATAAAAGCTAGTTGCACCCAATTTGCCACTAGCTTTGTTAATATAATATATGACCAAATAAATTTTATAAATATTTAATAAATATCACTCTTTATTAGCTAAAATATACTAATTCCTCCTTGGCCGGACTTGTCTTTGATAAAGTTGCATCATAAAACACTGGTCCCTCTCCTTGAAATTCTTTGTAATATTCACTCTTGATTTTTGCAGTTATAACAACCCATTCTCTATCTGTGAGTGTAGGCGTAGCACTATACTCGCACTTAAATCCTATAAAGGCTATATCATCTGCACAACAAGTCATTGCAAATCTTCCTGGTACAAATGCTTTTCCTCTGTATTCTTTGGGTTTGAATACCATTGCTTTATACTTCACTGTTTTTCCAACATATTTCTCAGGATTGTCTGCAGCATCTATATAGAATATTCCGAAATCTTCTTCCTCAATTTCAATAACATCTGCATTAATATCATACGGCAATTCTAGTTCAGCTTCGTCTAATTCAGCTAAACCATCTTTACCTTCAAATATAATATTTGCTCTTCGGTTTACAGCCTTAATACTTCTCTTATATTCAGCTTTTTTAGTATTTTCATCACAACGGTTAAATATTATCATGTCTGCGCCTGATAATTGTTCCATCATAATAGATTTCATATTATTTAAATATACTTCAAAAGTAGATGCATCTATCATACTAATTACTTGAACTACTGTCCATCCTTTGGGAACTCGCATCTCAAATAATTTATCTAACTTCCACATTCCGTTGTATTCTATTACAACATGAGCTGGTTTATATTTATCTTGTAAATCCAATAAATACTCTGTGTTAAGATTTTCCTCTTCTATTACTTCAATAGAAATATTATTAGATTTTAAATCTTCTTCATCATATTCTTCAGTACCCTCTTCACATACTAATAGTAACGTTGGTTCTCCCTCTGTAAATCCTCTTTCAAATAAGGTTTCTTTAGCAAATGTTGTTTTTCCACTTTCTAAAAAACCCATAAATATATATACTGGTATCTCTTTTGCCATAATGTTATTACTCCAATCTATGCTAGCATAAATAATTCAGCTAATTTATCTTTATCGATATTGCTTCCTATCACACAAATCTTTCCTGTGTAATCTGGTGAACCTTCTCTTAACTCATATTCACCTGGTGTTAAATCATAATATATCCAAGTACCATCTTCATTAGGTACAATCCCCTTCGCTCTTAAAACCATACCATACTCATCTGTATTCGCAAGCTTGTCCAATATAGCTGACATATTAGCTGTTGTATACTTCTTAGCTGTCTCAACTCCCCAACTAGTAAATACATCATCTGCATGATGATGTCCATGCTCATGGTGATCGTGTCCGCAACAACATTCTCCATCGTGCTCGTGATGATGATGATCATGTTCATCATGTTCATGTCCGCAACAACATTCTCCATCGTGCTCGTGATGATGGTGCTCATCTAACATCTCGTCCATCAAAGAACTTGTATGCTCCATAGCTGATATTATTTGTTTTCCATCAATCTCATTCCAATCTGTAGTAATGATTGTTGCAGCTTCATTATGCTCTCTAATTAATTTAACTGTTGCTTCTAATTTGTCTTGTGCTTGTTTTGCTGTACGGCTTAAAATAATTGTACTAGCATTTTCAATTTGATTATTAAAGAATTCACCAAAATTCTTAATGTACATCTTACATTTCAATGTATCAACTACTGTAACATAACTATTAAGTTCTATATCTACTTCTTCAGCTACATCCTTTACTGCTTTTATTACATCTGATAACTTACCAACGCCTGATGGCTCTATTATAATTCTATCAGGGTTATATTCTTCTATTACTTTCTTTAATGCTTCGCCAAAATCTCCAACTAAAGAACAGCATATACAACCTGAGTTCATCTCATTAATCTGTACTCCTGCATCTTTTAAAAATCCACCATCTATACCTATTTCTCCAAACTCATTCTCAATAAGAACAAGCTTCTCTCCATTAAATCCTTCTTCGATTAACTTTTTAATTAGAGTAGTCTTTCCCGCTCCTAAGAATCCTGATATAATATCAACTTTTGTCATTTTAATGCCTCCAATTACTATATTTTAGTTAACGTAACATATTGTATCACTATAACTTTTATGTGTCAAAATTAAATATCTATTACATAAGAGGCGCTAATAATCTTAACGCTCTACCATATACTTTTTTGAATATATTATACTTTTTACAATCCTCAAGTGTAATACGCATAGATTTTTCAAGTGTTTTCTGAAAATCTGTTTCTATATCATGCACTACAGGATTTGCATATACATAGGCTGCACATTCAAAATGCAGATATAGACTCCTATAGTCCAAGTTAATACTTCCTACAACTCCTCTAACATCATCACTTACAAAACTCTTGGCATGTATAAATCCAGGTGTATATTCCCATATTTCTACACCCGCTATAATTAGCTCTGCATAATATGTTCTTGCCAAATTATACGCATATGTTTTATCTGGAATATGCGGCATTATAATCTTAACTTCTATTCCTCTTTTTGCCGCAAATTTGAGTGCCACAAGCATTTCATTATCTAATATCAAATACGGAGTTGTTATGTGTACATAATGCTCTGCTCTATTTATTACATCCATATATACTAGCTCGCCTACAGTTTCATCATCAAGAGGGCTATCACCATATGGCATAACAAAACCTAGTTCTTCCTTTGGTCTATCTACACATATATTAGTTCTAACATATTTTTCATTTGATTCTATTTCTTTTTCTTCAACATTCCACATATGCAAAAACATCATTGTAAAGCTCTTTACTGCTTCTCCCTTTATCATTATTGCAGTATCTTTCCAATGTCCAAATCGTTCATATTCATTTATATATTCATCAGCAAGATTAATTCCACCAGTAAATGCTGTATGTCCATCTATTACAAGTATTTTTCTATGATCTCTATTATTTTGAGCTGACGATAGTATGGGACGTATCGGAGAAAACATCTTTGCTTTAATTCCATATTTCCGGAGTGTTTTAGGATAACTATATGGTAACAAAGCTATTGCACAAGTTCCATCATACATAACTCTAACTTCAACACCTTCTTCTACCTTACGTTTCAGAATCTCTAGTACTGAATTCCACATCAGACCTTCTTCTAATATAAAATATTCCATAAATATAAATTCTTTAGCTTGTTCTAATTGTATCTTAAGCTCTTCAAATTTTTCTTCACCACTAGTAAAATATTTTGCTTCACAACCTTCATAGACTGGAAACTTACCATAATTATTCATATAAGTTGCAAGTCTTGCCTCTCCATGATCAGATTTAGCTAGATTATTATATACTTCCTCATCCTGCTTTAATAATTCTTCCTGAGCACCTATCAATATTTTTAATTTCTTTGATATAGCCCATGTTCCTATTTCTAATTTGAAATATATATAAAACAATGATCCTATTACCGGAAAGACTATTATGGGCATTATCCAAGATAGTTTAAAACTAGGATTAATATCTTGGTTAATTATATATATGGTTACTATCGTTCCTATAATTGTGAATCCACTATATAAATATCCCATGTATACACTAAATATTTGAAATGTCGCAAAAAGGATTGCAAACTGCAAAAGAACCAGTGCCACAACTATGGTAGTTCTGCCAAATATAACTCTTAATAAGCTCCTCGCCTTCTTTTTTACAACTTTTTTCATACCCCTACCTCTACAATCCATTATTAATTCTAGTTACTATTTGCGTTACTATATCAACTCTCTTAAATGGTGTTATTATATAGAATCCATCCACATAATCTTGTATCTCACTAGCAACCTTACAAGATATCTCCACTGCAAGTTTACTAGCTTCTTCTCTATCTATGCCCTCATATCTCTTTATAATATCTTCCGATACATTAATCCCTGATATTTCACTATTCATAAAACAAGCATTTTTGTAACTTACAACCGGGATAATTCCTCCCATAACTTTAACATTTAATTCTGTCTTTATCCTCTTCAAATTCTCAAAAGCTTCTCTAGTTAACACTGGTTGAGTAAATAATACTTTAACTCCATTCTCAACCTTTTTCTTTGCCCTATCAAGTTGACTGTCAAAATTAACAGCATTAATGTTTATTGCTCCATATATACCGAACGGTTTATGAAATACCGTCTCGTTTAATTCATTTATATGCTTAGCTAACACCGATGAATTAAAGCTAAACATTGTTTTAATCTCATCCCTAAGTGGTGTAGGAACTGGATCTCCTGTTACTACTAATACATTTTCCACACCCTCTATATTAAGTCCTAGCAGAAGCGCTTTTGTTGCATTTATATTTCTATCTCTACAAGTCATATGTGGAATAGGTGTTATATCTAGATCTCTTTTTAACTTACACGCTAATAAACTACTATCAACCCTTGCTCTAGCCAACGGACAATCTGCTATAGTAATAGCATCTACGCCATTGTTTTTCAGAATACTGGCACCCTCCATAAAAAAATCTATATCCGTATTAATTGGTGGATCAAGTTCAACCGCTATTACTTTTTTACCGTTATTCATCTTCTCCAAGAATTCACAAACCCTAACTTCTGACTTAGTATCTTCACTATCTACAGGAACATATTCTATTCTCTTGCTAGGCACATAACCATTTATATAACTTGATACTTTTGATATATATTCAGGATTGGTTCCACAACAACCACCAACTATTCTAACTCCATCTTTTACTATATTATAAATATTCTTCGCAAAGAAATCAGAACTATTCCCAAACACCACCCTGTTATCCTTAAATGTAGGATATCCAGCGTTCGGAGTAATCGCAAAAGTCTTTCCACTTGTATCGAACTGTTTTATATAATTAGATAAATGATGAGCTCCTGAAATACAATTAAATCCTATAGCATCTATAGCATTATTACTATATAGTCTCTTAATTATGTTCTTTCCATATAACCCTAGAGCAGTGAATCCATCTGGTGCTACTGCAAATTGAGTTATTATATATGACTGTGAGTCTATACTTCTAATATATTCGCATATCTCATTTATATAATCATCACTACCTAATGTCTCAAATATAAAACAATTGATACCCTTTTCAAAAAAAGTATCTACTATATATTTATATTCCTCCATAGGTGAATCATCTTTATAAGATATTGGTCCAATATCTCCAAAGATAAATACTTCTCTATCTCCTACCGCCTCTATAGCTATATCAACTGCTTTTTCAATAATATTAACTATTTCCTCTTTCGCTATACCTAATTCAATTGTATTAGCCGAGAATGTATTTGTCTTAATAGCCTTACATCCCGCCTCAATATATTCTCTATGTATATCATATATAGCTTGCGGATTATTTATATTAGCTAATTCACATCTACCTCTATATTTTTCAAGATACAGGCTTCCCATAGCTCCATCAAATAGTAATATGTTTTCCCCTATATATTCTCTAACCTCATTGCCTAATCTATAATTCATGAATAAACTCCTTAAACTTTAAATGGTAATAATATACCATAGTATATCATACTATTCATTTTTTCACATACAAATATCATTTCATTACCATAAATTTTCTATAATATTTCTATAAAATTATTATAATATCAAAATGGCGAGCATTATCTTGCTCGCCATTTTACATATTATTATATATTAGTTCTATTATTTTCTCTTAAGAAACTCTGGAATCTTAATACTTCCATCATCAGCACCACTTTGTGAAACTGAAGTTCTTGTTGGCATAGCCTGTGTTGCTTGAGCAGTTGAAACCATTGGTTCTCTAGTAGCTGCTGTATTAGCACTAGCTCCACCTGAAAGGAAAGTTGGTCTAGACATACTCTTTGTCTGTACTGATGTCTGGATAGGTTGTCCACCATAAGTAGGACTTGGTGTAGGTTGTGCTGTCTGTCTTGTAGCTTGATTTGCAGCAAAACCATATCCGTTATTAACTGTAGTTCCTCTATTAAGTGATCCTTCGATACCTGTAGCTATAATAGTGATACTAACTTCTTCTCCCATAGCATCATTATCAACTGTACCAAATATAATATTAACTGCTTCACCAGCTGCTTCTGTAAGGAAGTTAACTGCTTCATAAGCTTCAATCATACCAATGTTACCTGAGAAGTTAACAATAATATCAGTTGCACCAGATACTGTAGTCTCTAATAATGGACTATCCATAGCTGCTTTAATTGCGTCAACAGCTTTGTTCTCACCACTAGCTCTACCAATACCAATATGTGCAATACCTTTATCACGCATAACTGTTTGGATATCAGCAAAATCAAGATTGATAACTCCAGGACTATTTATAAGATCTGTTACACCTTGTACACCTTGTTGTAACACTTCATCTGCTTTCTTAAGTGCATCTGGTATAGATGTTCTCTTATCACAAATCTGAAGTAACTTATCATTAGGTACAACTATTAATGTATCTACATGTTCTTTTAATTTGTCAATTCCAGCGACAGCGTTATTCATACGTGGTCTACCTTCAAAAGCAAAAGGTTTAGTTACTACACCTACTGTAAGTATACCTAGATTACGAGCAATCTCAGCTACCACAGGAGCAGCTCCTGTTCCAGTTCCACCACCCATGCCACATGTAACAAATACCATGTCTGCATCTTTAACTAAATCAACTATCTCTTCTCTATTCTCTTCAACAGCACCTGCGCCTACTTCAGGCTTTGCACCTGCGCCAAGACCCTTTGTAAGTTTCTCACCTATCTGAATCTTAGTATTAGCTTTGCTAAGTGCTAAAGCTTGCTTGTCTGTATTAACTGAAACAAGCTCAACTCCACCGATATTTTCATCTATCATTCTATTAACTGCATTGTTACCTGCACCACCAACTCCTATTACTAATATTCTTGCTGGTGCTTTGTCTTCACTAGATTTTATTTCAAGCAAGGTTGTATCCTCCTTCACAATTCATCATATAGTTATATAATATAATTTTTTTTCAAAATAATCAACTATTTTTTTATTCATCTGCCTTAAAGGTCATTATTTTCTTACTATCTGTAAAGTCCTTCATATTAAGTGTCCCTTTTCTCCCCTCTAGTTTTTCTAGAATATTTCCTAAATCAACTAGCTGTGCATCTATATTTTCTCCTTTCCCCAATAGTATTTTAATATTATTATAATTTAATATTATCTCATCATCACTTGTAAATCTAACCGAATCTATATTCAATTCATATTTATCAAGCAATTGAGTTATATTAAGTATCAGCTTAAACCTCTTCGTATCTTCTATAGGTAATTTGGAATGAAGTGTCATAGCATCAAAGGTCATTCCTTTTATGCACGGTACATCCTCCATCTTTCTATTGGACATCTCCAATACAATTCCTTCTTTATCGAAGTATACATATTCATCCATGTATTCTATGCATCCAGCCATAGCTTTCTCATAAATAGTAACTGTTATTTTATGATTAGACACATATTCAATATCTAACTTGTCCACAAACGGAACATTTTCTATAGGTTTTATCTTATTCTTAAAATATAATAATAACGCATTGTCTATATATCCATCCGCTGTCACTATATCTACTATTTCCTCTTTGTTATAATGAACATTTCCTGTAACTTCCATATCTTCAATACTAAATCCTGTTGCTATTACTATTCCTGTTATTAGAAAAATAAGTATGAGTATGCCTGTTACATAGTTAACCATTCTCTTTCTAATTCTTATCTCTTCTAATTCTTCTGTATATGAACGTTTTTTTCGTTTCTTCCTTCGATAATGTTCTTTTTCAGTTCTATCAGTTCTATTAGTTCTCTCTGTTCTATCAGTTCTTCCAGTTCCTTTGCCTCTATCAATTCTATCAGCCTTTGGTTTTTCTCTTCGTACCTCTGGTCTATCATTTCTTTGTTTCTTTATTATCTCTTCGTTATATGCTCTTCTCTTTTGTTTTTCTCTAAGTTTTTCATCTGTATTTTTTCTTGAAATCTTCACTTCAGTCACATTTTTTACTTGTTGCTTGTTTTTTTCACCGTCTTCTCTCGACTTAAGCTCTCTGAAATCACTAAGTTTCATTCGTATTTCTTTAGGTTTATCCTCATTTTTTGAAAGTGATTTGTTCTGTGGCAATTCTATCTTTGTAGCATTTATTCTGTTTTTAACTTCTTTATTGTTCCTCAACCAAATCACCTAACCTTCAATATAATGTATATCTACTCCTATTTTTTGCAAGTCACCAACAATATCCTCATATCCTCTAAGGATATATTCAATATTACCTATTATAGTCTGCCCTTTTCCAATAATTCCGGCAATTACTAATGCTGCGCCACCCCTTAAATCTGGTGCATAAACTTCTGTACCTAATAAATCTGCAGGCGATATCGTAGCAATATATTTATTTACCTCTATATTAGCTCCCATTTTCCTTAATTCAGAAGATATAACGTATCTATTTTCAAATACCCCTTCTGTAATCTTGCTTATACCAGTTCCTTTAGTATATGCAACTAATAAAAATGATTGTATATCTGTAGGCACCATCGGATACGGACCTGTTGTAACCATCTGTTGATTAACTATACCAGTACTATTTACAAATATACTTCCATCTCCTACTACTACCTCTGCTCCCAAATCTCTTACTATTTTAATAATATTTTCTAAATACTCTACTTTATATACATTAGTTAATTCTACTTTGCTTTTCACTAATGTCGCTGCAATCATATATGTTCCAACAACTATTCTATCACATACATTTATATAATTTGTACTGTTAAGTTTTTCTACTCCATATATCGTGATAACATCTGTACCAGCCCCATATATTTCGGCTCCCATCTTAACAAGATGATTTGCTAACTCTATAATTTCTGGTTCTCTAGCTGCATTTTTTATTACCGTCTTTCCTGTCGCTAATGTTGCTGCCATAATTATGTTTTCTGTTGCTCCTACACTAGCAAATTTGAGTTCTAATTCGGCTCCTTGTAGTAAGTAAGTAGAACATTTTATCATTTCTTTTGACATAACAATTCCTACATTCATCATACCAAAAGCATCCAAATGAATATCAATTGGACGTTCTCCTATTTTGCATCCACCTGGATATCCAAGATAGGCTTCGTTGAATCTTCCTATTAATGGTCCTAACAACATTACTGACGATCTCAACTTATTGGTCATATCAGAAGATATATTATTACTATTACAATTAACAGAATCTATCTTCAATATGTTATCATTAAACTCTATTTTACAACCTAACCCCTCCAGTATAGCTATCATACTATGAACATCTACTATATCAGGGCAATTATATATAATAGTAACTCCTTCACAAAGAATAGAAGAAGCCATTATCGGCAAAACTGTATTCTTAGAACCTTGTATCGGAATCTTTCCTAATAGGTTATCTCTTCCTTCTACACTGATTTGTGTCAAAGAAATCTCTCCTTAACTATCCCATATATACTAATGTATTCTAAGATTATATATTTGTTACTCTTTATCTATTTTTATCTGCCTTGCAACTGATAGTACAAGACCTATTTCCACCAGAGAAACAAACATAGATGTACCACCATAACTTATAAATGGTAATGTTACTCCTGTTGGTGGTATTGAATTAGTAACAACCGCTATATTTACTAAAACTTGAACTGCTATATGAGTCATTACTCCTACTACTATTAATGCTCCGTATAAATCTGTTGCATTATTCGCAATAAGCATAAATCTCCAAATCAACATCATGAACAATGCTATTATACACACTGCTCCAAACAATCCTAATTCCTCACAAATTACAGAAAATATCATATCATTATGTGCTTCTGGAATAAATCCCATTTTCTGAATACTTTGCCCTAAACCTTTTCCCCATATTCCACCTGAACCAATTGCATATAATGCCTGTAATGTTTGATATCCCTTAGGGTGTGTCTCAACATTAAGCCAAACATCTATACGCTCCATTCTATATCCAGCTGTTAAGAAAAAGATTAAAATAGCAACTACTCCTCCTGCTCCTATAGCAAGAAAGTTCTTAATACCTGGGCTTGCCACAAATACTATTGCAAAAACAGTTGCGCAGCATATAATAGCAGTACTTAGATTTTCTTTTGCTATTAATCCAACAAGTATTAATGGACCTATACATACTTTTCCCATCTCTTTTAACTGCTTTAATTTTCCTACCTTAACCGTGGAAAGATGTGCAGTATATATTATAATTACTATCTTTGCAACCTCAGAAGGTTGAAATCTAAATGGTCCTATTGTTAACCATCTTACAGCTCCTTTAGTCTCATCTCCAAAGAAGAGAACCACTAACAATAATGCACCCATAATTATTATCATAACTAGTGTGAATTTTTTATAAATATGATAATCTATCTTGGACATCACGTACATCATTATCAATCCAGCTAACGTAAATAGCACTTGACGTTTCAAGAAATAAGCAGAATCACCATGATGATCGATAGATGCTTTATAAGCGCTAGTACTATATATCATGACAAGACCTATACATAGCAAAAAAAACACTATAAATAGTAATGAGAAATCAAAATATTTGCCCTCATTAAATATACTTCCTATATTTATCCTTTGCTTCACTTTCTGCTGTTTTGCCATACTAATATTACTCTCCCAATTTACTTACATGCTCTTTAAACATATCTCCACGTTGCTCATAATTATCAAACATTCCCCAGCTAGCACATGCTGGCGATAATAAAACTGCATCTCCTGGTATTGCCATCTCATAGCATTTATCTATAGCTTCATTAAATGTATCTGCTAAGACATAATTTTCAAATCCGTATCTATCACATGTATCTGCAATATCTTTTGCTGTATCACCTATTAATACAATAGATTTTACTTTTCCTTCAAAACTCTTCACCCATTCATCAAAAGGAGCTTTTTTATCATATCCACCGCCAATTAGTATAGTAGGTCTAATCATTGCTTCAACCGCTTTGATTGCCGCATCTGGATTAGTTCCCTTAGAATCATTATAATATGTAACATCATTCACAGTTCCTACGTACTCTATACGATGTTCTACACCTGCAAATTCCATACATATTTTCTTAATTATGTCTATTTCAACACCCATGTAATAAGCAATTCCAACTGCAGCCATTACATTTTCAAGATTATGTACACCCAAAAGTTTTAAATCTTCTGGTTTAAAAAATGCATATTCTCCATCTCCATCTTTTAATGTAACCACTCCATTATCTAGATAAATACCTTCATCTAAATTAGTAAGTCTACTAAAATATACTACTTTAGCATTAAGATTATTAGCCATTTCTCTAGTAATTTCATCATCATAATTAAGGATTACTACTTCGTCACTTGTTTGATTCATAGCAATCTTCATCTTAGTATCTGCATATATCTCCATAGTATGATGTCTATCCAAATGGTCTGGAGTTACATTTAAAATAGCGCTCACCCTAGGTCTAAATGTATCTATAGTCTCTAATTGAAAGCTACTTATCTCAGCAACAACAAGCGAATCAGCATCAATCTTATCTGCCACCATTGTATAAGGTATACCTATATTTCCCACTACATATGTACTATCATTAAATTTCTTAAGTATATCTCCTACTAATGATGTTGTCGTTGTCTTACCATTAGTTCCTGTAATTGCTGCAATCTGTCTAGATTCTGACATTCTATATGCTAGTTCAATTTCACTATATATTGGTATATTATGAGCTCTTATAATTTCTGTAAAAGGAGCTTCAAAAGATATACCTGGACTCAATACCATATATTCAACATTTTCTAATATATCAATCGGTAACTCTTTAAGATATATTGAAACTTTGCTTTTTTCACTAAAATTATTCAAAACATCTTGTGTATTAACTTTATCTTTAGGGTCCTCATCAAATAATATAACCTCCGCACCCTTAGACAATAATAATTTAGCCGCATATATTCCACTTTTTCCTGCTCCTGCAACTAAAATACTCTTCAAAAAATTCATCTTAATATCCTCCAATATTCTGCCTTCTATATTCCTAATAGTGCAATTAAGCAAAGCACTGCTGTAACAATAGAGAATATTGCTACTACTTTTGTTTCTGGCCATCCTGATAATTCAAAATGATGATGAATAGGTGCCATCTTAAATATTCTTTTTCCTGTTTTCTTAAAATAAGTAACCTGTATTATTACAGATAACACTTCTGCTAGATATATAAATGCTACAATACCAATAAATATTGGCATTCTAAGCATATATGCTGTAGCTGCAACAAATCCACCTAACGCAAGCGAACCCGTATCACCCATAAAAACTCTTGCTGGATATACATTGTACACCAAAAAGCCTAACAAACTTCCCACTGCTGCACATGTAATTGGTTCTATGCCTGATGCTGTTCCTACTGCTACTACTGTAAAAAATGTTGCTATAAGCACTGTAACCGAAGATGCTAAGCCATCTAATCCATCTGTAAAATTAGCTCCATTAACAGTACCTAACACTATAACAAATAACACTGGTATATAGAAAACACCCAAGTCTAGTTCTCTACCTAAAAACGGAACAATAACACTAGTTCCCAATTCAGTATAATTTACTATATAATATGCAAAAATTCCTGTTATAACTACTTGACCTAACATTTTTTGCCATGCCCTTAGTCCCATAGATCGTTTCATTACAACTTTGATGTAATCATCTAAAAAACCTACCAAACCAAACCCTAATGTAACCACCAAGATTGGTAGTATTTCAGGGGATGTTTTAATATAAAATAACGAAGTAATTACAAAACTGCATAATATAATTAGACCTCCCATTGTTGGAGTTCCTGATTTCTTAAGATGAGACTCCGGTCCTTCTGTTCTTATAAATTGTCCAAACTTCAATTTTTTAAGGAACGGTATAATAATAGGACTTAATATAACACTTATTAAAAACGATATTAATACTGGCAACAATATTTTGTAATCAAAATTCATAACACACCTCTTACTCTCATAGTACTTTAATCTCATAATTATAATTCTTTTTTATATATTTATCAAGTTTTACTCCGTTGCATCTTCTACAATATTCTTATTTACACCCATATATGGTAGTATGTTCTCATATATCTCTTTTACTACTGGAGCAGCGATTGTTCCTCCATAATATATTCCTTGTGGTTCATCTATTAATATCAATGTAATTATTTGCGGATTATCTGCTGGAACAAATCCTATAAACGAAGATATATATTTTCCATTTCCACGTGGTAATTTTTCACTAGTGGCAGTCTTACCACCTATTCTATAACCCTCAATATAAGCTCTATTCCCTGTTCCCTCTGAAATTACTGATTCTAGAAAACTTCTCATATCAGCCGACGTTTCTTCTGAAATTACCGATTCGCCCTTTTCATAATTATATTCTTTAATTAATTCACCATTTCCATCAACTTCCTTAACAACAAAATGAGGTGTTATTTTATAACCTCCATTTACAACTTCACTTGCTGCTGTTATTAACTGTAGCGGTGTTATTTGAAATGATTGACCAAATGACATGGTTGCTAATTCAACCGGTCCAATATTATCTAATTTATGCATAATAGAACTAGCTTCTCCAGGAACATCAACTCCTGTTTTCTCAAACAATCCTAACTGCCTATAGTATTTATACATATTTTCAGCGCCAACTCTTGCTCCAATATCCATAAATACAGGATTGCAAGAATTCATAATACCTTCTCTAAAGGTTTCCACCCCATGTCCCGTTGTCTTATGACATTTTATTCTTCTATCATCCACAATTCTAAATCCTGGACAAGAAAACGTATCAGATTCTCTTACTACTCCCTCTTCTAACGCTGCTGTTGCAGTAATTATTTTAAATGTAGAACCAGGTTCATAAGTATCATTTATGCAAAAATTTCTCCACATTTCATTCAACAAATCTTGCTTTTCCTCACTAGATATTGTTGTTGTATCTATATCATAATTCAATGTATATGGCTCATTTAAATTATACTCTGGCACATTTACCATAGCATATATTTCACCATTTTGAGGATTCATCATTATAACAGAAACTCTATTTGCACTCTTGCTTATCATAACTTTTTCAGCTGCTTGCTGAGCATATTTCTGTATATTAACATCTATAGATGTATATATATTATGACCTGCTATAGGTTCTACTCTATTTTCTGCAACATTTTCAATCTCTATACCTGTAGAATCTGTTAATGTATTTATGCTTCCAGGCGTTCCTTGAAGCACACTATCATATCTAACTTCCAAACCAACTATTCCTTGGTTATCACTACCCGTAAAACCTATTACCTTTGATGCCAATTCGTTATAAGGATAAGATCTCTTATAATCCTCATCTATCATAACACCATCCAAATCAAAACTTCTAATTTGATCCGCTATCTCTTTATCAACATTACTCTTGATATTTTCTCTAACAGAAATTCTTTCTACCTTTTTTCTAACAGTGTCTTCATCAATTTCAAGATAATTCGATAAGATTTCAATAACTTGTTCACTATCAGTTACCTGACTATATATTACTGAAATTGTGCATACCGCTTTATTTCCTGCTATCAACACTCCATTCCTATCATATATCAATCCTCTTGGAGCTTTAATAGATCTCTCTCTTTCATGAAGCGCCTGTGCCTTATTCAGATAATATTCCGACTTCCATATCATAATATAAGCAAGCCTTCCAGATAGAATAATAACCGCTAAAATAATAGCACTTATTACAACTAATATTTTTCTTCTATTATATGTTTTTGTTGTATACATAATTAATCCTCATAGTTGTATTAATAAATCATATTATGAGAATATAAAAATATTCCCATAAATGCATGCAAAACATACAATTTTACTTAACAAAGTATTTTTGAACTTAATAAAAATGTATGCAAGGCATAAAATATTACACAATCTATGAGGTTATATTATACTTATTAATTATTGACCTGTATTATCTTCAACAGTGCTACTTTCTTCTGTGGTACCACCTTCTTCAGTACTGGTCACTTCATCTGTATCTGATCCTTCATCAAATATTGGTGTTGCTATCTCTTGTAAATTCAGATCTTCTGTTCCAACTTCTTCTCCATTACTTTGGAATATATTCATATACGGAAATAATTTTTCCATAATATCATGACATATTATAGTAGCCTTACCACTAACTTGTTCTTTTGGTACATGCGGCTCATCAACGATAACATACACTAATACCTGCGGTTTTTCTACTGGTGCAAATCCAATAAACGAAACAATATATTTACCATTTCCACGAGGTAGTTTCTCGGCTGTACCTGTTTTTCCACCAATAGTATATCCTTCTATTCTACATGCTTGAGCTGTACCTGTCTCAACAACTTGAAATAACGCTTCTCTCATAAAATCTGAAGTCTCTTGTGAAATTGTCTTTCTCAAAATAGTTCCGTTATAATTAGTTATAACCGATCCATTTTCATCAACTATTTGCTTAACTACATGAGGTTGATAATAATCTCCGCCATTAATTACCGAAGAAAATGCTGTAGCTAATTGAACCATAGTTACACTCACGCCTTGTCCAAAAGACGATGTCGCTAATTCTACTGTATTAAGTGTATCTTCATAATATATTAAGTTAGTTGTATTTGCTTCACCTGGTAAATCTACATTTGTCTTTAATCCAAATCCAAATACGGTTTGGTATTTTGCAAATATTTCTGGACCTTCCATAGCCCCAATTTGCATAAGGGCATCATTACATGATTGCATTAATGATCCTGTAACATCTAATTCTCCATGTCCTGTTTTCTTGTGACATTTTATCTTTACAGTTGGTGTTACTTGTTGAAAACCATCACACCAAAACTTAGAATCTTTTTCAATTATATTTTCTTCTAATGCTCCACTTATAGTAAATGGTTTAAATGTTGAACCTGGTTCAAACGCATCACTAATACAGAAATTTCTCCATACCTTATTAAGCGCGTTTATCTTATCTTCATCTGATAAACCTTCGATAATTGCATTTACTTGCTCTTCACCAATTGCATCTCCATTTTCATTTGTTGCAAATTGATATTTAATAGCCTCTATATCGTAGGCACTATTCGGATCAAATCCATGAGTATTGTACATAGCAAGAATCTCAGCATTATTAGGATCCATAACTATTACAGATATATTCTCAGCTCCTGGATCTGCTTCAAATTTGGCAACTTCCTCTTCTACTATTCTTTGAACATTAATATCTATTGTCGATACAACATTGTTTCCATTAATAGGTGACTTCACGGTTTTCTCCATACTGAGATCTTCATTTAAATATCCGTATTCTCTACCGTTAGTTCCATTAAGATCACTGTTATAGTAACTTTCAATACCACCTTGTCCTACATTTCCACTTGCCGTAAATCCTAGCACATGACATGCAAGATCCACATTTGGGTATGATCTTCTATATTCTTCCTCAAACCAAACACCCTTTACTGCTCCACCATCATCTGTAGTCAAGAATTCATTAAAACTCTTTATTTGATCATAACTCAATTTTTTTAATACTACTTTATATAACGACTTATCATCTTCTAAATATTCATTTAACTGTTCTGTTGTAACTTCAAAATATTGTGTAAGTGCTTTTACTGTGGCTTCTCTCACTTTTTCATCTGCTGCAATGTTCTTAGGTTCTATAATAAGATTATACACCTTTTCACTAGTAGCTAATTGCGTACCATTACGATCTAATATATCTCCCCTTCTATAAGGAATTACAATACTGTCATATTTTTGTTGCGATAGCACTTTTTTCTCATACTTCGCACCATTAGTTTTGTTAATATAATATATTCTACCCATAAGTGCAATAAAACATAGCATAAGTATTAAAAATACCCATGCTAATTTAACCTTCATTCTATTGAGAAATATTTTTTTCTTTGGTTGTTTTCCTTGATTATTATTTCTACTTGCCACTTTTTCGCCCTCTTAATTATTTCATCTCCGGTACATCCTTATATTGTCTCACGTAGTCAGGATTTGTCTCTTCATATAATAAGATCTGTCCTTTTACTGCGTATACCATTCCTAGTTCCTCTGTAGCTATTCTGTATATTTCACTTAAGTTAACTTGTCCATCTAATCTTGAAGCTGTTGCCTCATTATTGTCTACAATAAGATTCAAGCTTTTCTCTAATGCCGCTATATTCTTGTTCTGTGCAGATATTGTTGCTTGTAAATTAAGCATATATACACATGCAACTAGTATTAACATTGTTGCAACTCCAAGAAGTACTGCTTCTCCCATAGCTATCGTTAAAGCTCTCTCTTGATTTCTTTTGGTTCTAGTAGAAACCTTTCTCTGTGGTTGTGCGTTAGGTACTCTCTGTGGTATCTGCTTAGGTGCTGTATTTAATTTTCTAACTGTATTTCCATCTACATAGTATTCTTCTCTCATCCTTGATTTTCCCCATTCCTAAATTATTTTTTTCTCAAACACCCTTAGCTTAGCGCTCTTTGACCTTCTGTTTACTTCCAATTCTTCCTCACTAGGTAATATTGGTTTCCTAGTTATTACTTTCCCCTTTGACGTCATACCACAGGTACATATAGGAAAGTTTGGAGGACATATACAAGGATTTTCATTCTTTCTAAACATTGTTTTCACAATTCTATCTTCTAGAGAATGAAATGTAATTATGCAGATTCTCCCGTCATCATTAAGAAGGTCTATCATATCATCTAGAGTGTTTTTGAGAACGGCTAATTCCCTATTTACTTCTATTCTTATAGCTTGATATGTCTTCTTTGATGGATGTCCTCCCACCAACCTAACCTTAATTGGTATAGCAGCCTTAATTATATTATTCAAATCTTCCGTATTGTCTATAATGTGTTCTTGTCTTGCCGCAACAATATGTTTGGCAATGTTTTTAGCAAACTTATCTTCACCGTAATCTCTAATTATTCTGTAAAGATCCATTTCACTGTATGTATTAACAACATCTTTAGCTGTTAATTCTTGTCTGTCGTCCATTCTCATATCCAATGGCGCATTCTCTCTGTATGTAAAACCTCTGTCTACAGCATCTAATTGATAAGACGACACTCCTAAGTCTAGTACTATTCCGTCGACACCGCCCACTTGAAGTTCCTTGATAACTTCGGGCATCGCCTCATAATTATTTCTAACTATTGTTGTTCTATCTATATAAGGGGATAGACGCGCAGATGCTGCATTTATAGCATCTGCATCTTGGTCTATTCCTATGAACCTACCTTTAGGTGACAACCTCTTGCATACTTCATATGCATGTCCACCACCGCCTAATGTTCCATCCACATATATACCATCAGCTTTAATGTTAAGATTTTCAATTGTTTCTTCTAATAAAACCGACTTATGTGAAAATTCCATCTACACTCTCCTTAAAAACTTATACCTAAACTCTCAAAATCCTCTTCTAAACTTTCAAAATCTAATGCATCAATATTACTAGATGCTTCCCATTTATCTTTACTCCATATTTCCGCTTTAATACCATTACCTACTATTACAACCTCTTTATCCAATCCAGCAAACTCACGTAGTATTTGCGGAACAAGTATTCTTCCTTGGTTGTCAATTTCACAATCTGTAGCTCCGGATCTAAAAAAACGTTGAATATCTCGTACACTCTTCTTCATACTTGGAAGTGAATTAAGCTTCTCTTCAAACATTTCCCACTCTTCATTTGGGTATGCATCTAAGCAGCCATCTTGACCACGAGTAATAACAAAGGTAATGCCAAGTTGTTCTCTTAACTTAGCAGGAACGATTAATCTTCCCTTTGCATCAATCGAATGATTAAATTGTCCTTTCAATCCTTTTGACATATTCTTCTCTTTCTACCACTCGGTCTTAAAATCTACCACTTTCCACCACCAAATACCACTTGGTCACCACTTATAACCACTATTATATATACTTCCACCACTAATTGCAAGTAGTAACTTCCTCTTTGTTCGGTGCAATTTTGACAAATTTTACACTACTTTTATGTGCTAATTGCACAAAAAAAGAACCGTATTTCTACGATTCTTTTTCTAAAACGACTTATTTCTTCAATATATAGTTTCATTTTCATTACTCTGCACAATATATAGTGTTTTGTAACATTAACATACATAAACTCGAATATCAGCTTATTTTATGCAAAAAAGTGGTGGGAAGTGGTGGAGGGAATTCTCCACTTTTAACTTTTTATCTATTCCGCTACTTTTGCATCAGATTCCTTTTTCAATTTATATCTATACCACACAAGAATCACCGCTGATACTATTACACATAAAGCTGCTATTAACTGTGATACTTTAATATTTGTTCCAGATATCATTAAAGAGTCAGTACGAATACCCTCTATCCATACTCTACCTAATCCATATCCCCAGAAATATATTAATGCTAATTCCCCTTCAAACTTTTTATTTCTCCTATATAAGAATATGATTAATAATAACATTATATTCCATACAGATTCATATAAAAATGTAGGATGAACTTGTATCCACTCTATTCCATCTACTAGTTTTACATTTTCTATCATCTTCTCTGATATAGTTCCACTTTTCACCAAATACGCTAAAGATCCATTATTACTATAATATTCAACTGGTATTCTCATGGCAAATAAAGAATTTGTATATTCTCCAAATGCTTCTCTATTAAAGAAATTCCCCCATCTTCCAAGTATTTGTCCAATAAGAAGTCCCATTATACATGTATCTGCTATTTGAAAAGTATTAAGCTTACGTTTCCTAGAAAACACAATTACAACGATTACTCCAGCTATTACACCTCCATATATTGCCAAACCCCCGCTTCTGATATTGACAATACCTTTAATTGTATCCCAAAAGCCTTGATTTTCTTTAAAAAAGCTACTGCTACCAAACAATACATAATATAATCTAGCTCCAATTATTGTAGGTATTACCATCCACAAAAATAGATCTAAATAAGTTTCTGGATCTTGATTAGTTCTCTTAGCCTCTTGTTTAATAACAAAATAAGCTAATAAAAATCCTATAGCAATAATCATTCCATAAAATTTTATTTCAAATCCAAAAATCTTAAATCCATCAATAATATTTTTTAGTGCGATTCCTAAATTAGGAAACTGAATATCATACATATATACACTCCTTATCTATAAAGAAATTATACATTAAATTTAAACAGTATAATATCTCCATCTTGTACAACATATTCTTTACCTTCTGAACGTACAAGTCCTTTTTCTTTAGCAGCTAACATACTTCCATTATCAACTAAATCCTTATAATTAACAATCTCTGCACGTATAAATCCTCTTTCAAAATCTGAATGAATCTTTCCTGCTGCACCTGGCGCCTTAGTTCCTTTCGTTATTGTCCATGCTCTAGTCTCATCTTCACCAGATGTCAAATAACTAATAAGTCCTAACAACGAATAACTTGCTCTTATTAATTTATCAAGTCCTGATTCATTTAAACCAAGATCTTCTAAAAACATTTTTCTTTCATCATCTTCTAATTCTGATATTTCTTGTTCAATCTGAGCACATACAACGAATACTTCACATCCAAACTCTGACGCATATTCTCTAACCTTAGATACATATTCGTTATCATTTCCATCATCAGCTAAGTCATCCTCTGAAACATTAGCTGCAAATATAACTGGTTTGTATGTTAATAAATTATACTCTAACAACCATGCTAATTCTTCATCATCATCTGTTTCAAATACCTTAGCTAACTTTCCATCTTCTAAATGAGCTTTTATTCTCTTCAATAAATCTAGTTCTTTTGCAAGTGTCTTATCATTATTAGCAGCTCGTTGAACTTTCGATATTCTTCTATCTAGTATTTCCACATCTGAAAATATCAATTCAAAGTTAATGGTCTCTATATCTCTTAACGGTTCTACATTTCCATCAACATGGATAACGTTAGTATCTTCAAAACAACGAACAACATGTACTACCGCATCTACTTCTCTGATGTTCGATAGAAATTGATTTCCTAAACCTTCACCTTTTGATGCACCTTTAACTAATCCTGCTATATCAACAAATTCTATAACAGCAGGTACTGTTTTCTTTGAGTTATACATCTTGGTTAAAACACTAACTCTCTCATCTGGCACTGTAACAATTCCTACATTAGGATCTATTGTACAGAAAGGATAATTTGCTGATTCCGCTCCTGCCTTTGTTAACGAATTAAATAATGTACTTTTACCAACGTTCGGCAAACCGACTATTCCTAATTTCATAAGTATCTCCTTCTATTCATCCCAATTATGATATACATTTTGTACATCATCATCTTCATCTAGTAAATCAAGAATCTTATTCATCTTCTTAATATCTTCTTCTGTTGTTAACTCTGCCCATGTTTGTGGAATCATAATTACTTCTGCGTTCACCATAGGAATCTTACTCTCTTCTAGTGCTTCTCTTACTGCTGAAAAGTCTTCGGGTGCTGTTATTACTTCATAGCTATCCTCTTCATCAGCAAAATCTTCTGCTCCTGCATCTAACGCTATCATCATAAGATCATCAGCTTCCATATCACATTCTTCTTTATCAATAATTATTTGACCTTTTTTATCAAACATAAAAGATACACATCCAGGTATTCCTACATTTCCGCCACCTTTTGTAAAAGCATTACGAACATTTGATGCTGTTCTATTTTTATTATCTGTTAAAGCATCTACGATTATTGCTGTTCCATTTGGTCCATATCCTTCATAAGTAATAGTTACATAATTAACAGCCGCCGCATCACCTGCTGCTTTTTTAATACCTCTATCTATTGTATCGTTAGGCATATTATTAGCCTTAGCTTTAGCAATAACGTCACGCAATTTAGAATTATTATCTGGATCTGCTCCACCTTCTTTAACTGCTACAGCTATTTCTCTTCCGATTATAGTAAATATCTTTCCCTTTGCTGCATCATTTTTTTCTTTCTTATGTTTTATGTTGGCAAACTTTGAATGTCCTGACATATAAATACTCTCCTTTGTTATGTTTTACACTGTTTTTCATTTTAACACGATACTTTTCAATTATCAACCTTACCCAAAAAGAAATCCCATTATAAATGGAATTGTAATTATTGAACACAATGTTGATATTACTACTCCTATAGATGCAAGCTTTTCATCACCTTTATATTGATTGGCAAGCATTACACACATCGTTGCAACAGGCATTGCTGCAGTGCCTGTTGCAATGCCTATTAACATTTGATTATCAAATATTTTACTCATAATAAAATATGTTAATAAAGGTATCACTATAAGTCTAATTATAGTAATAGGATATATTTTATATTCACAAAACAGATCCTTAATAGGTACTTGAGCCAATGATATACCTAATACTATCATAGATAATGGTGTCGTTATATCCCCAAACATATTACATGTATCTATAATAACTGTTGGTAATTTGATATGGCATGTATAGATTACAAGCGCAAGTATAGAGGCTATAATACCTACATTTAAAAGTTTCTTAGGCTGAAACTTGTTATTTTCCCCATTACTACTTATCAAATATACTCCATAAGAAAAAGCAACAATATTGAATGGTAGATTAAATATTGAAGATAAAAATATCGCTTCATCACCAAATGTTGCTTTAAGTACAGGATAACCCATGAAAGAACAATTAGAAAATATAAGCATAAATTGATATATACCCATATTCTCTTTCTTTATTTTTAATATTTTACATATAAGAAATGCAATCACTGGAACTACTGCATAAAACACAATGCCCGCTAAGAAATAATCCATAACATCTAGTATACTACCTTCTTTACCATATACAGATGCTACAATAATCATAGGCAACGATACATTTACTACCAACCATGATATTTTACTTGAAATTTCCTTATCCAATATATTCTTCTTTGCAAGTATATAGCCTAATATCATTATTATAAATAATTCTATCATTACGTTTATTACTGCTGTACCACCTTGAAATTCCATCTCTTGTGCACTCTTTTCTATATGTATATTCTACGCTGTCTCTTCTATTATCTTAGATACCTTAACCTGAACTATCATCTTGTCATGAATATCTATCGGTTTAAATGTATATCCTTGATATGTTATACATATCTCTTCATTTTCAATAGGCAATCGACCTAATTGATATAGCAAAAAACCATTAAGGGTCTCTATATCTTCATCTGGAAATTCTACATCTAATAGTTCACCTATTTCATCTAATTTAGCCATTCCTCGTATTAAGTAACTATCTAACTGTCCCAGTTTAACAATGTCATGCTCTTCTTCATCATATTCATCAAAGATATTTCCCACTATAACTTCTATGATATCTTCCATTGCAACTATACCTTCTGTTTGCCCATACTCATCTACAACTATTGCCATATGTAACTTCTTTGATTGCATTTCTTTAAGTAATTTACTAATATTTTGAGTAGGGTGCACATAAAAAGGTTCTGCTGATATACTTTTGATATCAACTTCTCTATCTTTTATATAATGACGCATTGCATCTTTAAGATACAATATTCCAACTATATTATCTATATCTTCTTCATACACTGGATATCTTGTAAAGTTATTATCCAACATAAAAATCATAGCTTCCTCTAAACTAACACTCGCCTCTATGCCAACTACTCGCTGTCTATTTGTCATTACATCTTTTGTTTCTTTGTCGCCAAACTCAAAAATATTTGATATCATTTCAGCTTCATCAGTTAGTATCGCACCTTGCTCCTGACCTTCTTCTATCATCGACAATATTTCTTCTTCTACTTTTTCTTCATCCACTTCTCTATTTTTTGCAAAAATATTGAAGATGCTACTGGGACCACTTTTGGCCATAATTATCATATCTCCTTTTTCAATAAAAATTATCTGTATGTGAAAATATATCATTATTATTATAATTAGTCAAATTCCTATGTATCAAGATCAAGACTAATTAGTAATGCTTTGTTAACTTTAATCAATATATCATCATCTAGATGACATACTTTCTCTCTAAGCCTTTTCTTATCTATAGTCCTAACTTGTTCAAGCAATATAACAGAGTCTTTCATTATATCATAATAACTCGAATCAATTTCCACATGCGTTGGCAATTTCGCTTTATTCATCTTACTAGTAATAGCTGCACAAATCACAGTTGAACTATGCTTGTTACCAGCTTCATTTTGTATAATGAGAACTGGTCTAACCCCTCCCTGCTCAGAACCAATAACAGGCCTTAGATCTGCATAATATATATCACCACGTCTAACAATCACTTTTTTCACACTCCATTTTATTATATGTAACCGGTCTTATCATAAGTATTACCATATAAATTAAGGAATATACAATGAGCACTTGGCGACTGGCAGAGAACTTAGCGAGGTATTCTCGAGCTTAGTCGTAGCCGTATCTTGTAATTGGTTGAGGTTTTATCGAAACCAATGTAAAGATTGTATTTTCGAACCTAGTGCGAATGCACACCCAGACACTTAATGAGGTTTTATCGAATTTAGTGTATGTGGTGTTACCCGTATACTTGGCGACTGGCAGAGAACTTAGCGAGGTATTCTCGAGCTTAGTCGTAGCCGTATCTTGTAATTGGTTGAGGTTTTATCGAAACCAATGTAAAGATTGTATTATCGAGCTTAGTATGAATGCACACCCAGACACTTAACGAGGTGTTTCACGAGTTTAGTGTATGTGGTGTTACCCGCCTATGTATTATTATACATATCTCACTACATCTATTATTTTATCATTGCTTATATACAACCTCGGAACTCTTCTCGATACATTACACACGAATTCATAGTTAAAACTAGCCGATACATCTGCTAACTCCTCAACTGTAATTATATTTTCTCCATCTCTTCCTACCAATGTCACTTCATCATCTACATTTATATCTTGCAAATGTGTTACATCAACCATAAATTGATCCATACACACTCTTCCTATTATAGAGGCATATTCTCCATTAATTAACACTCTTCCTACGTTAGATAAAGCCCTAGGATATCCGTCTGCGTATCCTACTGGTATCGTCGCAACAACTGTATCTCCATCTGCAGTATATGTTCCACCATATCCAACAGATGTTCCTTTACTAATAGTTTTTATATGTGATACATGTGTTTTTATAGACATTACTGGATATATTTTTACACCATTTTTATCAACTTCTTCAGAAGGATATAATCCATACATTGCTATACCTAAACGAACCATATCAGATGTATCATTTGACATTTCCATAATACCTGCACTATTAGATATATGCTTAATAGGAAATACTATTTCTCTCTTTTTTAATTTTTCAATTACGTTATTAAATTTTTCTAATTGCAATAATGCTAATGCTTTATCATATTCATCCGCCTTAGCATAGTGGGTAAATATCCCTTCAGCAAATAAATCGGGCAATTTGCATATAGTTTCTATATCATTCAAAGTATTGTCAATATTTCTATCATCACACTGAAATCCTATTCTACTCATTCCCGTATCTAGGGCTATATGAATCGTTGCCGTTTTATTAATACTTCTTGCTATTTGTGATAGTTTCACAGCAGTATCAACATCAAATATAGTCAAAGAAACATCATTCTCTATTGCTTCTTCAAATTCTTGTAAAGGTGTTCTTCCCAACAATAATAAAGGTTTACTAATCCCTTCTTTTCTAAGTTCTATAGCTTCTTCAATTGTTGCCAATCCATAGTAGTCACTAATATCATCTATTGACTTAGCTATATTTATAGCACCATGACCATAAGCATTAGCTTTTATAACCGCTAACATTTTAGTATTTTCAGCTAATAAAGATTTCATTGTTATAATATTTTTTCTTATAGCATCTAAATCTATACGAGCGCTAACCCTATAATAATTATCCATCTTATCCTCCAAGTGCATTAACAAAGAACAGTTGGTATACTGTCTATAATATCCGTCGCCAATAGACCGTATTCTCCTTTTCTCGTTTTTGCTATATCTCCTGCCAATCCATGTACATAAGCTCCTAATCTAGTTGCTTCTTCCACTTCTAACCCACCAGCAATAAATGCTGCTATAACGCCTGTTAATACATCTCCTGATCCACCCGTTGACATACCGTTGTTTCCTGATATATTAATATATGCTTTACCTCTAGTATCTGGAACAATACTTCTTGCATCTTTTAATATGCAATTAACTTTATATTCTTCACATAGGCTACTAGTTATCTCAAATCTATTATCAACAATCTCTTCTATATCCTTCTTTACCAATCTTGACATTTCTTTCATATGAGGTGTAAGTACTATTTGCGAATTAGATTCTTTAAGCAGATCCATTTCCTCTGCCAATACGTTCAATCCATCCGCATCAACAATTATAGGAACTGTAGAATCTGCTAATAGATCATTTAACATTCTCTTCGAAGTTGGATTCGTTCCCATCCCTGGACCAATAACTATTACATTTGCCCACTCTAATGCATTTTCAACACATTTAATTGCATTTGTATATTCGTCATACGTATCAACTATTGCCTCTGGCAATATAGTTTGTATAACACTTCTATTAGCCTCATGAGTGTATACTTTTACAAGTCCAGCACCTGATACATAGGCTGCTTTTGCTGCAAAAAATGCAGCGCCTGCAATATTCTTACTTCCTGCAATAACCGCAACATGACCATAAGTTCCTTTATTAGAATTATGAAGTCTCTTAGGTAGTTTAGTTAAATCTTCTTTTCCATAAGAATAATATTGTGGCGATACTTCTTTAATTGCTTTTTCCGGAAATCCTATATCAGCAACAGTTATCTCACCACTGTAATCAACACCATCTAGCAACAACAATCCCAATTTCTTAAGACCAAATGTAACTGTATAATCTGCTCTAAATGCACAGCCTAGTATTCTACCTGTAGTAGCATCTATTCCTGATGGCATATCTATGGCAACTCTTATAACATCCATTGTATTTAAATTATTAATAACTCTCTCATGTTCTCCAGTTATATTTTTAGATAGTCCTACTCCAAATATTCCATCAACTACAATTGAATACTCTTTTCTTGGCATTTTATCATATACCGGAACCATCAATTTCTCAATTATACCTAACTGAATCTCAAACTGCGGACTAGCATTATGAACATTTTTTATATAAAAAACATCAACAAGATAACCTCTTTCATGCAATATTCTAGCTACAGCTAAACCATCGCCTCCATTATTACCACCTTCAACAACAATCAAAATTCTATCTATCTTTTCGATTAATTGTTCTATCTTTTCTACTACTGCTAGAGAAGCTCTTTCCATTAATACAAGACTAGATATTCCAATTTCATCAATCGTATATCTATCTATGTCCATCATTTCTTTACTAGATGCTATATACTCCATACCTATACCTCTTTCCCAAGCATATATTATTTATAAGCCGATTATATTCCTTATAAATATATACGTCAAATACTATTAGCTAAGTTCTTCCCATTTTTCCATTAACTCTTCTAATTCAAGATTCACTTTATCTCTATCATCCGATAAGTCCATTAATTTTCTAGAGTCAGACATATATATAGGGTTGGCTAGATCTTCATCAATCACTAACAAATTCGCTTCTAAAACTTCTATCCGCTCCTCTATTTTCTTTATATCGTTTTGTCTTTTTCTTTCTTTGGCCTGTTCTTCCTTTGCCTTTTTCCAATCAACTTTATTATCGCTCTCTACTTCTATAGCAATGTTGTCACCACCATCAGTATTACCTTCCCTTAGGGCTTCAACAATATCTTTTTTTTCTAAATAATAATCATAATTACCTACATATTCATTTAGTTTGCTATCAACTAAATCTAATATCCTAGTTGATACCTGATTAATAAAATATCTGTCATGAGATACAAACAGACAAGTTCCTGTATAGTTTCTCAATGCATTTTCTAATATTTCTTTCGATGTAATGTCCAAATGGTTTGTAGGCTCATCCAATATTAATAAATTAGCTGATGAAAGCATTAATTTAGCTAATGAAACCCTGCCTCTCTCACCACCACTTAAATCACCTATCCTCTTATACACATCATCACCAGTAAACAAGAATGCTGCTAATGTATTTCTAATCTTAGTATTTGTAAGATTGGGATATGTATCACTTATTTCATCAAATATAGTTTTCTCGAGTGCTAATACTTGATGTTCTTGATCGTAATATCCTATCTTAACTCGAGACCCTAATATGATTTTCCCTTCATCTTTTGATACATACTTATTAATAATCTTTAAAATAGTTGTCTTTCCTGTACCATTGTTACCAATAAGAGCAACCTTCTCACCTCGTTTAATATCTATTCCCAAATCTTCAAACAAGGTATTATCACCAAAAGATTTTTTCAAGCCTTCAACTAACAGTACATCTTCGCCTGTCTCTACCTCTGGTTCAAGTCTAAGCTTCATGGCATCTCTTACTTCTGTAGGCTTATCTAACACTTCTATTTTATCAAGCATTTTTTCTCTACTCTCAGCTCTCTTAATCGACTTTTCTCTATTAAAAGACTTAAGTTTTGTTATTACTTCCTCTTGATGCTTTATCTCTTTTTGTTGATTCATATATGCCTTCATCATATTAGCTCTTATCTTAGCTCTTTCTGTTGCATAAAATGTATAATTGCCGTTATAAGTTATTGCATTACTATTATCTATCTCTACTATCTTAGTAACAATTCTATTCATAAAATATCTATCATGAGATACAATAATAACTGCTCCTTTATAAGACGACAAAAAGCCTTCTAACCAAGATATAGAACTTACGTCCAAATGGTTAGTTGGCTCATCTAATAATATTAAATCTGGTCTTGTAAGCAACAAGCGACCTAGAGACACTCTAGTCTTTTGACCTCCAGAAAGAGTTTTAATATCTCTATCAAAATCTTCTTCATCAAAACCTAATCCTTTTAGTACTCCTATTATCTCACTTTTATATGAATATCCGTCTTTTATCTCAAACTCATGTGTAAGTCTATTATAGGTGTTAAGCATACTCTCTAACTCTTCACCCTCTAAGTGTTTCATATCAGCTTCAGCTTTACGAATATCCTCTTCAAGCTTAATTACATCTGCCTTAGCCAATAACATTTCGTTATATATAGTATTTTCGAAATATTGATCTTGATGTTGTGATAAATAACCTATACTTTTATCCTTAGATAGTATAACCTGCCCATTATCAGATGTCTCTTCGCCCATAATAATCTTTAACAATGTAGACTTACCTGCTCCATTAATACCTACTATTGCTAACTTCTCTCTATCCTCTATATGAAACGAAACATCTCTAAGTACCTGCTTAATGCCATATGCCTTAGACACATTTTGACACGATAAAACCATTTTACTTCCTCCTAAAAAACGCAACTAAGTATACTACAAAACAAAAGGAGACTTAGTCCCCTTTTATTTTATTTGATTAAACTTTCTACTGATTCTTTAATAATACTTACTGCTTTGTCACAATCTTCTTTTGTTAATATTAGTGGCGGAACCATACGTATTACGTCACCACTTACAGCAGTTATCAATAACTTTCTATCGAGGCAACCATGTTTAACATCGTTTGCATTTACACTACCATCAAATTCTACACCTACAAGCAATCCTCTTCCACGAACCTCTTTTATACAAGGTATATTTGATAATTCCTTCATAAAATATTCGCCCATTGTCTTTGCATTACTTGATAAATCTTTATCTAGAATCTCTGATATCTGAGCATATGATGCTGCACAACATACTGGATTTCCACCATAAGTAGTACCATGCGCTCCTGCTGAAAATGCTTTTGCCGCTTCGTTAGTTGCACATATTGCTCCTATTGGCATTCCACCACCCATTGCTTTTGCCATAGTTAATATATCAGGTTTCACACCATATCCTATAAATGCCATTATATCTCCAGTTCTTCCCCAACCAGTCTGAACTTCATCAAATAATAGCAACATATTTTTCTCATCACAGAATTCTCTTAACCCTTTAATAAATTCCTGCGTTGCTGGATATACTCCACCTTCACCTTGCACTGGTTCTATCATTATTGCTATTGTATCTTCTGTACAAGCATTTTTAAAGCTTTCTAAATCATTAAAATCTGCATATGTAAACCCTGGAAGTATCGGATTATAACCCTGCTGAATTGCATTATCAGGTTGTCCTGTTGCACTTAACGCACCATAAGTTCTTCCGTGAAAACTATGTTTAGCTGTTACAATATGATATCTATTAGGACCATAATTTTCAATTCCGTATTTTCTAGCCATCTTTATCATTGCTTCATTTGCCTCTGTACCAGAGTTTTGGAAGAATATTTTATCCATTCCTATTGTCTCACATATAAGCTCAGCTAACTGAGCTTGAGGTATTGAATAAGGATAATTGCTTGTATGAATAATCTCTTTTGTTTGATTAATTATTGCCTCTATTACCTTCTCATTACCATTACCTGCACTATTAACTGCAATTCCACCAAAGAAATCAAGGTATTCATTACCCTCGGTATCATATATACTCATATCTTTACCTGACTCTGTAATAAATTGATATCTCTCACTCATTCCTATCATATATTTATCTGTCTTATCCATTATTTGTTGATAAGTACATCCTGTATCTTTTAATTTCATAATTTATACCACCTTTCGACATTAATCATTGAATATTTATTCATAATACTCTTATAAAGATTGTATGTCAACACTATTTTATGAATATTTATTCATATATAATTGTATATTATTCATTATTCACTATATTTTATTCATTATCATGCATACATATGCATCTAATCATTCTTGATATTCACATCTAAACGGTTATACGGAATCTCAATACCATTCTTATTAAACTCAAGTAAAATATTTTCTCTAAGTTCCCATAATACATCAAAATAATTACTACTTAACGCCCATGCTCGTATCCCAAATTCAATACCACTATCTTTAAATCCATTTATAAATATAGAGATTGGTTCTTCTTTTAATACATTATCATTATTACTCAACATATTATTTATAACCGTTTTAACTTTTTCAATATCCGAATTATATGAAATAGTAATATATATATCTACTCTCTTCTTCTCTTCTACCGTTGTATTCAACAAACTTGTATTTGATAATATTCCATTAGGTATTACCACAATCTTATTCTCTGGTGTCCTAAGTCTTGTATAAAATATATCTATGGATATTACTGTTCCCTCGTTACCTTTATTATCTTCTTTTATATAATCCCCTAATGTAAACGGTTTTAATATTAATATAAGAACTCCGCCAACAAGATTAGATAAACTTCCTTGTAATCCAAGTGATAACGCTACACCTGCTGTTCCGAGTATTGTTACAAACGACGTAACCTCAAAACCTACTATAGTTGCTGTTGTAATAAACACAAGACAACTAAGAGCTATCTTGATAAATGATAGTAAAAATCCAGAAACACTCTCTTCCATATTAGCCTTAGCAAAAGAACGTTTAACTATCTTAATTATTACATTTACTAACTTAAGTCCGATTACTAAAAATATTATAGCAAGTAATACATATGCTGATTTTGTTATTAACCAATCCCATAATTTATCTAAAGAATCTTTTATTATACTTGCAGACTCTTTTATTTGAATTTCATCTATTTCATTTAAATACATACTTCCCATAACTTTCCCTTCCTATAAAACGGAGATAGCAAAAGCTATCTCCATATAAATATTTCAGTGAATTTTAACTATCCTTTGTACTTGAATACACTTATAGATAATGGTGGTACTGTAATCGATATAGAATTCTCTCTATCATCACACTCTTCCTTCTTAGATTGTTTTAGAGTGGTATTATTCATTCCATCTCCACCAAATCTAGCCTCATCACTTGAGAATATTTCTTTATATTTTCCCCTAAATGGTACTCCTACTTTATATTCTTCATGTACGATAGGCGTAAAGTTACACACTATAACTAAAGTATCTTCTATCTTATCTGATTTTCTTACATAAGTCACTATGCTCTCGTTAGCTGATATATTATTTATCCATTCAAATCCTTCTGGTTCATCATCTAAAGCATATAACGCTGGCTCTTCTTTATATAAGTGATTAAGAGCTTTTACATAATCTTTTATAATTACATGAGCATCAAATTCAAATAGATTCCATTCTAATTCTGATGATTCATTAAACTCTGTAAATTGAGCAAATTCTTGTCCCATAAACAAAAGTTTCTTACCAGGGTGTGTCATCATATATCCATAAGCAACTCTTAGATTAGAGAACTTATCTTCATATCCACCTGGCATCTTTGCTATCATAGAACCCTTTTCATGTACCACCTCATCATGTGATAATACTAATACATATTTTTCACTATAAGCATATACCATACTAAATGTTAATTCATTGTGATGATATTTTCTAAATAGTGGATCTAATTTCATATAATCAAGGAAGTCATTCATCCAACCCATGTTCCATTTGAAATCAAAACCTAATCCACCATCTTCAATAGAGTGTGTCATCATAGGCCATGCTGTTGACTCCTCTGCAACCATCATACAACCTGGATATCTTTCCTTCATTAGTCCATTTATCTCTTTAATTAATTCTATAGCACCGAGATTCTCATTTCCACCATAGATGTTAGGAATCCATTGTCCATCGCCTCTTCCATAATCAAGATATAACATAGATGCTACTGCATCCATTCTTATTCCATCTACATGATATTTATCAGCCCAATATAAGGCATTAGCTACAAGGAAGTCTCTAACTTCATTTCTTGCGTAGTTAAATATATATGTTCCCCAATGAGGATGCTCTCCTAATCTCGAATCACCATGCTCGTATAATGGAGTACCATCAAATCTACCTAATCCACTAGCATCTTTTGGAAAATGCGCTGGAACCCAATCTATAATTACACCTAATCCCTTACTATGCATATAATCAACAAAATACATAAAATCTGTTGGCTCACCATATCTTGATGTAGGTGCATAATATCCAGTTACTTGGTATCCCCAAGAAGGGTCATATGGATGCTCCATAACAGGCATTAATTCAATATGAGTATATCCCATATCTATCATATAATCAGCTAACTTTACAGCTAACTCTCTATAATTATAAAATTCTCTTCCATCTTCTGGTCTCTTCCATGAACCAAGATGAACTTCGTATATTGACATTGGATTATTACTAGGATTGCTACTTTCTCTATCCTTTATCCAATTATCATCTTTCCATTCATATGATAAATCAACAATCTTAGATGCATTCGATGGTCTAAGTTCTGATGCATTACCATAAGGATCTGACTTCATAAATATCTCGCCTGATTTGGCTCTTAATTCATATTTGTATATCTCATCAACTTTAACACCAGGAACAAATAATTCAAATATACCCGAATACTCAAGTTTTCTCATTTGATGAATTCTTCCATCCCAGTTATTAAAATTAGCTGCAACAGAAACTCTATCTGCATTAGGTGCCCATACAGCAAATAATACTCCACTTATTCCATCCACTATCATTGGATGTGCACCTAATTTTTCATATATTTCATAATGAACACCTTCATTAAATCTGCTTATATCTATAGAATCTATAACTGGTTCAAATATATAAGGATCTACAAATTCAACATCATATCCATTATCGAATGTAACCTTTAGAGAATACATAAACTTCTTCGTATTCTTAATCTTTATTGTAAAAAATCCATCTATCCTATCGCTAATTAACGAATATTTTTTCTTAGTAGTCTTATCTATCGCCACAACAAATCTAGCACCAGGAATGTATACATTAATATACACATCATCTATACATTCATGAATACCTAATATATGATGTGGATTATCATGTTTCGCCTCTACTAAGGCTTGTACTTCCATCCAATTTATCGCAAATACTTCTTTTCTTTTACTCATATTGTGCCCCTCCAGTTTGTTATAATTGATGAATAAATATTCCACTTCTTAGCTTTGGTTCAAACCATGTAGATTTTGGTGGCATAAGAAGTCCTGCATCAGAAACATCAAATAGTTCGTTAATAGTTGTTGGATACATAGAAAATGCTAATGTCATATCACTGTTAGCTCTTCTCTCTAATTCCTTAAGTCCTCTAATTCCACCAACAAAATCAATTCTCGTATCAACTCTAGGATCGTCTATTCCCAAAATTGGTGTTAACACTTCATTCTGTAATACAGATACATCTAATCCATCTACAGGATGATTATTAATTATAGATTCATTAGGTTCTAGTACATACCATGAATCACCAATGTACATTCCTACATTACCCTTTTTATCAGGTTGATACATGTCATTAACTTTAGTTACATTATATTTTTCACTAATTGAATCAATTAATTCTGAAACAGTCAAACCATTTGTATCTTTTACCACTCTATTATATGGCATAATCATAAGTTCTTCATCTGGAAATAAAACCGACAAGAAATAATTATACTCTTCATTACCTATATGATTAGCATTCTCTTCTCTTCTCTTAATTCCAACTTTAACTGCTGACGCTGCTCTATGGTGTCCGTCTGCAATATATATGCTATCCGTATTATCAAATCCATTAGCTATTGTTGCTATATCTTCATCGTTATCTACTATCCACACATTGTGAGTTATTCCATCATTAGCAGTAAATGCATATACAGGAGTTTCTTGCTTAACCTTACTAACAACTTGATTAATATCTGTTCTTGATCTATATGCTAGAAATATAGGTCCTGTCTGAGCATTACACACATCAACATGTGTTATTCTATCTATCTCTTTCTCTGCTCTAGTATTCTCATGTTTCTTGATTACATTATTGATATAATCATCTATAGACGCACAAGCAACTATACCAGTCTGGCTTCTTCCATCCATAACAAGTTCATATATATAGTACACAGATGTGTCTTCCTTAATATAACTTCCGTCCTCAATCATACCATCAAGAAGTTCTCTAGCCTTATCGTATACACAAGGTGCATATGTATCAACGCTATCATCAAATGCTGTCTCAGCTCTATCAATTCTTAGAAATGATAGAGGTTCTTTACTTACCTCAATCTTCGCTTCTTCTCTGTTATATACATCATAAGGGAGAGCAGCTATATTCTCTACTATATCTGCTCTCGGCCTTAATCCACTAAATGCTTTTATATTTGCCATGTTATATCTCCTTGTTTAATTTCAAAACTACTAAAATTGTACCATGAAAGTAATAAAATTACAACGAAATATAACAGACCACATTTAAGTTTAATATTTATTTTTTCTAGTTATAGACCATGTTGACAACATAGATATACCTATCGTTAATATTAATGCAATTATTATAGAATTTACAGGTATTTTATAATGTATATCGCCTGTTGATTCTGCCAACAATCTGAACATACCATACGCGAGACCACACCCCATTATACTACCTATTACTGTTCCCACTACTGCTGCCATATTTCCTTCTATAATAAGTAGCTTATCAACTTGTCGCTTACTCATACCAACTATTCTATAAAGCTCTAATTCCTTCTTTCTAAGTATTATATTAGAACTTAGATTATTCATCATATTAAACATGCAAATAAGCAATATAATTCCTACTATTACATAAGATATGTATCTTATACATGCTATCACTATGAATACCATACGCTCTCCATCAAAAATATCAGTAAACCTAAACATTCTATTCTCTACAGTAAAATCTTTCACATTACCAAAAGCTGTTGCATCTTCTGCCTTAAAAAGCACTTTAGAACCATATGGATATCCTTGAGTTCCATTTTTCATATATCCATCTTTATTAAATATAAGAGAAGGCTCCTTAGATAACCATTTCAACCATTTACCATTATTAGCTACATCATCACTACTAACAATAGCTACTACTGTGACTTCTTTATAGTATCCATCATCAACTAACTTACTAGCATATTCCCAATATTGCTTTTCTCCCATATTCTCACTTATAGGATTATCACCAATATATTCATTCAACTTATTTTCATCAGGTATCTTTATAGTGTCTCCTACTTCTACATCCACCATTTTCATATTCATTTCTTTTGTATCATTATTCTCATCTATATATTCTTTTTTATAATAGTTGCATAGAATTACCTCATCCTCTGTCATTGAATCATAATCAATACTACCATCAACTAAATAATCATTTAAGGCTTCTATTTGCTCCTTTTCATATCCAAGCATTTTAGAATAATAATTCTTCTTGCGTTCAACTGTCCTTAATTTCTCATCTCCGCAAAAACTTGCCTTCTCATATTTTAAAATAACATTATGTATTCCGTCTATTTGATATATATCCTCCATATAATCATTTAAATCTATTTCATCATAATTTCTAGCACTGCCATATCCATATTCCCACAAATTATTTTCTATAGTGATATACCCATCATATAGCACATCATCCACATAAAACATATCTCCCACGATATCATATATAGAATTCATTCCAACAAACAATAATACACTTAAAGCTATTCCAACACCTGTTGATACAAACTTTCCTCTATTTCTCTTTATATTCTTTACAGCATAGTCACCTTCTACTCCCAACAATTTTCTTATTACAAAGGAACTTCTACTCTTAAATATCTTTTCTTTTTTAACAGTTTTTCTTCCCTTGATTGCATCTATAGGTGCTATAAGCCCTGCTACCCTAGCAGGTTCAATAAGTGAAAATGCGATAGCTATACTTGTAAATACAACCGTTATTAGCACTACTATCGGGTATATTCCTATATAGAAGAATTCACTATATCCTAACTCCTTTATTAATCCAGCCATTAGTATTCTTATAATCCACAATCCAACGTAAGCTATAATCATACCTATTATATTTGCTACTACCCCTAACATAAGTCCTTCACTTAGTAACATACCTATTAGTTGCTTTTTAGACATACCCACACATCTTAGTATTCCATAATCCTTAGTTCTCTCAGCAACAGATATCATAAATGAATTTCTTATTATAAACACACATACAAAGAACATAAACCAAAATGCAAAAAAAGATAATATATATGTTAACAATGCTGATGCATCTTTCTCATCATCAGAATATAATTCACCTATGATACCTAATTCTCCATTCACCTCATATTCGTTACAAAAGTATCTATAATCTCCTTCTACATCATTCCTATTCGCCAATTTTACCTTAAGGCTACAATATGCAGGCTGATTTTCTCTATCTATTACAGAGAATCCTTTTTCCCACTCTGAATATCCTCCATCATAAATATAATTTTGTTCAAAAATTCCTACTAATATATACTCTTTATCAGTATAAGTTTTCTTGAATCTAATCTTTTCACCATTTTCATCAACCAAATTCGGATCATCAACGTATTCTGTTTTTATAAATTCAAATAAAATCACATCTCCTATTTCATAATCTGATAGATACTTCATAGTTTGGTCAGATAATACAATTTCATCATTACTTTCAGGATATCTACCTGACTGCAATGAAATCCCCATCATATCATCATTTACTTCACCAACTTCATAATAATCTATATAAATGCCATCACCCTCTTCTTCAGATAGGTGAAAATATATACTTCCAAGATCTTCTCTATAATTAAGCAACATAGTATCTTTTATCTTTTTATCATCAATTAATTTTTTATATGTCTCCCCATCAACACCATCTAATACTATTTCATAATTACCATCAACCCATTCTATAGTCTTTACATTACAGCTTTTCACAGACATATATAAGGTTAACATTCCAAAAAACAAAGCAACAGCAAGAGCTATTCCTAGTACATTATTAACCGTTCTTCTCCTATTGCTAAACATATAATTCTTAGCCATTTGTATGTTATTATTCATAATCCCCTCCCCAATATGTAGCAGGTAGTGTCAAATTTACTACCCGCTTTTTATTTTTAAATCCTTATTTATCAAGGGTTACAAAACTTTTTCAAATAAAAAAGCAATGCCCCCCTAAAAAACAGTATAATTGAATCACCACAAACCAACCACCCGTATAGAA
>JAVBSS010000046.1:0-20505 GCA_031556525.1 Lachnospiraceae bacterium
GGAGGCAAAGATGGAAAATAATGAGGCAATCATAAAGAAAGAACAACCTTATAATGAAATGGCAGAGCAATCTGTTATTGGAGCTATGCTTCTAGATAGAGATGTAATTGGAGATGTAGCAGATATACTTAATAAGGATGATTTCTATAATAATAGATATGGTGTGCTATACGATAATATGGTAGAGCTATCAAAGGAAGGTAAGCCAGTAGATTTGGTAACTCTAAGTGATAGATTAAAGAGTAAGAATATACCTGATATTATTAGTAGCCCAGAATATATAAGGGAAATAATTATGAATGTCCCTACATCTGCTAATGCTAAACAATATGCGCAGATAGTTAAAGATAAATCTACATTAAGAAACTTTATCAAGCTAACAGAGGGCTTAACTAGCTCAGCATATGCAGGACAGGATAAAGTAGATAACATAATTGAAATAGCAGAAAAGGATATGATGGAGCTTGCTAGAACAAGAGGTGCAGCAAGTGATATAGTTCCTATTGAAGATATAGTTATAAAAGTATTAGATCAGATAGATGAAGCATCAAAGACTAAAGGAAGAGTAACAGGACTTCCAACAGGATTTCTAGATTTGGATGATGCATTAACAGGATTACATCCATCACAACTTGTACTTGTAGCAGCAAGACCAGCCATGGGAAAGACAGCATTTGTACTTAACATTGCGCATTATGTTGCAACTAAGAAGGATGTACCATGTGCTATATTTAGTCTGGAGATGCCTAGTGACCAATTAGTAAAACGTTTAATGTCTATGGATTCTATGGTAGAAGCTAGGTCAATAAATACAGGTAATTTACAAGGAACTGAATTAGAAATGGTTCTTGACAGTGCAGATAACATTGTTAAATCAAAATTATACATAGACGATTCATCTAGTTTAACATTAGGTGCATTAAGAAGTAAATGTAGAAAATTAAAGCAAAATCATGATATTGGTTTAGTTGTGATTGACTACCTTCAATTAATGGAAGGTAATGCAAGAACTGAATCAAGACAACAACAAATTTCAGAATTATCAAGAGGACTTAAGAACTTAGCTAGAGAATTACAGATACCAGTTATTGCTTTGTCGCAGCTAAGCCGTGCGGCAGATGCAAGACCTGATCATAGACCAGTATTATCTGACCTTAGAGAGTCAGGAGCAATTGAGCAGGATGCGGATATCGTTATGTTTATATTCAGAGAGGGTTATTATAGAAGTGATGAACCTGTAGATGAAGAAGAACAAAAACGTAGAGAGCGTTCGGCAGAAGTAATTGTAGCTAAGAACAGAGCTGGAGCAACAGGAACAATACCACTTACGTGGTTAGGAGAATATACTAAGTTCCAAAATGCAGAGAGGTAAGCGGATGAAGAAAGAGCATCGCCACTTATTGCATAATATTTTACTATATTCTATGTTGACTTTTTATATAGTATTTCTATTTGCAATATTGTTTAGGACTAAGCATCCAGCAAGATCTCTTAACATAGTGCCGTTTCATTCAATAATGGATTATTTATTTAGTGACAATATTAATTACAAGAGTGTTTGCGATAAGTAACGTGGTAGGCAAAATAGGGCGAAGGTTCGCTCTATTTTTATGTAATAAAATTATTTGATGATGAAATATTGTAAAAAAATGATTGCATGACATACGGTGTATAAGATAATAGTATAATTTTATGGTAATAATCTTTACAAATGTTATCGTATATGATAACATTTAATTAAAGAAGGAGTGAAAATAATTTTTGAAATTGATTTTTATCAAAAAGAAAATGGAAGGATTCCAGTAAAAGATTTCTTGTTCACATTATCCCCTAAATTAAGGGCAAAAGCATTTAGTGATATAGAATTATTGAAGAATCATGGAAATGAGTTAAGAGAACCTTATGTTAAGTCTATTAAAGGTAAAGAAAATAAAGGGTTATATGAGCTAAGAATTAAGTTTTCTAATGATATAGCACGAATATTTTATTTTACATATTATAATAATAAGTACATATTACTACATGGTTTTATAAAGAAGACAAGATCTACGCCGCCAAAAGAGATTAAAAGAGCGTTGAAGTATATGGAAGATTATAAAAGGAGGGCTGAAGATGAATAAACCAAGTGTTTCTTTTGATAATATTAAAAATGATTTAATGTTAGATGAAGAGTTTAGGGAAGAATATGAAAAGTTACAGCCACGATATGAAATAATTTCTCAGATAATAGAAGCAAGAAAAGAAAAAAATATGACACAGTCTGATTTAGCAAAGAAATTAGGAACACAAAAATCTAATATTTCTAGGTTAGAAAGTGGGAATTATAATCCAAGTCTTGATTTTTTAATTAAGGTAGCTCATGGTTTGGGAAAAGATTTAAAAATTAAAATGCATTAATTATAGTAATGCTAAATTATATTCACAAAGAAAACAGGGCAAAATATTGCCCTGTTTTTGCTATATAGTTATATTATCCCATTGAAGCAAACAAAGCAGCTATTTCATCAGCGGAAAGTTGCTTGTTAGGGTCACCACTAAGATCTGGCATAGATAGTGGTTCAGGTTCTGCAACAGGCTCTTCTACAACAGGTTCTGTTGTAACAAGGGTTGGACCAGCAGCAAATAGTGCAGCAATGTCATCAGCCGAAAGTTGTTTGTTAGGGTCACCACTAAGGTCAGGTATAGGAAGTGGTTCAGGTTCTGCAATAGGCTCTTCTACAACAGGTTCTGTTGTAACAAGGGTTGGACCAGCAGCAAATAGTGCAGCAATGTCATCAGCAGAAAGTTGTTTGTTAGGGTCGCCACTAAGGTCTGGCATAGGTAGTGGTTCTGGTTCTGTAACTGATGATTCTATAGTAGGTTCTTCTACAATAGGTTCTTCCATAATAGATTGTTCAATAGTAACAACAGGTTCTTCAATGATAGGAGCTTCAACAACAGGTGGCTCAACTATAGGAGTTGGTTCTTTTGTAATGGTTTGCTCAGTTACAATCATTGGTTCTTTTATAATAACGGGTTCAGTTTTAATACTAATATTATTAAGTGCATCTATTAATTCTTCATTAGAGGTATGAGCTTGGTCAAATCCTTCTATACATATATTTGATAAAGAACCTTTAGCATCGTGTATAGAACTTATTAACTTATTAGTGTTAGAATCATTATATTTAATAAGTATCTTAGTTGATTTTCCTTGAGCAGATGAAAGGTTATCTAAAGTACTAATAAGTTGTTGATTATTTTCAGCATTTTCCTTAGTCATAGCATCTATACTTTGATAAGACTTCTTAGTATAAGTATAGATGGCCTTACTAAGAGTTGTGTGATTGCTATTAATGGTCTCAAGGTTAGAGGAAATATCGTGTAAACCATTTCGTAACTGCATCTTATTGGATGTATCTATACTATTAATTAGATTGTATATATTAGTTAGAAAGAAATACGCAGTCGCTAAGAATATAGCAGTCGCGAGCACGATAACAATGATATATTTGTTGTATCTTATTAAGCAGTATAATAAGATGATAAATGTTGCTAAAAATGAAATCCCTGAAAGCACAAAGGCATTGCTTTTATTTTTCATGTGGTAACCTCCCCCGAATATTAAGAATTCATATAAAGACGATAATACAATCTTTTCAGTGGTCTCGAAAATACCTCGACCAATTGCAAGATATGTCTACGACTAAGCTCGACACTACCTCGCTAAGTTCTCTGACTATCGCCAAGTACTTGTGGTAACACCATATCCACTAGATTCGATAATACCTTGCCAAGTACTCATAGTATACCTTAATTTTGAGGGTTTGAAAAGACTGCAATATCCATATATGTAAAGAATATTCGCAAGAATATTTAGTGTATAAGGAATGATGATATATAAACTAGCATTTTTATTAATGTAATGATATAATATAGCAAGATTTTACAAGGGGAATTATTATGAACGAAGAAAATATAAAAGAAGAAATAGAAGAAACGAAAAATAAACCGGTAATAATTATAGCGGTGTTAACATTTTTGGCGCTTATAGCAGTTGTTGCAATAGGTGCAGTTGTGCTAATACTAATTAATATAAATGTTAGCATAAATGCGCTTAATAAGGCAAAGGAAGAATACATATCACTTATGAAAGATGTATATATTTCAGAAGAAGACCAAGGCACATATGATGACTTATTGGGACAGTTAGAGGAAGCAATTGACGAAGAGAAGGTTTCTCGTGGTAAAGAAATAGTTGTAGATTTAGATGTTTTAGTAGCAAATGTAGTGAAAAAAAGTAATCAGATAGGGGAGATAATACCTGTCTATAACAGCTATGAAGACTCATTTAAAGAATACGTTTTTGACGATGATAGTAAAGATGTATATGATGAAAATATGGAACAATTAGGAGAAGCCATTGAACAAGTAGATGTAGATACAGCACAAAAAATAGTTAGTGATATGACTATATTTGGGGACGAACTTAGAGAATCAAGTAGTAAAATAGTAAGTGAATTATATAATAAATACATTAAAGCAGATTTAACTAGTATAACTAGTAGCGAGCAAAAAGATTTAAATGAATACAAAAATGATGCAAAATATTTTATGGATAATGCACAATATGCTAGTGCCAATGAGCAGTTAGAGAAATGGCAGGAGATAATTCTAATTGTAGAAGAGAGAAATATCTTAATGAAAATGCCAGGATATGGGAAAACTGTAGTTATAGATGCAGGGCATCAAGGAAAAGGCAATACAGAGGATGAACCAGTAGGACCTGGTGCTACAGAAACTAAGGACAAGGTTGCAGCAGGAACAACAGGTGTTGCAACAGGAATACCCGAATACGAATTAACATTGGATGTTGCAAAAATGCTTGAGGAAGAATTGTTGGCAAGAGGATATAATGTAATTATGATTAGAGAAAGTCATGAGGTAAATATCAGTAATGCTGAGAGGGCTGAGGTGGCGAATAATGCTAATGCAGATGCATTTATTAGAATCCATGCCAATGGAGATGCCAATCAAGATGTTTCAGGAATACTTACAATGTGTCAAACTGCAAACAATCCATATTGTGGTAACATATATGAATCAAGTAGAAAGTTATCGGGATGTGTAGTAGAAGAAATGGTTAAGGCTACAGGCGGTAATAATAGAGGCGTGTTAGAGACTGATGATATGAGTGGAATAAATTGGTGTAAAGTACCAGTAACTATAGTAGAAATGGGATTTATGAGTAATCCAACAGAGGACGAACTTATGTCTAAGAATGAATATAGGATTAAGTTAGTTCAAGGTATGGCAAATGGGCTGGATTCATATTTTACTGAAAATTAGAAATGGGTTATATAGATGAGTGATATTCAAATTATAGGAAAGATAATTATAGGAATAATGGTAGCCGTATGCGATATGAGTATATGGCTATTTCTGTTAAAACCAAAATGTAAAAGATATATAGTGTGTTTAGGGGAATTTACTATTGTAATGTGCTCTAAGATACTACCAATAATAAGTATAAAAAATAATCAGATGCTATTAAGTGTAATACTATTAGCATTAACGGTTATGTCATATACGTTGGTATTAGTATTTGCAGAAGGCGGGAAGATAAAGAATCTTCTGAAATATGAGATATATGGAAATGTTTTTGTTATGGTTCAAATGTTTTTTGGCGGAATATTTACACAAACAGTAATACCTACAGAAAGCGAACAGATTAGAGATGTAAGCGATTTGATTTTATATGTGATAATAAATGGACTAATAATAGCATCAGGGGCGGCAGCAGGATTCTTTATGGTAAGATGGATGCTACCTAAAGAATCGGAAAGTGATAGTATAATTAAATATATATTAAGCCTTATAAATATATATTTGTTAACAGGAGTAATGGGACTAAATATAAATTGGTTTTCTGCACAATATCATAGAGATCATTTACAGTTTGCCATTATAACATCAGGAATAATTGTAATAGAATTAATTATTGTGAGGACTATATTTAGAGCTATAGACAGACATAACATTAGAAAAGAAAAAGCAAAGTTATCAAAGATAATCAGTACACATTATGAATATTATAAACAGTTGGAAGAATTAGAAGATAACGACGAAGATTATGTTAATACTCTAAGACCGATGATAGATGAAGAAGCATTTATACCAGATAAATACAGAATAGAGACAAATATTCAGTCGACAAATAGTAAGATAATAGATACATTATTTCATTTTCAGGGAAGTATATGCAGAAATGAAAACATTTCTCTAGAGGTTGTAAGTTGCGATATGACAACATTGGGAATTAGTGAAGATGCAATAGTAACAGTATTTGGATATATAATTAATAACGCTGTTAGTGTTAATAAGGATGTACAACAAGAAAAGTATATTAAAGTTAGAATAGAGGAAGTAAATAAAAACATTATAATAATAGCAGAAAGTGCTAAGCCACAGAAATACAACCCTAACAAATTAGGATACTTTGGTAACAAAGAAGACAAGCGATTAAATAGAAATAACTACAACATAATTACAAACATATTAAAGGCATATAATGGAGTGATTGAAATGATAAATGAAGAAATGAACTTTAGTGTAAATATAGTTATGCCAATAAGAAAAGGTTGATTTAACATGAATAATCACATTTTGAATATGTTAAATGAATATAAGAATAAGGATTATTATCCTTGGCATATGCCGGGTCATAAAAGAAAGCTTGAGAACATATTCGATAATCCATATTTAATTGATGTTACTGAAGTTGAGGGCACTGATGATTTGCATGATCCGGAAGATGGGATATATAAAGCAATGGCGAAGGCCACTCAAATATATGGATCTAAGGAAAGTTATTATTTGGTAAATGGAAGTACTTCGGGATTATTGGCAGCAATATGGACAGTGGCGGATATTGGTGACAAAATTATAATGGCAAGAAATTGCCATAAATCAGTATATAATGGTATAAAAATCAGAGGATTATCTCCTGTATATATTTATCCAGAATATTTAGAAGAATACAATATGTATGGTGGAATAGATGTAGAAGACTTAGCGAGATGTGTTAGTGAAAATACAGATGCAAAAGCAATAATTATTACATCTCCTACCTATGAAGGAATAGTATCAAACATAGGAGCTGTAGCAAAACTAGCTCATGACAATAATATGTTGTTAATAGTAGACGAAGCACATGGGGCGCATTTTGAATATAGTGATAGATTCCCCGATACAGCAATAAAACAAGGCGCGGACATAGTAATAGAGAGTTTACATAAAACATTAGCGGCACCAACGCAATCCGCAATCATTCATTCGAATTTAACTGATCATTTTAGAGATAGACTAATAGAGGGCTTGAAGATATTTCAAAGTTCATCGCCATCTTATATTTTAATGGCGGGAATGGATTATGCAGTTGAAAAGGCAAATGAGGATAGAGGAGAAAACTACGAGAATCATATAGAAGTATTAGGTTTTTTTAGGGATCAAATATCAGGATTAAGAAACATAAAAATAATGAATAGAAATACAGTAGGTCGCTGGGCCTATGATTATGATATAAGTAAGATTGTACTTTCTGTAAAGTCAGGCTATGACAAAGTGGGATATACAGGTGCAGACTTAGTGAAAGAATTGCAAGAGGAATACGGACAAGTGTTTGAGATGGCAACGCTAACATATGCCATAGGCATGACATCAATAATGGATAGTAAAGAGAATTTTGATGTTTTATATGAGGCATTGGTTAATATCGACAATAAGTTAGGCGATATATCTGAAGAGGATAGATCTTCTAATAGACATAGTTTTAATGAAAACATAAGAGCGATTATCTCAAAGTATCCCGCTCAGATTATAGAAAATGAAACAATATATGTACCATTAGAGGAAGGCGTTAATAGAATAAGTGGTAAGTATGTATATTTGTATCCGCCGGGGATTCCGTTAATTGTTCCAGGAGAGATAATAACTGAAGATATTATAGGGTGTATAGAAACGTATCTAGAAAATGGATTAGATGTAAAAGGAATTAGAGTAGAAAATGAAAAAATTCATATAAACGTAAGCAGTATATTTCGTTAGTTACTTTTACATTTTATAGTGGATGTGATATACTCAAAGAGAGCGCTTATAGAGATGATTTTATGTTTAGCGCATATGCACGCATAGGCATCTGTGATGATTTTACAGGATGAATGTGGTGGTGCCTGAAATACTTAGTTATGAGAGGTGTAAACATGAGCGGTGTATTTATAACGATGGAAGGCCCTGATGGTGCTGGAAAATCCACACAGATAGATATATTAAAAGGATACCTTGAAAATAAGGGTTATGACGTTTTACTAACGAGAGAACCAGGTGGAACAGAGATAAGTGAAGCTATTAGACAGGTAATTCTTAACAAAGATTATAATAAGATGGGACATGCAACAGAACTATTATTATATACAGCGGCAAGAGCCCAATTAGTTGAAGAAGTTATAAAACCAGCGTTAGATGAAGGAAAAGCAGTTATATGTGATAGATTTGTCGATTCATCAGCTGTATACCAAGGATTAGGAAGAGGGCTTGGCGTAGATACAGTATACAAGGTTAATGAATATGCGCTTAATGGGATAATGCCTAAGCTTACAATACTACTAGATTTGGATGCAGAAGAAGGTATTAAGAGGAAGAAAAATCAGGCAGAATTAGATAGAATGGAATTAGAGTCAATAGATTTCCATAAGAAGGTAGTGGAAGGATATAGAACCCTAGCTAGTTTAAATGTAGATAGAATAATTAAGGTTGATGCTACATTACCAATAGATCAAATATCATCGGTTATTATTGATAAGGTAGAGAACATATTAAACTAGGTTACGCATAGTATCGAGGAGGGACACATATGGATTTAAGAGTTAATCAAGTCAGTCAATCTGTACCAGTTGAACAAGCTAATACTGTGTCTCAAGGAGATGATACATTTAAATTTACTCTAGCAAGTAAGATAGAAGAGGGACAACTTCAAGAGAAGCTAACTAATCTTATGAAGGAAATAGAAGCAGAAGGTTGTAAGATAGCCAAACATATGGATATAAGTGATATGAAACGTTATAGAAAGGCTATTAAAGAGTTTATGAATGAGATTGTAAATAGATCTCATCAGTTTTCTAGGGAAAACTTTCTTGATAAAAGAGGTAGACATAGAGTTTATGGAATAATCAAATTGGTAGACAAGAATCTGGATGAATTAGCGGAGATGCTATTAGCGGACGAGAGAGATCATATAGGTATTCTCGCCAAGATAGATGATATACGGGGATTATTGTTAGATATAACCACATAAAACGAGAGTGTATTGACGTAAGTTATGATGAAAAGGGGTGTTGTGTATGGCAACTTTTGCAGAAATAATAGGGCATGAAGATATTATAACACATTTTAAAAGTAGTATAGAACGTGGAAAAGTGTCTCACGCATATATATTAAATGGCGAAAAAGGTGTTGGTAAGAAACTTATAGCAGAAGTAGTTTCTAAGACGTTACAATGTGAAGCAGGTGGTACGGATCCGTGTGATACGTGTCATTCATGTATTCAAGCGGAAAATCACAATCAACCAGATATAATATGGGTAAAGAATGAGAATCCTAATGTTATCTCTGTTGATGAAATAAGAGAACAAGTTAATAATGATATTATAGTAAAACCATATAGCAGTAAGTATAAGATATATATTATTAGCGAAGCACAACTAATGAATCCACAAGCTCAAAATGCATTGTTAAAAACTATAGAAGAACCACCAGAGTATGCAATAATAATGCTTCTAACAAGCAATGTGGACAAGTTATTGCCAACAATATTATCTAGATGTATAGTGCTAAACTTCAAACCTATTAAAGAATTTGATGTAATGGACTACCTAACTAATGTAGTTGGTGTTGATGAGAAGAAGGCATATTTCTGTACCAACTTTGCTATGGGCAATTTGGGCAAAGCAGTAAGACTTGCGATATCAGAGGATTATAATGCACTTAAGAGAGATTGCACATATGTGTTGAAAAATATATATGATATGGAAATGGAAGAAGTTGTAGAGGCAATCAAAAAAGTTAATAATTACAAATTGGAAATCAACGATTATTTAGATATAATGATTATGTGGTATAGGGATATTTTGATGCTTAAAATATCGGGTAATCCTAATAAGTTATTATTTAAGGATGATTATACTTATATAAAGAAGCAGGCAAGTAGAATAACCTATGAGGGCATTAGCCAAATTATAGAAGCTATAGAAAAAGTAAAGGTTAGATTAGAAGCTAATGTTAACTTTGATGTAGCTATGGAGCTTATGCTGTTAACTATAAAGGAGAGTTAGAATGGTAGAAGTTATAGGAGTAAGATTTAGAGATAACGGAAAAATATATTTTTTTGATCCAGTTAATTTTGAAATAGAAGTAGGAAATGCAGTTATAGTGGAGACAGCAAGAGGTGTTGAATACGGTAAAGTAGTTCTTAGTAAACGACCTATTGAAGAGAAAAATATTATATCTACATTAAAGCCAGTTATAAGAAAAGCAACTACTGAAGACGATGAAAAGAATGATAATAATAAGATTAAGAGCAGAGAAGCTTTTAATGTATGTTTAGAGAAAATAAAGAAACATGGATTAGTTATGAAACTAATTGATGCAGAGTATACCTTTGATAATAATAAGGTTCTATTTTATTTTACCGCTGATGGAAGAATTGATTTTAGAGAATTGGTTAAAGATTTGGCAGCAGTATTTAAGACAAGAATAGAGCTAAGACAGATTGGTGTACGAGATGAGACTAAAATAATGGGCGGAATCGGTATATGTGGTAGAGAGTTATGTTGTAATAAGCATTTATCAGATTTTATTCCAGTATCGATTAAGATGGCTAAAGAGCAAAATCTATCACTTAATCCAACAAAGATTTCAGGCGTATGTGGAAGATTAATGTGTTGTTTGAAAAATGAGCAAGATACTTATGAGTATCTTAATGATAGATTACCTTATGTAGGAGACTATGTAAAAACATCAGATGGATTAAAGGGTGAAGTATCAAGTGTTAGTGTTCTTAGACAGAAGGTTAAAGTAATTGTTACTGATGACAAAGGTGATAAGGACATTAAAGAATATCTTGTAGATGAGCTAAGATTCAAACCTAGAAAAAGAAGAGAATCAAGAGATGTTAATGATGAAGAGATTAAGAAGCTTGAAGCATTAGAGCGTAAGGAAGGAAAATCTAAGTTAGATGATTAATATATTGCCTAATGAGAGAATAGATGATCTTCAATGTAAGGGATATAGAATAATACAGAAACCAGAAGGTTTTTGTTTTGGTATGGATGCAGTCTTGCTATCAGATTTTGCAAGAGTAAAAGACGGGCAGAAAGTGTTAGACTTGTGTAGTGGGACAGGAATTATTCCTATTCTACTAGCAGCAAAGACAAATGGTGATAATTTTACCGGATTGGAAATACAAGCAGACTATGCTGATATGGCAAATAGAAGTAGTGAGCTTAACGAAATGCAAGATAGAGTTAAGATTGTTACAGGTGATGTTAGAGAGATAAAAGAGCTATTTGTAGCAGAATCATTTGATGTAGTAACAACTAATCCGCCATATATGATAGGTAGCCATGGGATTACTAATCCATATGAGGCCAAGAATGTTGCTAGACATGAGATCCTTTGTGACTTGGAAGATGTTGTTAAGGCGGCAGCATATGCACTTAAGCAAAACGGAAGATTTTATATGGTTCACAAACCATTTAGACTAGCCGAAATAATGTCTGTTATGATGAAATATAAGATAGAACCCAAGAGGATGCGAATGGTACAACCATTTATAGACAAGGAACCTAATATGGTCTTAATAGAAGGGCTTAAGGGTGGAAAATCGCGTATAACGGTTGACCCAGTGTTAGTAGTTTATGAGAGACAAGGTCAATATGCAAAAGAAATACATGAAATATATGATATAGAATAAATGAGCAGTAATAAAGGAGACAGCATGTCAGGTATATTGTATTTATGTTCGACACCAATAGGTAATATGGAAGACATTACAATAAGAACAATTAATAAATTAAAAGAAGTTGATTTGATAGCAGCCGAGGATACTAGAAATAGTATAAAGGTACTTAATCATTATGAGATTAAGACACCTATGACTAGTTATCATGAATACAATAAATATGACAAGGCAGATTATTTGGTTAATCAAATGTTATCTGGAATTAATGTAGCAATTATAACGGATGCAGGAACACCAGGAATATCAGACCCAGGTGAGGAATTAGTTAAGAAGTGTTATGAGGCAGGAATAAGAGTAGAAGCACTACCAGGGCCTTGTGCATGCGTAACAGCATTAACGGTTTCGGGATTGGCGACAAGAAGATTTTGTTTTGAAGCTTTCTTACCAACAGATAAGAAAGAAAGAGCAGTTGTTATCAAAGAAATGAAAAAAGAAACAAGAACTATTGTTATGTATGAAGCCCCACACAGATTAGTAAAGACACTTAACGAATTGTATGGAGAATTGGGAGATAGAAGAATCTCTGTCTGTAGAGAACTAACTAAGCGATATGAGACAATACATAGACATACCTTTTCTACGGCAATAGAGTATTTTAAGGAGAATGAACCTAGAGGAGAAATTGTTATAGCAATCGAAGGTTTGGATTATAAGGTGTTAGAGGAAGAAGAGCATACAAGGTGGAACGATATGCCCCTTCTAGAACACATGGACATATATTTATCGCAAGGAAGAGATAAGAAAGAGGCGATGAAATTAGTTGCAGTAGATAGAGGTGTAGGCAAGAGAGATATATATAGTCAATTGTTAGAACTAGAGAAGGGAGAAGCATAAGACAAATGGGAAAGAAAGCTACTAAGGCAGCAGACAATGTGTTTTGTATAGCACGTTATCGAGCAGCAGAAGAAGATGGTGCTTTTTCGAGTAGAGAAAGAGCAGCAGAGGAAATAGGATTAGATAGAACAAGACTTGCAAGGATAGAGTTGGGAAGTGTTGTCCCTTATCCAGAAGAAGTACTTATGTTGTCAAAAGCATATAACATGCCAGAATTATGTAATCAATATTGTTCGCGAGTATGCCCTATAGGAAAAACCACAGTGAAGGAATTGGATATACAAGAGTTTGATAGAATTACACTAAAGGTATTGGGCTCATTGAAAGATATAGATTCTGTAAGGGAAAGATTGGTTGATATAGCTGAAGACGGAATGATTGATGAATCAGAATATGGTGAATTGGAAAAAGTTATAGAGACCTTAGATAACATTTCTAATAGTGCTCAGGCATTGAAGTTATGGGCGACGAAATATGTCCGTAGTGAACAATGATATAAAATGTAAAAACAAGCAGAAGTTTCAGAAAAAATGATTTTTTTTGGAGAAACAAGTTGACAAATACTAGAAATTGTGTTAATTTTAAGTAGTGGATTTTGTGTTAAGAAGGAGAAAAATATGAAAAGTACAGGAATAGTAAGAAAACTAGATGAATTAGGACGAATTACATTACCGATTGAATTACGTCGTAACTTGAATGTTAACGACAGAGACCCATTAGAAATCTTCGTGGAAGATGATAAGATAATTCTTAAGAAGTATGAGCCAAGTGATATTTTCACAGGTTCTATGGATGATCTTGTTGAATATATGGGCAAGAGAGTTTCTAAAGAGACAATAAGAGAATTAGCAACTCGTGCGGGTCTTGAAATAAAATAATATATGGGTAACGTACAAAAAGGACGTATCAGAATTGATAGGTCCTTTTTGTGTGGGCAGAAATATAGTTAAAACCAAAAGAGATAAATATAGTTGTCTAAACAATAATAAGAGAATATATAGGAACACCTTAGCATAGTATAGGATTATAATGCTTGAGGTGACGTATGCTTAATTATATATGGGGACTAATGATAATAATTGGAATAGTAGTAGCGGCACTTACGGGAAAAATGCCTGAACTTACGGATCAAATACTAGATTCTGCAAAAGAGGCGATAAGTCTTCTTGTAGTAATGCTTGGTGTAGTCAGTATGTGGAATGGTGTAATGAAGATTGCTGAGGAGTCTGGGCTAGTTGAGGGAATAACTAAAAAAATATCTCCTATAATAAAATTTCTATATCCTAAAATACCAGAAGACAGCAAGGCAAAAAAATATATAGCGGCAAATATGGTTGCAAATTTCTTAGGGCTTGGCTGGGCAAGTACACCTACAGGACTAATGGCATTTCAGGAATTAGATAAGTTAAACGGTCATAGTAAAACAGCAAGTCATGAAATGTGTATATTTTTAATTATAAATATATCGTCACTGCAACTTATTCCGATAAATATGATTGCATACAGGAGTCAATATGGATCAGTCAATCCAACATCAATTATTGTACCAGCAATAATAGCAACGATATTTTCAACAATAGCAGGAGTAATATTCGCTAAAATTATGTCAAGGAGGAATGTATGAATATAATTATGTTTCTCTCTAATTTTATTGTTCCGGCAGTTATATTTTATATAGTAGCTTATGGATTACTTAGTAAAGCACCAATATATGATTTGTTTGTAAAAGGGGCTAAAGATGGATTTAAGATAGTGGCAGATATTGGACCTACATTGGTGGGGTTAATGGTTGCAGTAGGAGTAATTAGAGCATCAGGAACTTTAGATTATATAGCATTAGCATTAAGTCCTATAGGAGGGTTGCTAAAAATACCTTCACAGGTTATTCCTGTAATTATAGTTAGATTATTTTCCGCATCAGCGGCAAATGGATTAGTAATAGATCTGTTCAAGGAATATGGTCCAGATTCACTCATAGGAATGATGACATCAATTATTATGAGTTGTACAGAAACAGTGTTTTATACAATGTCAGTATATTTTATGAGTGTTAAAGTTACAAAAACTAAATATACATTAGCAGGTGCGTTGATTGCAACAGGAGCAGGAGTAATGGCTAGTGTAATAATATGCTGGTTCTTATAGGGTAGAAATGTGTACCATATTCGCTAAATTCTCTGCCAGTCATTAAGTGTATAGTAAACTCGACAGTACCTCGTTAAGTGATATAATATAGATAGTTAAATGTCTAACACATATCATAGGTGGAGTCTACCTATTTAAATCCTACAGTAAATTTACGCGATTAAATTTTGATTAGAGAATTGACGAAATAAGTATGTATATGTATAATAGAAGTACTTAATGAGGGTTAAGTAAAATACGAATGGAGGATATGAATATGGATTATGGTTATGAATATGGTTTAGATGCAATAGGAGCAGGATTTTCACTAGGATATTCACTGGTATGTTTAGTTGTGAGTATAGTGTTACTTGTTGCAATGTGGAAGATTTTTGAGAAGGCAGGTAAACCGGGATGGGCAATATTAGTTCCGTTTTATAATACTTATTGCATGTATGACATAGCATTTGGTTCAGGATGGTTGTTCCTATTAACATTTATACCTGTTGTTGGAGGTATCATGGTAATTGTGTTGATGTTTAAACTTGCAGCAGCATTTGGTAAGGGAGTAGGATTTGGTTTTGGATTATGGTTATTAAGTCCTATATTCCTATTAATATTAGGTTTTGGTGATTCACAATACATAGGTTAATAAAAGTATATTTAAGAAGCCTTTAGTTTTAGACTGAAGGCTTTTTTTATTGGGTAAAATATAAAAACATTGACTTTTGTTGATATATTTGATATTGTTAGGAGTATTGTGGGCACATAGGCCAAGAAGAAAGATAGAGGTAAGAATTTGATATTTAACGAATTAGAAATTAATGAGAAAATAATTAAGGCAATTACAGACATGGGATTTGAAGAGGCAACGCCTATTCAAAGTAAGGCTATTCCTGTTATATTAGAAGGAAAAGATATTGTAGGTCAAGCACAGACTGGAACAGGTAAAACAGCAACTTATGGAATTCCTATGTTAAATATGATAGATCCTAAGAGTAAAAAGGTTCAAGCAATTGTATTGTGTCCTACTAGGGAGTTAGCAATACAAGTATCAGAAGAGATTAGAAGTTTAGCAAAATATATGAGCGCAATTAAGATTTTACCAGTGTACGGTGGGCAAGAAATCGTAAAACAAATAAAATCTTTAAAGCAAGGAGTACAGATAATTGTAGGTACACCTGGTCGTGTAATGGATCATATGCGTAGAAAAACTGTTAAGTTTGATGAATTAAAAATGGTTGTATTAGATGAAGCAGATGAGATGTTAAACATGGGATTTAGAGAAGATATGGAGACTATATTATCAGATACTCCAGCTTCAAGACAAACAGTTTTATTATCAGCGACAATGCCAAAACCAATAGTTGATATAGCTCGTACTTATCAAAAGAATGCAGAGCATATCAAAGTAGTAAGAAAAGAATTAACTGTAGAAAATATAGAGCAATGTTATTTTGAAGTAAAGAAAAAGAATAAACCAGAGATATTATGTAGATTGTTAGATATATATAATCCTAATTTATCTGTTATATTCTGTAATACTAAAAGAAATGTTGATGAATTAGTTGAGACCCTTAAGGGAAGAGGATATTTTGCAGAGGCACTTCACGGAGATCTTAAACAAGGTCAAAGAGATAAGGTTATGAATAACTTTAGAAAAGGTATAACAGAGATATTAGTTGCGACTGATGTTGCTGCAAGAGGAATAGATGTAGATGATATAGATATAGTATTTAACTATGATTTACCTCAAGATGAAGAATATTATGTTCATAGAATAGGACGTACAGGAAGAGCTGGTAAAACAGGAACCGCTTTCTCGTTTGTTGTAGGTAAGGAAGTATATAAACTTAAAGACATACAAAGATATTGTAAGACAAAGATCAAGGCAAAATCAGTACCGTCATTAAGTGATGTAGCTAATACAAGAATAGAAAATCTATTCAAGGAAATAGATACATTTATTCAAGAAGAAGATTTAACATCAATGATAAGAATTGTTGAAGAAAAAATAAATGAAGAAGACTATACAGCTATTGATGTTGCCGCAGCATTTTTAAAAATGCATTTAACAGCTAATGATAGAGTAGTTGAAGAGCCGGGGGATAATTATGATTACTCTCAAACAGGTGCTGAGGAAGGAATGGCTAGATTATTTATCAACATCGGTAAGAAGCAAAGAGTGAGACCAGGAGATATATTAGGAGCAATAGCAGGCGAGACAGGAATACCTGGAAACATAGTAGGAACAATCGATATGTATGATAAATATACATTTGTTGAAGTGCCTAAGAATGTTGCAGCAGATGTACTAGAAGCAATGTCATCAGCTAAGATAAAGGGTAAGAGCATAAGTATAGAGCCAGCAAATAAGAGATAGTCAAAAAACTTTGAAAATCAAACTATTTTGTAGACACTGATTTTTCTTTATGATAAAATGTATATAGTTTCAAGTAATTTATTTATTGGAGGTATACATGAGTGCATTTCGTGCGGTTAATGAAGTATTAGTAGGATTATTTAGAGATATTCTTGGTATGGAAGAAGAGACTATAATAACAGAAGAATATAAGGATATTACATGTACTGATATGCATATCATAGAGGCTATAGGTATAGATGAACCTAAGAATATGTCTACAGTGGCAAATGATTTAGGAATAACAGTAAGTACCCTAACAACGGGAGTTAATAGCTTGGTAAGAAAAGCTTATGTTGAGAAAATCAAGGGCGAAGTTGATAGAAGAGTAGTATTTCTTAAGCTAACAGATAAAGGAATTAAGGCATATAGACATCATGAACAATTCCATATAGATATGACGAATGCGGTGATTAAGCAATTAGATGATGACGAGATAGTTGTTTTGGTTAAAGCATTGAAAGGTGTAAGTGAATACTTTGAATTAGAAAAATAGGAGACGATGTCTCCTATTTTTTGGCTTATTAAAGTATGCCTATTCCATCAAAAAAACGGATGCCAATAGGCATCCGCTAATTTTGTATCTATTATAGTTGAGGACCTGCAGAAACTAATGCTTTTCCTGCTTCATTTCCTTCATATTTTGCAAAGTTCTTTGTGAAACGTTGAGCTAAATCTTCAGCTCTTGTAGTCCACTCAGCAGCATCTGCATAAGTATCACGAGGATCAAGGATGTTAGTATCTACACCAGGAAGCTCAGTAGGGATATCGAAGTTGAAGTATGGTAATTGTTTCATTGGTGCATTTGCAATAGAACCATCTAAGATTGCATCAATGATACCACGAGTATCTTTAATAGAAATACGTTTACCAGAACCATTCCATCCAGTGTTAACAAGGTAAGCCTTAGCTCCGCTTTGTTCCATTTTCTTAACAAGCTCTTCAGCGTACTTAGTTGGGTGTAACTCTAAGAATGCTTGACCGAAACATGCTGAGAATGTAGGTGTTGGCTCAGTAATTCCACGCTCTGTACCAGCAAGTTTTGCTGTAAATCCAGAAAGGAAATAGTATTGAGTTTGCTCAGGAGTTAATACAGATACTGGAGGTAATACACCAAATGCATCTGCTGATAAGAAGATAACATCCTTAGCTGCTGGAGCTGTTGAAACAGGAGCAACGATTTTTTCAATGTGATTGATTGGGTAAGAAACACGAGTGTTCTCAGTTACGCTTTCATCATCGAAATCAATTTTTCCATCTGCATCAAGAGTAACGTTCTCTAAAAGAGCGTTCTTTCTGATTGCTTTATAAATGTCTGGCTCAGAATCTTTATCAAGGTCGATCGCCTTAGCGTAACATCCGCCCTCAAAGTTAAATACACCCTTGTCATCCCAACCATGCTCGTCATCACCAATAAGAAGACGTTTTGGATCTGTTGATAAAGTTGTCTTACCTGTTCCTGAAAGACCAAAGAATATAGCGGTATTCTCGCCACTTAAATCCGTATTTGCTGAACAGTGCATTGAAGCAATCCCTTTAAGTGGTAAGTAGTAGTTCATCATAGAGAACATACCTTTTTTCATTTCACCACCGGACCATGTATTTACAATAACTTGTTCACGGCTAGTGATGTTGAACATTACAGCTGTTTCAGAATTTAATCCTAATTCTTCATAGTTATCTACTTTTGCCTTAGAAGCGTTGTATACAACGAAATCTGGTTCGAAGTTTTCAAGTTCAGCATCTGTAGGAATGATAAACATATTCTTAACAAAATGAGCTTGCCAAGCTACCTCAACGATGAAACGGATAGACATACGTGTATCTTCGTTTGCACCACAAAATGCATCTATAACAAAAAGTCTCTTATTAGAAAGTTCTTTCTTAGCGATGTCAATTACTGTATCCCAAGCTTCCTGGCTTGCAGGATGATTGTCATTCTTATACTCAGGAGTTGTCCACCATACTGTGTCCTTTGAATTCTCATCCATAACAATATACTTGTCCTGAGGAGAACGACCTGTGTAGATACCTGTCATTACGGTAACAGCACCCAGTTCACTTACCTGACCTTTTTCAAAGCCTTCTAAAGTTGTCTTTGTTTCTTCTTCAAACAATGTGTCGAATGAAGGATTACGAACAATGTCCGTAGCTCCGTTAATACCATATTGACTTAAATCAATAGTACTCATAAAATATATCCTCACTTTCATTTTTTGCTTTTCCCTATCATCTCAATTAATTACGAATTAGTCAATAAAAATTTTAATTTTTTTGTAATTTTTTATTAGTTCTATCCATTCTTGACAAAAGTTTTGCTAAGTTTAACGGAATAAAACGTATTCTATTGACAATTATACATTCAAGTTTTATAATGACTAAATGAAGCAATTTGGTCAAAAAGAGGTGATAAAGATGCCAAAACGTTATTCCGAACAAGAAAGGGAATATATTAAAAATCGATTAAAAGAAGAAGCGGCTAAGTGTCTTTCTCAGTATGGAATTAGACGAACGACGGTTGATGAAATTATAAAGCGTGTGAAGATTCCCAAAGGAACATTCTATCTGTTTTATCGATCAAAAGAACTTCTCCTGTTTGACGTTATTTTAGAGCAGCATGATTTGATTGAAAGTAAGCTATATGAGTCGGTCAATAGTATAAATGCAGAAGATTTCACCCCTGAAAAACTTACGGAAATAATTGTACAGTTTTATAAACTTTCAACTGAAATGCCAATATTAAAAATGCTAAATTCCAATGAAATTGAACTGTTGGCAAGAAAACTGCCGCAAGGAGTTTTAGAAGAACACTTAGGGCATGATAATTCAATGATTGAAAGCATATTTTCTGCATTGCCAGTGAAGCAAGACATTGATACAAACTCAGTTAGTGCAGCGTTTAGAGCAATCTATTTTTCCACACTGCATCAGGATGAAATTGGAGAAGAACATTTTGACGGGGCATTACGCCTGATCGTATCCGGGTTAGTTAATCAATTGATATAAGAAGTCCGACATGTGATGTGTCGGACTTATAAAAACCTTTATTTTGACTATATATTTGCATTTA
>JAVBSS010000025.1:0-6337 GCA_031556525.1 Lachnospiraceae bacterium
AATTATTGGAATCCGAATTAGTACCCGAATAAAAGATAAACGTGAAGATACCTATGTAGAAGATACATCTACAAGGTTGTTTGCTGTACACTATTTTGGAGATGCGTCAGATTTTAATAGTAATAGAATAAGAACTTGTAAAAGTAATAATGATGTATATTACATAAATGATGGTAAACTTATGTCGGTTTCTACAGGAGATAACATAGTAGAAGTAGATGAAATAGATAGTATAGCAGCCACAGATAATTATGTGTATGTAGTAACGGATGGTATATTAGAGAGAGTAGATATTAAAACAAAGGCAAAGGAAACAATAGCAGAAGAAGTTAAATATATGACTACCTTTGGAAATGATATATTTACTTATGACGAAAGAAATCAATTAACATACTATAAGAATGAAGTTGTTCGTTCTCCGCAAGTATTAAATGAGAATGTAATTAATGGAAAAAACGTATATATATATATAGATAAATGGTATACAAATGTATGCGAGGTAGATGGATATACAATAACAGCAGAATGGAATAGTGAAACTGAATATACAGATAATCCAATTTATACCATTGTAATTGTAAGTAGGGATGGTGTTGTTAAAAAGATGGATAGAATGGCACTTGAATATATGTATATGGAAGATACATTGTATAGATTTTGGTATTTTTCTGAAGAACCAAGTGTAAGCTATACGCCAATAAGATATTGTGGTTATAGCACGTATAATAACACTCGTAGTAGTGGAAATCATGATGATTGCAATGGAATAGTGAATGGAGAGTATTATAGATTAGTACATGTTACTAGTCTCGGAGCAAGCAAACTACAAGAATTAGGCGAAAATGGTATGCTTTTTAATTTTGAACAAAAAGATACAGTAAGGGATGTAATAAATGTAAGTGATTTAAAGGCAGAGACGTCAAATATATTATATGAAACTGAAGGCAATACCACTAGAATAATAGGTTTTGTGGATAATAAACTATATTTATTAGATGTAGATACATATGAGATAAGAAGAATGGATGTAGAAACCAAAGAAGAAGAGTTAGTATACACAATAACTAGTAGAAATGAGATAATGAACTTTGAGTGGTGCGATGGAGTAATGTTCTTATATGATGAATATTGGAATGTAATGGAGATATATGATTCAAGGAAATTATAGAAATTTTATAAAGTATGTGAAGAAGGAGGATGATATATGAATAATATTAGTCAAGATGAAGAGAAACAATATGTAAATAGTAATTCAAATGAACAGCCTAATGCAAATAAAGATAAAACATCAGACGTAGCAATAGCAGGTTTTATATTGAGTATATTGGGATTAATATGCTGTATGTTGCCGTATTTGTCTATATTTACATCTGTAATATCGTTGATGTTATGCATATATGGTATAAGAAATAGATCAAAAAAAGATATTGGAATATTAGGAATAATAATATCATCCTTAGCCTTGATTAGTTCAATTATTTTTACAATATTATGGGTAGATGAAAATTCGTTAATTAATGCATATACAGAGTCTATTGCAGATTATTCTGAAGGTTATTCTACATATAATAATGATAGCACTTATAGTTACCTAGATTATGCATTAGATAAACGTTCTGAACCGTTAACAACAAAAATTAGTAATTATAATGAAGTGAAGATTGGTGATAATATATATACTTTGCCCATTGATTATGCAGAATTCGAAGATAAATATGAATATGTTTATAAGTCAGATTTAGAAAGATTGGAAAAAGGATTAATTCTATGTGAATATATAGATGCAAATATGTATATAAAAGAATATAAAAGTAAATATTATATTAAATTATATAACTTTAAAGATATTGTTATAAATGATAATGAAGATTTAACAATTGGTTATATTTCTACAGGTAAGTATTATAGTGAAAAGAATGATATTAGTTATATAGGTGACATAGAAATATATGGAGGAATAAGACTTGGTAGTACTTCTGAAGAAGTATTAGAAGCACTAGGAGAACCTGTATATGGTCGTGATACTAGTACATCTTATTATGAATTTGATGAAATTAGTATAGATCTTACAATGTCAAATGGCGTAGTAACTTGTATAACTATAAGTTATTATCAAGATATGATGACTATTTTAGAAATAAATGATAAAAAAAGTAGTCAATAAATTCATTGACTACTTTAGGCATAAGCGTCCTAATATCAGGATAACGCTCATCATTCAGTGTTACCGATATATTGTCCTTATAATTTATTTCCATCAAAACAGCCTTTTCCCATCGGATATATCTATATCAAGTTCCTTTGCTGCACCAGTTTGTTTAAAAGGATTTATTTTTTCCAATACACCATCTCTTTTAAAATATGACCCTGTATTTTTGAACCAAAATGTTATATCTGCTTTCACACACTGTTCACGGATGTTAAGTACCCAATCATAATCACATTCACGAGCATCTCTTCCTGTTTCGCCACCAACTGTAACGTGCTCTACACCATGAAGATATGGTGATATATCTATTGCTTCTAAGAGTGGCGCGCAGGCAATGAAACGGCGCTTTATGGGATAAGATAAAAATAATGGAAGTCTATAATCAGCTTCTTTTTGATTTTCCACAGTACAGCCAATATTCACGTTGTCATAGCCTGTACCCCAATCTTCTGGAAGTGATACAAGAAAGCGGTCAATTCTCTTAGTCAAAATCAAAAAGTCTATATCTGTTCTTTCTTTTATCATAGCCCAAACCTCTTTACGCCATTCATCTGCTTCGGGAAGAAAGAAGTCAGTTGCAAAGCAAGTCGCAAGAATTTTATCACCTTTTATATTATATTCGCCTTTTGCGGTTTTTCTTATTGGCCAATCGAATTTGTCTGTTTTTTCAATAGTATTTTGACCATAGCGTTTTGCGTTTGGCCCGTAAAAATAACAATTATTGCAACCTTCACTAATTTTGTAACAACCTGTCCATGGTTCCCAGTTCATAGGCAATCTCCTTATTGTTTGGAATTCTAATAATGTTTTATGTAAAATAGAAAATTTCTGAATTCATTATATCATAATTTTATTGCCTCGTATTCATAGAAAATAATATTATACAATGTTTGTGTTAATACTGATATTATAGGATTGTTATATTACTAAGTCGCCAAAATGTTACATTATAATGGTAGCTGTAAGAAAATGCACAATATTATTCGCAAAAGTATTGATAAATAAAAGTTTTGCGTTTATAATAATAATTGAGGTGATAATATGTTTATTCAGAGAAGAAAATATTTAGAAAAATTAGTTAGAAATAAGGATAAAGAAATAGTTAAAATAATAACGGGTATCCGAAGATGTGGTAAATCGGTATTGCTTAATGAGATATTTTATAATTGGTTGTTGGAGATAGGTGTGGATAAAAAACACATTATAAAAATATCTTTTGATATGAAAAAGTGGGAGCATTTAAGGAATGGAGATTTATTATATAAACATATAAATGAGCAAATTGAAGATGAAGAAAAGTACTATATTTTTTTAGATGAAATACAAATGGTTAACGGGTTTGAGGAAATAGTGAATGGAATAAAGGAAGAGTTTAATTCAGATGTATATATTACAGGATCTAATTCAAAACTTCTTTCAAGTGATATCAATACTATTTTTAGAGGGAGAGGAATTGAGATAAAGGTATTTCCACTATCATTTGAAGAATTTTATGAATATAGAAAATTGGATAAGATGGAGGCCTTTAATGAATATATTATGTTTGGAGGACTACCATATGTAGTAACGGAAGAATATAGGGAAAATAAGACAGATTACTTAAATATGATTTGTAGCACGGTGGTAACAAGAGATATGATTGATAGGTATAATATTAGAAGTGAGGAGCTTTTTTTGTCCGTAATAGATGTGCTTTGTTCTTCTATTGGTTCTTATGTGTCGTCAAATAAAATAGCAAATACCATTAAGAGTAATGGATACAAAAATGTTGATAATGAAACGATTAGTCGATATTTAACCTATGTGTGTGATGCGTATCTGTTTTATAAAGTAAATAGATATGATATTAAGGGGAAAGAGTATCTAAAAACGCAAAATAAATATTACGTATGTGATATGGGAATAAGAAATTCAAAAATCAACTATAGGCAAATTGAAATGACACATATTATTGAAAATATAGTATATCTTGAACTTCTAAAGAAAGGGTATATAGTAGATATTGGAAAGAATCGAGACAAAGAAATAGATTTTTTAGCAAAAGATTTGTTGGGTAATAAATACTATATACAAGTTTCGTATACAATTGAAGATGAAAAAACAAGAGAACGCGAAATATCGGCTTTTTATCACTTGGATGATGGGTACAAAAAAATAATAATTACTATGGATAATAATCCGTTTAAAAATTTAGAAAAAGGATATAGAAAATTGCATGTATTTGATTTTCTTTTAAATGATAACATACTTTTAGAAGTTTAATTGATACACGCAATATATAGAAGGCGAGGATTAATCGCCTTCTTTTTTTACAAGACTATAGAGATAACAACATACAAACATGGGATAATTAAGGTGTTTTTGTGAGAATAATTATGGTAGTTAAATAATCGTTATAACAGTATACTTATGATATAAAAATAGATTATGGATAAATATGATATTAATTATTAATTGTTCGAGAGGAGAATAGCAAATTATGAAATTTAGTAATGGATGCTGGATACAAAAAGAAGGAACTGAGTGTTTTTCACCAGCGCAAGTTTATTTTTCTAAAATAGAGGAAGATATGGTGAGTATATGTGCGCCAACACATTATATTAATCACCGTGGAGATACATTAGGAGGGGTTAATCTTACAATACATATTACTGCACCAATGCCAGAGGTATTAAGAATACAGACTTATCACTATATGGGTGTTAAGGACAATGGGCCAGCTTTTGAATTAGAAGGAATCACAACTGGAAATATGGTAGCAGAAGAGACAGATGAGAAACTTATCGTATCATCAGGAAGTCTTAGGGTAGAGGTAGAGAAAAATACTTGCGGTATTGTATTCTATCGTGGAAATGAGAAGATTACTTCAAGTGGTTGGAGGGATCTTGCATATATGAAGACTGATTGGAAAGGTCTAGCATATGATGATGGTAGCAAGGAAAATACATATATGCGTGAACAATTAACTTTATCAGTTGGCGAATTAGTATATGGTACAGGCGAGAGATTTACACCATTTGTTAAGAATGGTCAAAGTATAGATATATGGAATGAAGATGGTGGTACTTCAACAGATCAATCTTATAAGAATATTCCATTTTATATATCAAATAAAGGATATGGTGTATTTGTAAATCATCCTGAGAAAGTTTCATTTGAAATGGGAACAGAGATGGTAACAAAGGTTGAATTTTCAGTGCCAGGTGAGAGCCTAGATTACTTCTTAATCAATGGACCTACGATGAAGGAAGTATTAGCTAGATATACTGACCTTACAGGAAAACCATCACTTCCAGCACCGTGGACATTTGGATTATGGTTATCAACATCATTTACAACCAACTATGATGAGAAGACTGTTACAGAATTTGTAGACGGTATGTTAGATAGAGAGATTCCATTAAAGGTATTTCATTTTGACTGTTTCTGGATGAAAGATTTTTGTTGGAGTGATTTCACTTGGGATTCAAGAGTATTCCCAGACCCAGTGGGTATGATTAAGAGACTTAAAGAAAAAGGTCTTAAAATATGCGTATGGATAAACAGTTATATTGGTCAAGAATCTACCATGTTTAAGGAAGGTGTAGACGGAGACTACTTTATAAAGAGACCAAATGGTGATGTATGGCAATGGGATATGTGGCAACCGGGCATGGCGATTGTAGATTTTACTAATCCAGAAGCTAGAGCATGGTTTGCAGGCAAGTTAGAAGCACTTATTGATATGGGTGTAGATTGCTTTAAGACAGACTTTGGTGAGAGAATTCCTACAGAGGCTGTATATGCTGATGGTTCAGACCCAGTTAAGATGCATAATTATTACACTTATTTATATAACAAAACAGTATTTGATGTATTAGTTAAGAAAAAAGGTAAAGAAGAAGCAGTATTATTTGCTCGTTCAGCAACAGCTGGGGGACAAAAATTTCCTGTACATTGGGGTGGAGATTGCTGGTCTGATTATGAATCAATGGAAGAGAGTCTTCGAGGTGGATTATCACTTACTATGTCAGGATTCGGATATTGGAGCCATGATATTGGTGGATTTGAGTCTACTTCAACACCAGACATATATAAGAGATGGTGTGCATTTGGACTATTATCAACTCATTCAAGACTTCATGGTTC
>JAVBSS010000021.1:0-23949 GCA_031556525.1 Lachnospiraceae bacterium
GGGTCATAAGATTATTCGTAAAGCTGGTTGGGATACTCATGGTCTTCCAGTAGAGCTTGAAGTAGAGAAACTATTGGGCATTAATGGTAAAGAGCAAATTGAAGAATATGGTCTTGAGCCATTTATAGATAAATGTAAAGAGTCAGTATGGAAATACAAAGGTATGTGGGAAGAGTTCTCAGGTAAGGTTGGTTTCTGGGCTGATATGGATGATCCATATGTAACATATCATAATGACTTTATTGAGTCAGAGTGGTGGGCTCTTAAGAAAATATGGGATAAAGATTTATTATACAAAGGATTCAAGATTGTACCTTATTGTCCACGTTGTGGAACACCTTTATCAAGCCATGAGGTAGCTCAAGGATATAAGGATGTTAAAGAAAAATCAGCAGTAGTAAGATTTAAAGTGAAAAATGAAGATGCATATATACTAGCATGGACAACTACACCTTGGACACTTCCATCAAACGTAGCACTATGTGTTAATCCTGTTGAAACATATGTAAAAGTAAAAGGCGCAGATGGTTTTACTTATTATATGGCAGAAGCATTAGTAGAGAAAGTATTAGGCGAAGGATTTGAAATATTAGAGACTTTTGTAGGTAAAGATTTAGAGCACAAAGAATATGAGCCATTATTTGATTTTGCAACAGATATATGTGCAAAACAAAATAAAAAAGCACACTTTGTAACTTGTGATTCATATGTAACATTATCAGATGGTACTGGTGTAGTTCATATTGCACCTGCATTTGGTGAAGATGATGCGCAAGTAGGAAGAAACTATGACCTTCCATTTGTACAATTAGTAGATGCAAAAGGTGAGATGACTAAAGAAACAGATTGGGAAGGCACTTTTTGTAAAGATGCAGATAAATTAATCTTGATTGCATTAGAAGAAGCAGGATTATTATTTGATGCACCAAAATTTGAACATAGTTATCCACATTGTTGGAGATGTGATACTCCACTTATTTACTATGCTCGCGATTCTTGGTTTATCAAGATGACAGAAGTTAAAGATGACTTAATTAAGAATAATAACAAAGTAAACTGGATTCCTGAAAGCATTGGAAAAGGTCGTTTTGGTGATTGGTTAGAAAATGTACAAGATTGGGGTATTAGCCGTAATCGTTATTGGGGAACGCCTCTTAATATATGGGAATGTGAATGTGGACATAGACATGCAATAGGTTCAATTGAAGAACTTAAGGGTCTAAGTAATAATTGTCCAGAAGATATAGAATTACACCGCCCATTTATTGATGCAGTTACCTTCCCTTGTGAGAAATGTAATGCTGAGATGAAGAGAGTGCCAGAAGTAATTGATTGTTGGTTTGATTCAGGAGCTATGCCATTTGCACAATGGCACTATCCATTTGAAAATAAAGAAATATTTGAAGAGAACTTCCCAGCAAACTTTATTAGTGAAGCTGTTGATCAAACAAGAGGATGGTTCTATTCGTTAATGGCAATATCTACACTTATATTTGATGAAGCACCATATAAGAATGTAATTGTACTTGGTCATGTTCAAGATAAAGACGGACAGAAAATGTCTAAATCAAAAGGTAATTCAGTAGACCCTATGAATGCACTTAACAAATATGGTGCAGATGCTATTAGATGGTACTTCTATATTAACTCAGCTCCATGGTTGCCAAACCGTTTCCATGAAGATGCAGTAGTTGAAGGACAACGTAAATTCATGGGTACACTATGGAATACTTATGCATTCTATGTGTTATATGCAAATATAGATGAATTTGATCCTACAAAATATTCATTAGACTATGATAAACTTCCAGTTATGGATAAATGGTTACTTTCTAAGTTAAATACAGTTGTTAAAGATGTTGATTATAACTTAGGAAACTATAGAATTCCAGAAGCAGCAAGAGCAATGAGTGAATTTGTGGATGATATGAGTAACTGGTATGTAAGAAGAAGCCGTGAGCGTTTCTGGGCAAAAGATATGCCACAAGATAAGATAAATGCTTACATGACTTTATACACAGCGTTAGTTACATTAGTAAAGACAGCAGCGCCTATGATTCCATTTATGGCAGAAGATATATATCAAAATCTTGTTGTAGGTGTTGATAAGACGGCACCTAAGAGTATACATTTATGTGACTTCCCAGTTCCAGTGGCAGAATATATTGATGCAGAATTAGAAGCATCAATGGATCAAGTATTAAAGGTAGTAGTTCTTGGTCGTGCAGCTAGAAATGGCGCAAACATTAAGAATCGTCAACCTATTGGAACAATGTATGTTAAATCAGAGAAAGAATTATCAGAATTTTTCATTGAGATTATAGAGGAAGAGCTTAATATCAAGGAAGTTATCTTCAAAGATGATGTTGCAGGATTTACTTCATATAGCTTTAAGCCACAATTAAAGACTGTTGGTCCTAAATACGGAAAACAATTAGGTGGAATTAGAGAATACCTATCTAATGTAGATGGTAATGCAGCTATGACTGAGTTGAAATCAGCGGGAGCAATCAAATTTGATGTAAATGGTACAGAAGTAGCATTGGCAGAAGAAGATTTACTTATTGAAGTAGCTCAAATGGAAGGCTTTGCATCAGAAGCAGATAACAATGTAACAGTAGTACTTGATACTAACTTAACACCAGAGTTAATTGAAGAAGGTTTTGTAAGAGAGATTATATCTAAGATACAAACTATGAGAAAAGAAGCTGACTTCGATGTAACAGATAAGATTATTGTATATGTTGATAATAATGAAAAGATATTTAGTATTCTAGAAAATAATGCAGATGAGATTAAAAATGATGTACTTGCAGAGCTTATTATGCTAGGAGAAGTTAAAGGATTTTCTAAAGAATGGAACATTAATGGTGAAAAGGTAATCATGGGTGTTACTAAGGCTGATATATAATTAGGTGCAAAACAACACAAAACGCCCTTTTTCGACAGTCAAGTGTAGGATTATTACATTAAAATGTATGAATTATTACAAGTACGTAGAAAAATCAGAAATAAAAAGTATAATGTAAATGTGGGTAAGATATATAGAATATGCTATTAAATAATATTAGGAAATATATTCATATTAAATTTATTAGAAGATAGGTTTAACATATGGGGTTTAAATATATTTAATGAAGGTATGAGCGAGCGTGCAATAAAAGGGCGACATCATCACTAGTGATTTTAATATATTATAAGAACTGATATTATTGAAAAATAAGAAGCTGCGTAATAGCTTCTTATTTTTTATTAAGAAAATTATAAGTTGCAACTTGATACTAAAGGTGCTAAAATACATTTCGATTGTAAAAGGCTAAGATGTGTTCTTTATGAAAGAGGAAATAACGTGAAGAAAAAAGATAAGTTAGAAAATCAAAGTAAAATTGAAGAAAAAGAGGAAGTTGCAGAAACTGTAGTGGAGCAAAAAACAGAAGATACAGAGGAGCAACAAACAGAAGTTACAGAAGATAAAGGGTCGGATTCAAAAGAGGTAGAAAATGTAGAAGAAGAGGAAACAAATTCGGAAGATGAACTACTAGATTATGAAGATGAAGAAAGCGGTCTGGAAAAATTCTTAGAAAAAGCAAAACAATTTGTTAAAAAGCAGAGAATTAAGGCAGCTAAGAAGCAAGCAGCAGTAGCAAAGATGGGCAAAGTAGGAAAGTTCTTTATGAAGATTAATGAAGAACCAATACTAGCTTGTATTGTAATGGCAGTTGCCACCACTTTTATAATAGAAGCTTTAAGTAGAAGGACGATAGGTGGGGCGTTATTATATATTGTACACAGTCCACTTATATTTTTATTAGATATATTGATAATACTAGTAACATTATTATTATCAATGCTTTTTAGAAAGCGCTTATTTGCATTATCGCTAATATCTATTGTGTGGTTGGGGTTAGGAATTGTTAACTATTGTATGTTGAGTTATAGAACTACACCATTTTCATGGATAGATATTAAACTTCTAAAATCAGTTGGAAGTATTATGAGTCAGTATCTTAATATAATAGAATTGGTATTAATAATAATTGCTGTAATAATACTTTTAGCGGGAGTAATGGCACTCTGGCTAAAGATTCCTAGGATGAAGAAAAAGATTAATTATATAAAAGCATTGGCGTTAATAGCCATAACATTTATTGCTGCCTATGGTCTTGATAAAATAGAAGTAAAAGCAGGAATAATAGATTTAGACTTAGGAAATATAGCATATACATATGATCAATGTGGATTTAGTTATTGTTTCCTTAATAGTATTGTAAATGTTGGTATTGATAAACCTTATAACTATTCAGAGGAATTGATGACGGATATTAAAGATGATCTTCAAGACCTAGATAAAAGAGCGGCGCTTGATAGACCTAATATAATATTTGTTCAGCTAGAATCATTCTACGATGTTACAAGAATGTCGGAGTATACATACTCTGAAAATCCAGTGCCTAATTGGCAGAAATTAAGAGAAGAATATAGTTCGGGCTATATGACAGTACCTTCGATTGGAGCTGGTACAGCTAATACTGAATTTGAGGTTATTACAGGAATGAGTTTGGATTATTTCGGGTTCTGCGAATATCCATATAAAACAATTCTTAAGAATAATAACTGTGAAAGTATATGTTATAACCTTCAAGAGTTAGGATATACAAACCATGTAATACATAATAATAGAGGTAATTTCTATAGTAGAAATAAAGTATTCCCTAGATTAGGGTTCAATAACTTTGTTTCATTAGAATATATGCAAGATCCAGAATATAATGCAATTGATTGGGTGAAGGACGATATATTAATTGATGAAATGATAGATACAATGAAATCCACAGATAATCAAGATTTCATATATACCATAACAGTACAATGTCATGGTAAATATCCAGAAGAAGTAGTAGATGATACACAAACTATTACTATGGAAGGTGAAGATGATCCAGTTGTAAAAAATCAATTTGAGTATTACATAAATCAATTAAAAGAAGAAGATCAATTTATAAAGGACTTAACAGATGCGTTAAATGATTTCGATGAAGATGTTGTAGTAGTAATGTATGGAGATCATCTTCCGACATTTGATATGACTTCAGAAGATTTATCTTCAGGAACACTATACCAGACAGAATATTTGCTATGGTCTAATTATGATATGGATGTAGTCAAAGAAGATTATAATACATTCCAGATTGGATCAGTTGTACTAGGCAGATTAGGATTTGATAATGGTGTTCTTACAAAACTTCATCAAAACTATATGTATTCAGATGATTATGAAGAGAAATTAGATTTATTACAATATGATATGTTGTACGGAAAGAAATACGTATACGATGGACATACACCATATACTAAGACAAAATTACATATGGGTAAACCTAATAGTGATACTTATATAGATGCAGTAACCAGTTCAGAACAAGATGTATATGTTCACGGTGATAACTTCAATGAGTGGAGTTGTGTTTATGTAAATGGCACAAAGAAAGAAACAGAATTTGACAATTCTCAAAATTTAATTGTGAAAGATTGTGAATTAAAAGAGGGAGATAGAATAATTGTTAAGCAATTAGCTGGTGGAACATCCTCTTTAAGTAAGACAGAAGAATATATTTACTAAAAATAGTAAGCAAGCAGGAAATTTAAGAATTCTGCTTGTTTTGCTATTGTTTAAAATAATTAATTCTGATAAAATGGAAATTGTGAGATTGTATATATGAGGAGGCAGTATATGAAAAAGAAGAAGTTTGATAAAGAAGCTTTCAAAAAAGAGGTCATCTCTAATGTAAAGACTTTATATCGTAAAACTATTGAAGAAGCTACACAACAACAGATATTTCAAGCAGTATCATTTGCTATAAAGGATACTATTATTGATCAATGGATTGCTACTCACAAAGAATATGAGAAGCAAAACGTAAAGACAGTATATTATTTATCAATGGAATTCTTAATGGGAAGAGCATTAGGTAACAACCTAATTAACTTAACTTGTTATAAAGAAATCAAAGAAGCATTAGATGAACTTGGATTTGATTTAAATGTAATAGAAGATCAAGAACCAGATGCAGCATTAGGTAACGGTGGATTAGGCCGTCTTGCAGCATGTTTCTTAGATTCATTAGCAACATTAGGATATCCAGCATATGGTTGTGGTATTCGTTACCGTTATGGTATGTTCAAGCAAGAGATCAAAGATGGTTATCAAATCGAGAGACCAGATGATTGGCTAGTAGATGGTAACCCATTTGAAGTTAGACGTGCTGAATATGCAGTAGAAGTAAAATTCGGTGGAAATGTACGCGTTGAGCAAGGTGCTAACGGACGTAACCAATTTGTTCACGAAAATTATAGCCCGATTAGAGCGGTACCATATGACCTACCAACAATTGGTTATGGTAATAATGTAGTTAATACATTGAGAATATGGGATGCAGAGGCAGTTCAGAGCTTTAACTTAGACTCATTTGATAAAGGGGAATATCAAAAGGCAGTTGAACAACAAAATCTTGCAAGAACAATCGTTGAGGTATTATATCCAAACGATAATCACTATGCAGGTAAAGAATTAAGACTTAAACAACAATATTTCTTTATATCAGCATCAGTTCAAAGAGCTATATTAAAGTTCAAAGAGACTAATGATGATATTAAGAATCTTCCAGAGAAGGTTGCTTTCCAATTAAATGATACACATCCAACAGTAGCAGTAGCAGAGTTAATGAGAATACTTATGGATGAAGAAGGTTTAGAGTGGGATGATGCATGGGCTATTACAAAGAAAACTTGTGCATATACTAACCACACTATTATGTCAGAGGCACTTGAGAAATGGCCTATAGAGTTATTCTCAAGATTATTACCTAGAATATATCAAATAGTTGAAGAGATAAATAGACGTTTTGTTATAGAGATAGAGACTATGTATCCAGGAAATCACGATAAAGTTAAGAGCATGGCTATTCTATATGATGGTCAGGTTAAGATGGCACATTTAGCTATTGCTGGTTCATACTCAGTAAATGGTGTTGCTGAACTTCATACAAAGATTCTTAAAGAAAGAGAATTAAGAGATTTCTATGAGATGGATAAAGCTAAGTTCAATAATAAGACTAATGGTATTACACAAAGACGTTTCTTATTACATGGTAACCAACCACTAGCAGATTGGATTACAGATAAGATTGGTGATGAGTGGATTACAAATCTTTCTCACTTAGAGAAATTAAAAGTATATGTAGATGATGCTAAAGCTCAACAAGAGTTCATGAACATCAAATACCAAAATAAAGTTAAATTAGCAGAATATATCAAAGAGCACAACGATGTTGATATTGACCCTCGTTCAATCTATGACGTACAAGTTAAGAGATTACATGAGTATAAGCGTCAATTATTAAACATCTTACATGTTATGCATTTATACAATGAAATCAAAGAGCATCCAGAAATGGATATCGTTCCTAGAACATTTATCTTTGGTGCAAAAGCAGCAGCAGGATATAAGAGAGCTAAGCTTACAATCAAGCTTATCAACTGTGTAGCAGATGTTGTTAACAACGATGAGTCAATCAATGGTAAGATTAAAGTTGTATTTATAGAGAACTATAGAGTATCAAATGCAGAGATGATATTTGCAGCAGCAGATGTATCAGAGCAAATTTCAACAGCATCAAGAGAAGCTTCTGGTACAGGTAACATGAAGTTCATGTTAAATGGTGCACCAACTATTGGTACAATGGATGGAGCAAATGTTGAGATAGTTGAAGAAGTTGGCGAAGAGAACGCATTTATCTTCGGTATGTTAGCAGATGAAGTTATGAAATATGAGCGTGAGGGTGGTTATAATCCTTGGGATATCTATAACAGCAATCAAGCAGTTCGTAAAGTATTAACTCAACTTATTAATGGTTTCTACAACGATGATACAGAGTTATTTAGAGATTTATATGATTCGTTAACTAAAGAAGATATGTATTTCATTCTTAAAGATTTTGATTCATATGCAGATGCTCATAAGAGAATTGATGAAGCATATAGAGATGAAGTTAAATGGGCTAAGATGGCTATGCTTAACACAGCATGTTCAGGTAAGTTTACTTCAGACAGAACTATTGAGCAATACGCTACAGAAATCTGGAACTTAGAGAAAGTACAAGTGAAATTATAATAGTTAGAAAACTTAATAAATAGACATATATAGGCAATTCTTTCAATAACAACGAGGGAATTGCCTATTTTAATCTAGGTAATATATGCTATAATAAGAAAATGTAAAAACACAAGGAATAATCAAATGTATGAAAGGGGAAGTGGTATGAAAGTATACATAAAGAAAATGCTAGCGTTGGTGTTGGCATGCGGATTGATGATGACAAGCATAACTGTTGAAGCAGAAGAGTTAGATGTGTCAACAACAGAAGTAATAGAAGAGTTAGATGAAATAGACGTATTATTAACAGATGAAACGACAGAAGAAATATCGGAAACAAGCAAAGACATAACAATAGAAGATGCAGAATATGAGGAATCCGAAGAAGTTGATGCAGTAGGTGCGGATCTTGTATCAGGAGATTATAAATATAAGGTTCTTAGTGATGGAACTGTAGAGATAACGAAATATATAGGAACAGGTAAGAAGATTACTATTCCGAGCATACTTGGAGGAAAGAGTGTGACAAGCATAGGGAAAAAGGCGTTTTTGGACTGTGCAAGTCTTACAAGTGTAACGATACCAAGTGGGGTGACGAAAATAGGAGAATATGCTTTTGATGACTGCACTAGTCTTGTGAGTGTAACAATACCAAGTAGTGTGACAAAAATGGATGAAGGTGCTTTTTGCAGGTGTAGTAGTCTTACAAGTGTAACAATTCCTAAAGGTATAACTACTATAGGGGAAGGACTTTTTGCAAATTGTAGTAGTCTTACAAGTATAACAATACCAAATGGTGTTACAAAGATAGAAGATGGTGCTTTTTACTATAGTGGACTTACAAGTATAACGATTCCTAATGATGTAACGTCAATAGGAAGCATGGCTTTTAGCTACTGTTATGCACTTACAAGTGTGACGATACCGAGTGGTGTAACGAGTATAGGAGAATACGCTTTTCAGGATTGTACTAATCTTACAAGCGTGACGATACCAAGTGGAGTGACAACGATAGAGCAGGGTGTATTTACCTACTGTACAAGCCTTACAAGTGTGACGATACCAAGTGGTGTAACTACTATAGGAAAAGATGCTTTTGCGCACTGTACTAAACTTGCAGATGTAACAATGGAAAAGGGAGTGACAAGTATATCGGATCGTGCGTTTTATAATTGTATAGGACTTACAAGTGTAACAATTCCGAATAGTGTAACAAGTATAGGACAGCATGCGTTTGCCTATTGTGCTAATCTTACAAGTGTGACTATACCAAGTAGTGTAACAAGTATAGGTGATGGTGCATTTGATTATACAGCCGCGGGAAAGATTATATATGGTAACAAGGGTAGTTATGCAGAAAGTTTTGCTGCTCAAAAAGGATATACATACAAATATAGTGTGGGTGTATGTAAGGTAACGTTATCAAAGACAACATATACATATGATGGGAAACAAAAGAAACCTACGGTAACGGTAAAAGACGGTACTACGACATTGAAAAATGGAACAGACTATACGGTAACTTATCCTAGTAAGGGCGCGATGGGAAAAGCAACAGTGATTATTACAGGTAAAGGCGCTTATATAGGAACATTTAAGAAAACAATTACTATTAACAAGTTAGGGTATTACAATGTAACTACCGACGGTGGCGAATGGAAGAATGAGATCTATAAACTAGGCGGAGTTAAGATGACAGATATATTCTTCTGTGATGGAACATATACATACTATCTTCAAGCAGATGGGACACCTATGAAAAACAGATTAACATATCATCCAGATGGAGTACATTTAATATACTTCGACAGTAAGGGACATGAGCTATTTGATAAATTCCAATACTGTGCAGATGTAGGTTATACATGCTATTTTGACACGAATGGATATCTTTACAAAGATGTAATAACATTTAGTAATGGAAAACCTTATTACTTAGATGGAAATGGTAAGATGAAACAAGATGAATATTTTACATTCAATAATGGAGTTGATCGAGGATATGCACAGGCAGACGGAAGCTTGATGAATACTGGGTTCGGATATGATCCGTCAGGAAACACAGTATTCTATCACTGGAATGGAATGATAGCAAGAGGCCTTATAACTGATGGTCAATGGTATTATGATATGGACTTAACAGATGGACATTTGCTAGGACAGTTTGCAGCTAACTAATAATAGAATATAGAATTAGATAGAAAGACGTTATCGAAAAAGATAGCGTCTTTTTGCATATTTATTTAAATGAGGGAATAGATTTAAACAAGTGTAAGGAGGTGTGCAATGTGAGAGATAAATTAATTGTTTGGAGTGCGGCAATTATGGTTGCAATTATGATACCATATATAATAACGGTTATGATTACAGGCGTTGTTGGAACTAGAGAAGATCGATTCAGAGATATAAGTAGTGGTAAGAATGTACGTCTAGAAATCGATGGAGAATATGTTGTACTAGATGTAGAAGAATATCTTATTGGTGTATTGGCAGGACAAATATCTCCTTACAATGAAGAGGCAGCAATTAGAGCTCAGACAATTATTGCTAGGACAAACATTTTAAAAGAGATGGAAGAAGTTACGGTAATTGAGGCAACGGATTTAGATGAAGAGTATTTATTAGAAGAAGAACGTAGAGAACTTTGGGGAGAGAAACGATATAACAAATGTAACGAAATAATAGAAAATGCTATTATAGATACAAGTGGTATAACAATGGTTTATGAAGGTGAATATATAGAAGCTGTATACCATAACGTAAGTTGTGGAGTGACAGCAGACTCTATGGAATTATACGGAAAAGACATTCCGTATTTAAAAAGAGTTGAAAGTAGTTGTGATATAGAATCTAAGGATTATATGGAAATATATACATTTACAATAGAGCAAATAACGAACTTACTATCCATAGGTACAGAAGAATTTACAATGGAGATAAGTAATAGTAATTCGGATGGATATGTAATTGAGGTGAAGATTGGAGAACTTCTATATTCAGGTGACGACATAATGAAAGCGCTTAATCTATGCTCTAATAATTTCTATGTTGAAGTCGCAGAAGGCGGATATAAAATAATATGTCTGGGCGCTGGTCATGGAATAGGGCTTAGCCAATATGGGGCTAATTATATGGCGACAGAAGGGAAGAACTATGAAGAAATATTAATGCATTATTATTCTGGAATATCCCTAAATAATACTAGTGACAAATAAAAAGAATTTAAGTATACTACTATTACCGCATTGTTTTACAAGAAAAGCATCACAACACTAAGGAGAAAATAACTACATGAAATACTTGAAAAATAAATACATTATTACCATAGTTATTACTATACTAGTATCCTTGGCAACAATAGTCGTGAGCAAAATTATTGACAATAAGGATAGCGAAATTGTAGAAGTTGAATATTTGGAAACTGTACAATTGGAGGAGAATATTTTATATACTTCAAAAGATCCTATATTTGCAGTGAAAGATAGTGCTACTGATATTGAAGAAGATACAGAAATATATAATGGTTTGGAATATACCAATAATGGCAAACCCTATTGTATAAAAGTAAATAGACAGCAAAATGTTGTAACAATATATGCCCTAGATGAAAATAACAAATATACAGTGCCGATAAAAGCAATGGTATGTTCAGTAGGATTGAATAATGCCACCCCAACGGGTTCGTACACCACCTATAATAGAAGAGAGTGGGCATTGTTATATGGCAATGTATGGGGACAATATGCGTATAGAATAGATGGTCCTATAATGTTTCATTCAGTGCCATACTATACCAAGAATAAAGACGATTTAAAATCAGCAGAATTTAATAAGTTGGGAGAAGCAGCTTCACAAGGTTGCGTTAGGTTATCTGTATTAGATGCAAAATGGATATATGATAATTGTTCCTATGGAACGATAGTTGAAATATTTGATAGTGAATATGTAGGACCACTAGGCAAACCGACTATGGAAAAAATAGATTTGGATAGTGAGAATGCATCTTGGGATCCTACAGATTCGGATAAGAAGAACCCTTGGTTAGAGGACAACCTTCCGGTGATATATGGAACAAAAGACATAACTATAGAGAGAGCAAGTGAAATGCCAGATTTATTAAGTGGAATTATGGCAATAGACGAGGATTACAATGATTGTACAGCGGATATTGTAATAGAAGGTGATATCAATAATAGTAGAGTAGGAAAATATACAATAAGATATACTATCGATTCGATTGGAACGGAGTTATATAGGGAAGCATTTAGAGAGGTTAATGTAACGGTTGTAGATACTACCTCGCCAGAAATAGTAGAACTTCCGCAATCTAGAATTATTACGGTTGACATGGCGGCATCTGATAATTTGGAAAGCATTTTGTTAGAGGGAGTAGTTGCCAAAGATTCTGGTGAAACAATGGTGTTAGGAAGTGTATATGTAAGCTATAACGATATAGCTGGTAAAAATGTAGGGGAATACTTCGTTAAATATGTTGCTATCGATGAAGTGGGCAATAGATCTGAAGTAAAGACAGTAGCGATAAAAATAATAGATTAAATAAAATATTTAATAATAAGTGTATAAACTCACCTTTAATTGTTTAAAATACGATTAGAGGTGATTTTATTATGAATAATATATCAAGAGTATTAAAACAAAATATTTTTTATGTGGCATTAGGTGTAGGAGCAATTGCTCTAATTGCAATGGTAGCAATATACACACTAAGAACGGGTAACAAAAGCGAAGATGGTCAAAATGTAAATCTTAACGAAAGTGTGGATTTAGCCAATGGCGACGAAGTCAAATATGACATTATAGAGACAGAAGAAGTAATAGGAAAGATAACAAATGATATAGTAGATAACACCACAGAAGAGATAAATATAGAAGAGAATACTATGGATGAGGCTACAACACAAGAAGAAGTAACAGAAGAGACAGCAGAGGTAATGAGTAACAATGCAGAAGCACTTATATTTAACAGTGAAAATGGATTAGGTTGGCCACTTGTTGGAAATGTAATATTGCCATATAGCATGGATACAACAATATATTTTCAAACATTAGAGCAGTATAGATGTAATCCAGGAATGTTAATACAAGGTGAAGTAGGAAAGCCTGTAATGGCATCTGCAGAAGGAGAAGTTATTAGTATAGAAAATAACAAAGAATACGGAAATATCATAACAGTAGATATGGGAAGCGGATACAAAGCTATATATGGACAATTAGACAGTATAGTAGTGCACAAGGGAGATACAGTAGTATTGGGAACGCAATTGGGACAAGTTGCAAATCCTACAAGTTACTATGAGAAAGAAGGAGCACATTTATATTTTGCAATAACAAAAGATGGTACTCCTATAAATCCAATGACCCTAGTAAGTGAATAGATGTAAAAAAGAGCTAGAATGTAGATAGTAAATATCTATGTTCTAGCTCTTTCGTAGTTATATATTAAAAGCAGAAAGATTAATCATTGAAACGTAATGTTGTTATAGGTCATTATTTGTACTAAGACAATCAGGACAAAGACCGGCAAATAATAACGTATGTTCAGTGATTTGTCCGTCAAAGTTATCTGAAACTTTATCATATATCAAATCTGAGAGATCCATTTCTATATCTGATACACCACCACATTCTTTGCAAGAAAAGTGGTAATGAGGATGTGTAAAACCATCAAAATGATCTGCCTTTCCGTCACAAGATATTCTTAATATCTCCCCCCTATCAGATAATAAAGAAAGATTTCTATAAACAGTTCCTAGGCTTATGTTAGGAAGTTGCTCCCGCAGATTGCTGTACACTATGTCAGCGGTAGGATGATCTTTTCTTGTTTTTAGAAAATCAATAATTGCTTCGCGTTGTCGACTATGTTTTAGAGTAGGTTGCATAATATTCCTCCTTCTTTAAAAATAATAACTATTATCGTTTTATTATAGTAAGAATAATAATATTTGTCAATATAGTGAAATATGTTTTTACATAAAAAGGCTCTTTTCGTTGACATGACAACCAATAATTGATATATTTAAAGTACTAGATTTTTCGGTGAAAATATAGGTGGGTAGAATATGAAATTATTAAACAAAGACAATGCAATAGAGCTAGAATTAGCTAACGAGATAATAGGATCTATACTGGACGGAACAGGTAATGCTGTGTTCGTACTTAGTACAGAAGATTTTACAATTTTGTATGCGAATAAACGCATGAGTGAATTGGTAAAACTAGATAACGAAATAGTTGGGATGACATGTCATGAGGTATTTAAATATAATGACTTGCCATGCCTTAATTGTCCTATGGTGCAAGTGCCACGTAAGGAAATAAAGACTGTAAAAGTATACTCGGACTTATTCGATAGCTATATGTTCGAGAAGATAAGTGTTATAAAATGGGTAGATGGTAAAGATGTTGTAATGTGTTCTATTTTGAATACAGATGAATTGATATCTAATGGCAAGAGTAAGAAGCTTGAGATTGCCAGTACTAAGGAAAATGTATACAAAGAAAAGCTTAGATTGTCAGGAGAGTTATATAGTACAGTGGTTGCACAGATAAAGACTATTGTATTTGAGTATAACTATATTGAAGGGACAAGTTATGTGTCGCCGTTGTTTGAAGAGAAGTTTGGAATATCAAGTATAACAAATATTAATTTTGCTGAGGATAATAATACAAGACAGATTATATATGATGAAGATATAGATGTATATAATATGTTATTCAATGATAGAGATGACAATTTCAGAGAAGTCACATGTCGTTTTATTGATAAGCATGATAATGTTTTGTGGTATAAGATTACTATACAAATAATGCGAGATGCTGATGGTACTAATGTAAGGGCAATCGGTACAATTAAGGATGTTGATACTGTTACTAGAACATTTGAAGAATTGAGATATAGGGCAGATTATGATGTATTAACTGGATTACCTAACTCGGCAAGATTCTTTATGGATGCAGCAAGATTGATTCAAGACAATCCAGATGAAAAATACGCAATAGTAGTATTTGATGTAGAGAAATTCAAGATGATTAATGACCTATTCGATATGAATATGGGCGATAGGGTTTTAGTACATATAGGTGATGTTCTTAGAACAAGATTACCAGAAGAAGCGTTGTATGCTAGAATTCATTCAGATGTTTTCTGTATGTGTTACAGTTACAGAAACAGAGGAGATGTAATTAAGCAAATAGAGAAGATAAGAAAAGTAATATATATTAATGATTTTTCATTTGATGTTAATACTAGTTATGGTATATATTTGCCAGATAAGAGTGATGTTCCAATCAACTTAATGTGTGACAGAGCGATGCTAGCAGGGAAGACAGTAAAGGGCAACGTTTTGAAGTTCTGTGCGTTCTATGATGAGCAATATAGAGAGAATATTATTAAAAACCGTGAAATAGAGCAAGATATGGTAGCTTCATTGGCGGATAATCAATTTAAGATGTATTTACAGCCTAAATTCAGCTTAAAAGAAGGAACGGTTGTAGGTGCAGAGGTATTAGCCAGATGGCAACATCCAGTTAAAGGGTTAATTATGCCTAATGATTTTATTCCTTTGTTTGAGAAGAATGGATTTATATTAAAGTTAGATGAGTATATGTGGGAACAGGCATGTATTGCAATTAAGACATGGATAGATTCGGGACGAAAACCATTACCACTTGCAGTTAATATATCTAGATATCATATAAAGAATAATGATATAGTTAAGGTTTTCAAGAACCTGATTAACAAATATAATTTAACACCAGATTTATTGATATTAGAGATAACAGAATCGGTGTTAGCGGGAAAAGAAGATGAAGTGTTAGATATATTAACGCGATTACAATCAAGAGGCTTCCATATAGAAGTGGATGATTTTGGTTCAGGGTATTCATCACTTAGTATGCTTAGGAACGTTCCTATTAATACAATTAAGATAGATAGAAACTTCTTAGATAAGAAGTTATCTAGTAGAAGGGGTAAGATAGTAGTTAGTCATACAATTGCTATGGCGAAAGATCTTAATCTTGGAGTTATAGCAGAGGGCGTTGAGACTAAGGAACATGTGGAATTTTTACAAGATTCAAATTGTGATATAGCGCAAGGATTTTTCTTTGCAAAACCTATGACTTTTGAAGAATTTAATCAGTTAGATTTTTAAGATATATTTTCTTGACATATATATATAGCTGTTGTATATTCTAGGTTATAATAATTATATTGAAGGAGGACATAGTGATGCTAGAAAAAATGAAAGAGATTATAGCTGAGCAACTTAATGCGGAGGCTAGCGAGATTACACCTGCAACATCTTTTAAAGATGATTTGGGAGCTGATTCTCTTGACTTATTTGAGTTAGTAATGGCATTAGAGGAAGAATATAACGTTGAAATACCTTCTGATGATTTGGTAGCGCTAGACACAGTTGGGGATGTTATGGAATTCCTAAAAGGGCTAGGCGTAGAAGAGTAGTATTTATATATAAAAAGACATCGATACTTTTGTATTGATGTCTTTTTTTTGCGTGTAAGCACTATTGTGATTCTTTAAGAATATTTGAAAGATGTTCATAAGCCTTCTCGTATTTAAGGTGGCGTTTAGCATCTGTAATCGTTGGATTAGGTATTCGATCTCTATTCATATTATCAGTAAGGTCGTATAACTTTATGGATATGGCTTCTATATCTGTAGATAGTCTATCGATATATTCGTCATAAGTCATGTTCTTATCTCTAGTTAATAAATCTAAGATATGTATTATATCCTCTGAAAACCCTTCTTCTCGAAGGTTGTCGAGCGTAATAGAAGTATCTTCAATTACATCATGTAATACACCACATATCATTTCTTTTTCAGTCTTGCCACTATTCATTACCCTAAGAGGATGGAGAATATATGGTTTACCAGCTTTGTCAATTTGTCCCTTGTGAGCTTGAACAGCAATCATAATAGCTTTTTCTAGCATGTTATCCTCCGTAAATATATTATGAGTACAATTATAAGTATTTATTAAAAGCTTCTACGTTGTTTACTAATTCAGAAATAATATCTTTAACTTGGTCAGATTTTTCTAGAGTGTTGTCACACATACTAGCAGCTTCTTCGGAGTTAGCAGTTACTTCTTCTGTTACAGCAGATAATCTTCCTACACTATCTAGTATTCCTTCATTTGAAGAAACTAGACTTTGAATCATTGAATCAACATCTTCTATATCATTAGTTAAAGTGCTTAACATATTCTTGATGTCTGCAAAATGATTATCGGTTAATTCTATGAGTGCATTTTGTCTGTTAGAAACATCTTCTATATTGCTAATTGCATCTGCAGTTGAATCTGCATTGTGGCATAATTCACCCAGAATATTATTAATGTTTTCAGTAGATACCCTGGTCTCTTCAGCAAGATTACGAATCTGATCAGCTACAACAGCAAAACCTCTACCAGCTTCACCAGCTCTGGCGCTTTCGATAGAAGCGTTAAGTGCTAGTAAATTAGTTTGATTAGATATATCAAATATAATGCTTGCAATATCTTTAACTTCTTGAGTCTTATTTCTAAGGCTATTCATAGAATCTACTACTTGATTATTAATTGAACTTACTTGTAGTGATTGGGTCTTTAGGTTATCTACATCTGTACGTCCTAGCTCTAGGATATCAATAGATTTCTCGGCTATTGAAACCATATTAGTTGAGTTGTTTGAAACGGTGTTAATAACGTCTTGTATAGAATTACTCATCTGACTTTGTTGTTCTATGCTCTCGGCATTATTTTGCATTCCTTGTGCAATCTCGTTAACTGCTGAGGTAACTATAGAGTTGGATTCGTTAAGTTCTTGCATTATATCGCTAACATGGTTAGCATTATCTTTAACAGTTGCAGCAACTTTAAGAATATCATCTAGCATATATTGTTGTTTTTCTTGTTCATTAGTAATATATGACATAGCTTCGGAATTGATTTTGCTATTAGTTACGGTAGTTTGAATAATTGCGTATGCAATTATTATTACTACAGCAAATACGATAGTATATGTGGTTGAATTTTCGGAATTAAAGTCACCACTAATTATAACGCTTGCTACTTGAATAATGTTTATAACTAACATATTTACTGATGCTATTATTGAAACCTTTAAATCAAAGTATAATATATAAGTAATAAATGCTGGTATCCAAAATGCAAAAGTAAGGTCATTACCTTTAGTAAGCATTGCGAAGGCATATACAGCCAAATACCCAAACATAAATACATATCTTAAATAAGTTGCTGATTTGTTTTGGAAATAACATACGAAATCAATAATTAAACTTACGAGTATGACCGCCCCAAAGGTCAAAAAGTATGTAACGGTTCTGTGTCCTTTTGCTATTTCACCAACATAGCCCAAAAGCAATGCTACTGAAATGATGGTTGTTATCCTTAATACGACGGCATTAACCATTTTGTTTTTTTGTAATTGTGTTTCACCCATAAAAATCCTCCATATAATACATTATAAATCTTCTTTTTTACTTAAATATTATAGCACATTTAAGAATGTTGTACCATATTTTTATTGGTTTGGAATTAACCTGAGATAATGGAAGTGTAGAAGGTGGAGAGATTGAAAAACATATAGAAAAAATTAAATAGTATATACGGAAAATTAATTTATATTTAATAGACACCGATTATTCCATATGATACAATTAGTTGCAATGATTAAGGAGGTATAACGCAATGAAATTATCTGGGAAATTAATGGATTATAATGGTGGACAAGTTATTAAACTTGTGGCAGACAAATATGAAGCTATGATAGCACCGAGTATAGGGTGTAACATTATCAGATTATATGATAATGAGGATGATATAGAGGTTTTAAGATATCATGCAGATATGACAATGAAAGAGATAGCAAATGATAGTTGTGTATATGGATTACCTACACTATATTTACCAAATAGATTAGATGCAGGTGTACTTAAAGTAAGTGATGCTACTTATCAATTACCTGTTAATGAAGAAGATTTAGGAAACCACCTTCATGGATTTTTACATACAAGAAATTATGAAGTGGTAAGCATAGAAGAGCTAGAAGATAAAGTAGTAGCTAAGACAGCTTATGTATTTGATGAGAAAGATGAAGCATATGCATATCTTCCAATTAAGTTTAAGGCAGAGTTTACATTTACACTATCTGCTAAAGGACTTGAATATGAATTCACTATGACTAATCAATCAGGTGTTCAGATGCCTTATGGAGTATGTAATCATACCGCAATGATGGGACCATTTTCTGAGGACTGTAAGCCTGAAAACATGAGATTATATGTACCTATTGGTGATAGAGTAGAACTTAATAAGAGATGTCTTCCTACAGGAGAGATATTACCACAAGCTAATTACGATAAGATGTATCTAAGTGGCTCTATGGTACCAGTTGGACATTCCCTTGATAACGATATGTACTATGCTGTAATGGGTGAACTTGATGGAAAACCATTTTACGGTTCGGTTACTACAGATATTGTTACTAACAAAAGAGTATGTTATGAGATAGATGAAGCGTTCAAATTCTGGATTATGTGGAATGAATGGGGAACAAAGGATTATTTCTGTCCAGAACCAATGTCTTGGATAATAGATGCACCTAATATTAATATGTCTGACGAGGAATCAGGATATGTTGAATTAGCACCAGGTGAAGCTAAGACAATAAGAGAAAGAATATTTACAATGTGAGATAAAATATCTTCCCATTTATAAATATATACTGTATAATTAAAGCAGTCGGCTATAAAATAGCCCAAGCACACACACAGGCTTGAATTAAGAGAAAGAGAGGTTATAGGTTTATGAAATTCGGACATTTTGATGATGCCAAGAAAGAGTATGTTATCACTTCTCCTAAGACTCCATATCCATGGATCAACTACTTAGGAACACAGGATTTCTTCTCACTAATTTCAAATACAGCAGGAGGATATCACTTTTATAAAGATGCACGTCTACGTAGAATAACACGTTATCGTTATAACAACGTTCCAGTTGATATGGGCGGTCGTTACTTCTACATTAATGAGGGTGGTAATTTATGGTCACCAGGATGGTCACCAGTTAAGAAAGATCTTGATTTTTATGAGTGCCGTCACGGTATGGGATACACAGTTATTACAGGTAAGAGCAATGACCTTAAGTCAGAAGTTACTTTCTTTGTACCAAACAATTATCAAGGTGAGGTTCAGAAGGTAGTTCTTACTAATGAAGGTTCAGCTAATAAGACATTTACATTATTCTCATTTTTAGAGTGGTGTTTATGGAATGCAGAAGATGATTCTACTAACTTCCAAAGAAACTTTAACACAGGTGAAGTTGAGGTTGAAGGTTCTACATTATTCCATAAGACAGAGTACAAAGAACGTCGTGATCACTTCGCTTTCTATACAGTTAATGCTGATATTACAGGATATGATTGTGATAGAGAAAGCTTTGTAGGATTATATAATGGATTTGAGAATCCACAAGCTGTTGTTGCTGGAAAGTCTAACAACTCAAAAGCTGATGGTTGGTCTCCAATCGCTTCACATAGCTTTGATATTACTTTAGCTCCAGGAGAGACTAAGGAATTAGTATTCGTATTAGGTTATGTTGAGAATCCACAAGAAGAGAAATTCAATGCTGACGGTTCTATGAACAAGTCAAGAGCATATGAGATGATTAAGAAATTTGATACAGTAGAGAAAGTTGATGCTGCACTTGCTGAGATGAATGCAATGTGGGACGACCTTCTTTCTAAATATACAGTTAAGACTCCAGATTCTAAGGTTGATACAATGGTTAACATCTGGAATCAATATCAATGTATGGTTACATTTAATATGTCACGTTCAGCTTCATACTTTGAAAGTGGTATCGGTCGTGGTATGGGATTCAGAGATTCTAACCAAGATTTATTAGGATTTGTTCATCAGATTCCAGATAGAGCAAGAGAAAGAATTCTTGATTTAGCAGCTACTCAATTTGAAGATGGCGGATGTTTCCATCAATATCAACCACTTACTAAGAAGGGTAATGATGCTGTTGGCGGTAACTTCTCAGATGATCCATTATGGATGATTTTATCAACTGCTTCATACATCAAAGAGACTGGTGATTATTCAATCTTAGATGAGATGGTTCCTTATGAGAACAAAGAAGAATTAGCACAACCAATGATGCACCATTTACAACAATCATTCTACAGAGTTGTTAATAATGTTGGACCTCATGGTCTTCCATTAAGTATGAGAGCTGACTGGAATGACTGCTTGAACCTTAACTGTTTCTCAAACACTCCAGGTGAGAGTTTCCAAACATCAACATCAAAAGATGGTAAGGTTGCAGAATCATTATTCGTTGCTACATTATTTACATATGTTGGACCTGAGTATGTTGCACTTTGCAATTACAAAGGATTAGATGACAAAGCAGCTGCTGCTCAAGCAGAATTAGATAAGATGACTCAAAATGTTCTTGATCATGGTTATGATGGAGAATGGTTCTTAAGAGCTTATGATGACTTCGGTAAGAAGGTTGGTTCTAAAGAATGTGAAGAAGGTAAGATATTCATAGAGCCTCAAGGTTTTGCAGTTATGTCTGGTATTGGTAAGGACAAGGGTTATGATATTCAAACTCTTGATAGCATTGACAAATACTTAAACTGTGATTACGGTCTAGTACTTAACAATCCAGCATTTACTAAGTATGTTATCGAGTATGGTGAGATATCTACTTATCCAGCAGGATACAAAGAGAACGCTGGTATCTTCTGTCATAACAATGCATGGATTATCTGTGCAGAAGCTTATGTAGGAAGAGGAGATAAGGCTTATGAGTATTATACAAAGATTGCTCCAGCCTTTAATGAGGAGATCTCAGATTTACATAGAACTGAGCCTTATGTATATGCACAGATGATAGCTGGTAAGGATGCTGCTCGTATGGGTGAAGCTAAGAACTCTTGGTTAACTGGTACTGCATCATGGAACTTCCTAGCAATATCTCAATACATCTTAGGTATTATGCCAGACTATGATGGTCTTAAGGTAGATCCTTCAATTCCTGCTGAGTGGGATGGATTCAATGTATGCCGTAAGTTTAGAGGTGTTACATATGAGATAGCTATTACTAATCCAGATCATGTATGTAAGGGAATTAAGAGCGTAACTGTAGATGGTAACGCTATAGAAGGAAATGTACTTCCTGTATTTGAAGCTGGTTCTACTCATACAGTTGAAGTAGTAATGGGTTAATATACTATTAGCACTATTATATAGAGATAGGTCGTAAGAATTTGATTCTTACGACCTATTTTAGTGGAAAATTATAGTTATTAATTAAGTGTTGTCTTTGTTGTTGCCAGGTTTTACAAACGCAGCTCTTGTAATAGCATCACTACCAAATCGTCCTCTTATGTTATCTATAGCAGAATCTAATTTGGCATGTTTTTCGAACTTATCCATATCAAATAGATTAAGTTGTTTATCAGTATTACTTGTGACTTTGTTGGCACTAACACCTAGAAGTCTAATAGGCTTGCCACCCCATAATTCACTAAAAAGTTGAGAAGCAATCTGATAGAATTCATCTGTTGTATTCGTAGGCGATAGTAGAGAGCGTTGATGGCTTGTTCTAACAAAATTATTATCTTTAATCTCAACTGATATAACTGTTGCAGATACATCATCGTTTCTAAGTCTTGTACATACTTTTTCTGATAGGGAGAGAAGGACATGTAAAGCATCATCTTCCTTATCTATATCAAAAGCAATAGTAGTTGAGTGACTATATCCTTTTGGAGATTCGTTATGATCGCTAAACAAGTCGAGAGATCTTCCGTTAGCAAAATTATATATAATCTCACCTTGTTTTTTAAGATGAGATTTAAGAATAGAGGGGTCTGTTTTAGCTATATCTCCGATAGTATGAATTCCAAGGGAATGTAATGTTTTCTCTGTAGAAGGCCCTACAAAAAATAAATCTCTTACGGGTAAAGGCCACATCTTAGACTCTAATTCCTCTGGAAATAGAGTATGAACTCTATTTGGTTTTTCAAAATCACTTGCCATCTTAGCAAGCAGTTTGTTAGAGGATATTCCTATATTTACAGTAAAGCCATATTCCTCATATATCTCTTTTTTGAGTCTATGAGCAAACTTAATCAAATCCCCATATATATTTTCTGTACCGCTCATATCACAGAAAGCTTCATCAATAGAAAATTGTTCAACAATAGGAGCATATGAATACAATTTTTCAATAAATAGTGCAGACTGTTCTTCATAGTAATGTCTATGAGGTTGTACAACTATAAGTTCTGGACATTTCTTGTATGCATGTACAAGAGGTTCGCCAGTAGTTACGCCAAGTTTCTTAGCACTAGTTGATTTTGCAAGAATGATACCGTGGCGAGTTGCTTCATTGCCACCAACTGCTGAATAAGTATCTCTTAAATCAGAGGTCTCCTTCATTACTCGAAGGTGGTATAGAGCCTCCCAGCTTAGAAACGCATTATTAACATCTATATGAAAAAATATATTAGAGCTCATAAAATCAACCTTTCGTGTTAATGTGTTGAACAACCTATGATTTCTTAAACATGTTTAATTTATAGACTTACTACAATATCATTTAACAATCTGCAGACTTTTTGTATACTTTAATAAGTTTGATTTTGCTTTTAAAGCAGGCACCGAGCAGATGTTTGAGGGCAACCTTATAATCTATATGATTGTTGCTTTGATGTATAACTATATATAA
>JAVBSS010000015.1:0-5324 GCA_031556525.1 Lachnospiraceae bacterium
AGAAGTAATAATCATATGTACGCTCAAATTATTGATGATACAGTTGGTAATACTTTGGTAGCAGCTTCAACTTTAGAAAAAGAAGTTAAGGCTGAGTTAGAAAAGACTAATAATGTAGATGCAGCAACTTATTTAGGTAAGGTTATAGCTAAGAAAGCATTAGATAAAGGTATTACAACAGTTGTCTTTGATAGAGGCGGATTTATATATCAAGGTAAAGTGAAAGCATTAGCAGAAGCAGCAAGAGAAGCTGGTCTAGAATTCTAAGAAGGAGGAAAACAACAATATGAAGCATGAAATAATAGATGCTAGTCAATTAGAATTAGAAGAACAAGTAGTTGCAATTAAGCGTGTAACTAAAGTTGTTAAAGGTGGTCGTAACTTTAGATTTGCTGCTCTAGTAGTAGTTGGTGATAGAAACGGACACGTTGGTGCTGGTCTTGGAAAAGCAACAGAAATTCCAGAAGCAATTCGTAAAGGAAAAGAAGATGCTATTAAGAAACTTACAAATGTACCAATAAATAATAATGGAAGTATTCCTCATGACTTAACTGGAAAGTTTGGTAGTGCAGCTGTATTACTTAAGACTGCTCCAGAAGGTACTGGTGTTATAGCTGGTGGACCAGCTCGTAAGGTACTTGAGTTAGCAGGATATAAGAATATTCGTACAAAGTCTTTAGGTTCAAACAATAAGCAAAACGTTGTTCTTGCTACAATCGAAGGACTTTCAAATATCAAAACTCCAGAAGAGGTAGCTAGACTTCGCGGTAAATCTGTAGAAGAGATACTAGGCTAAGGAGGGAAATTGAAATGGCAGATAAATTAAAAGTAACTTTAGTAAAGTCTACAATTGGTTCTATTCCTAAGCACAGAGCTACTGTTGCAGCATTAGGTCTTAAGAAACTTAACAAGAGTGTTGAGCTTCCTAACAACGATGCTACAAAGGGAATGGTTAAACAAGTTAGTCATTTAGTAAAGGTAGAAGAGATATAATTAATAGATAAGGAGGTGTACGTAGATGAATTTATCAACATTACAACCTGCAGACGGTTCAAAACAAAGCGATAATTTCAGAAAAGGTCGTGGACATGGTTCTGGAAACGGCAAAACTGCTGGTAAAGGTCACAAAGGTCAAAAAGCTCGTTCAGGAGCAACAAGACCAGGCTTCGAAGGTGGTCAAATGCCATTATATAGAAGAATTCCTAAGAGAGGTTTTACTTGTAGAAACTCTAAAGAAATTATTGGAATTAACGTATCTGCACTTAATGTGTTTGAAGACGGAACAGAAGTAACAGTAGATACACTTAAGAATCAAGGAATTATTAATAATCCTAAAGATGGAGTTAAGATCCTTGGAAATGGAGAATTAACTAAGAAGCTTACAGTTAAAGTTAACGGTTTTAGTGCTAAAGCTGTTGAGAAAATCGAAGCTCTTGGTGGAAAAACAGAGGTGATTTAATATGTTTAAAACATTAATAAACGCTCTGAAAGTAAAAGATATACGTACTAAGCTAATATATACATTTTTTATACTTATCGTAGTTCGTATAGGCTGTACAGTACCAGCTCCAGGAATTAATCATGAAATGATTAGTGCTTACTTTGAATCTTTTGGAGATGCAACATCTGTTATGGATCAATTCACAGGTGGTTCACTTAGTAAAATGGCATTGTTTGCATTAAATGTTACTCCGTACATTACATCATCAATTATTGTTCAACTCTTAACAATTGCTATACCAGCACTTGAAGAGTTGTCAAAAGATGGTGAGGATGGACGTAAGAAAATAAATACAATAACAAGATATTTAACAGTAGCACTTGCAGTTATGGAAAGTACAGGACTAGCAATAGGTTTTGGACGTTCAGGAATGTTAACAGACAGTGGTTTCCTTAACATTTTCACAACAATTGTTACTTTAACAGCAGGATCAATATTTGTAATGTGGCTTGGTGAGAGAATATCAGAAAAAGGTGTAGGAAATGGTATATCTATAATACTTTTAATAAATATAGTATCTAGAATGCCAAGTGATTTCTCAAATCTTTATGAGATGTTTATTGAAGGCAAGGCAATAACAAAAGGAATTATGGCTGCTGTAATAATAATAGGTGTAATAGTAATAACAACTATATTAGTTGTATTACTTCAAGATGGTGAGAGAAGAATCCCTATTCAATACGCTAAGAAAGTTCAAGGGCGTAAGATGGCAGGAGGACAATCGAATTATATACCGCTTAAAGTAAACACATCAGGAGTTATTCCTGTAATCTTTGCATCTTCATTATTATCAATACCATCAATCGTTATTAATTTATTTAGTATAGAAGTTGATGCGAGTACAACTTGGTCAAAGATATTGACAGGTATGAATTCAAATTATTGGTTTAATAAGAACTATCCATGGGCTAGTGTTGGTTTGATAGTGTATATATTACTAGTTGTAATGTTTGCATTTTTCTATACATCAATTACTTTTAACCCAATGGAAGTAGCAAATAATATTAAGAAGGGTGGAGGCTTTGTTCCAGGTATAAGACCAGGAAAGCCAACACAAGAGTACTTACAAAAGATTCTAAACAACATCATAATTATTGGTGTTGTAGGATTGTTAATAGTAGCAATTATACCTATATTCTTCAATGGTGTATTTAATGCAAGTGTTTCTTTCGGAGGAACATCATTGATCATCATAGTTGGTGTTATAATAGAAACTATAAAGCAGATGGAATCACAAATGTTAGTACGTCACTATTCAGGATTCTTAAACGATTAGTTTGCAAAAAGCTGTAGTTAATTCTACAGCTTATTTGCATTGAGAACTTAGCGAGGTATTTTACGAGCTTAGTTCGAAAGCACACTTCACCACTTGACGCGGTACTTTCAAGTCTAGTGGAGATAGTGTAACCCAAAGAACTTAGCTCGGTGTTTCACGAGCCTAGTTCGTACAAAGAAATAAAATGGAGGACAAATAATGAAAATTATTATGTTAGGTGCACCTGGTGCAGGTAAAGGTACTCAAGCTAAAATGATAGCTAGCAAATATAGTGTTCCACATATTTCAACAGGAGATATATTCCGTGCCAATATCAAAAATGGTACAGAGCTTGGAGCAAAAGCAAAAGAGTACATGGATAAAGGATTATTAGTTCCAGATGAACTAGTAGTAGATTTAGTAATAGATAGATTTAAAGAGGATGACTGCAAGAACGGTTATGTACTTGATGGTTTTCCAAGAACAATACCACAAGCAGAAGCACTTGATAATGCATTAACAGCAATCGGTGAAAATGTAGATTATGCTATTAACGTAGAAGTTCCAGATGAGAACATTGTAAGAAGAATGTCTGGAAGAAGAGCATGTGTAGGTTGTGGTGCTACATATCATACACAATATAATCCAACATCAGTTGAAGGTAAATGTGATACTTGTGGCGGAGAAACAGTTCTTCGTGAAGATGATAAACCAGAAACAGTTCTTAATAGATTAAGTGTTTATCATGAGCAAACACAACCTTTAATTTCGTATTATACAGGAAAAGGTGTAATGGCTGAGGTTGATGGAACAGTTGATATGAATGATGTATTTAACGCAATAGTAGAGATCCTAGGTGAATAAATATGGCTATATCAATAAAATCTCAACATGAGATAGAACTTATGCGTGAAGCGGGAAGAATTCTTGCTATCACACATGATGAGTTAAGAAAAAGTCTTAGACCAGGAATGTCTACATTAGATATAGATAGAATTGGTGAAGAAATAATAAGAAGTTATGATTGCATACCTTCATTTTTAAATTATCATGGTTACCCAGCAAGTATATGTGTGTCTGTAAACGAAGAAGTAGTTCACGGTATTCCTTCAAAAGACGTAATTGTTAGAGAAGGTGATATTGTAAGCTTAGATGCAGGAGTTATATACAAAGGATATCATTCAGATTCAGCTAGGAGTCATATTATTGGTGAAGGTAGTGAAGAAGCAAAGAAATTAGTACGAGTTACTAAAGAAAGCTTTTTCGAGGGAATCAAATTTGCTAAGGAAGGCTATCATATAGTAGATATATCGAGAGCTATTCAAGAACATTGCGAAAAGAATGGTTTTTCAATGGTTAGAGATTTGGTTGGACATGGAGTAGGAAGAGAACTTCATGAGGGACCAGAGATTCCAAACTTTGTAGGAAATAGAAGAGGTCCAAAGTTAAGACGCGGTATGACATTAGCAATCGAACCTATGGTTAACATAGGAAGATATGATGTAGAGTGGCTTGATGATGATTGGACAGTAGTCACAGAAGATGGAAGTCTATCAGCTCATTATGAGAATACAATATTAGTAACAGATGGCGAACCGATTATATTGTCGACAGCGCCAGGAATTGAATTATAATATAAGTTTTATTTAATAGGAGGTTTATATGTCAAAATCAGATGTTATAGAAATAGAAGGAACGGTAATAGAGAAATTACCAAACGCAATGTTTCAGGTTGAATTAGAAAATGGTCACAAAGTATTGGCTCATATAAGTGGAAAGCTTAGAATGAATTATATAAAGATACTTCCTGGAGACAAAGTAACTATCGAGTTATCACCATATGATTTAACTAAGGGAAGAATCATTTGGAGAGATAAATAAATTAATGCTTGCATTTAATTCCATTGTATAGTAGAATTATATGCTGTAGCGAACTTTTTTCGAAAGGAGAGATTTTAATGAAGGTTAGAGCATCAGTTAAACCAATTTGCGACAAGTGCAAAATCATTAAAAGAAAAGGGGCTGTCAGAGTAATCTGTGAGAACCCTAAACATAAACAAAGACAAGGATAATCTTGGGTTTGTTTTTTCGTAGTATGTCACATTTTACCGTCAAATATTTTGTGATGTATTATGCTTTTATTTAGAAAGCGGCTGAAGCATAATGGTTTATGCTTGTTGAAATAAAATACTGATAAGGGATGATGAACGTATACATTTCACCTCATACTTTTGTATGAGATACGTAATTGTTATTGCCTTATAATTTGATTAATTAATTTTTATGGAGGTGCAAGGCACAATGGCTCGTATTTCAGGTGTTGATTTACCAAGAGAGAAACGTGTTGAGATCGGTCTTACTTATATCTATGGTATCGGTAATACTTCAGCAGTACGTATTCTTAAAGAAGCAAATGTAGACCCAAACACTCGTGTTCGTGATTTAACAGATGACGAAGTTCGTAGACTAAGTGATGTTATCAACGAGACACAACAAGTAGAGGGTGATTTACGTAGAGAAATAGCTCTTAATATTAAGCGTTTACAAGAAATCGGATGTTACCGTGGT
>JAVBSS010000022.1:0-14194 GCA_031556525.1 Lachnospiraceae bacterium
TTCTCCATTTGTTAATGCTGTTATTGAGCCTATGTTGTCATAATGATATGTAAAATATGTTCCTAATACTTCACCTACTGTATCCGTTGCACTTTGGTTACTTATTTCTTTGCTTATTAGTTTTCCTGCTCCGTATACATAGCTAGTTATACTTCCGTTAGATTCATATGCTACTAACATCTGACTTAGGGCTGTATTGTTATCTATTACATATTCTGTTGTCTTGCCACCTATTGTTGATGCTATTCTATTGTTGATTGCATCATAGGTGTATGTAATTCAAGCAGTTTGATAATTCAAATGTCTTTATATATGCAGATTGCCCCTATCTGGGTACTGAGAAATATTACGAGAATGTTTTCAGTATGAAAGACCATGATGCATCAAATAGGTTAGTAACGTATAATGGAGAACAAGTAGAATACGACAAAGCAGGAAATATGACCTACGGTCCTGTAGATGGCAAGATGACTAAGTTAACATATGACTGTCGTAATCGATTAATAGACGCAGGATGAATACTTTTCTGAAGTCTCTGTTAAGTATTTCAACAGTTTGCAAACGCTTAGATAATTGTAAAATACGCTCCTTATTCTTCTTGTACAACTCAGCTGTATTAGCAGTTCCATTCGTTGCAATCCAAAATGAGGGATTATTAGTTTGTCCTCTAAATGTCCCAAATGAAATGTAATAATAAGCAACTGCTCTCTCCAAATTCGACATCGCTTTATTTGATTTCATATCCTCTTTAAATTGATTGAAAATCACCTCAAAATATGGCAGTTTATCTACTTCTAAAATAAACTCTGATAAGTTATCTCTTATCACAATGTAAAGGTTAGTAATATTACCATTGATGTCATTCACAACTACCCTCATATCCCAGGGCAAGTAGCAGAGCATCGCCAAACTTCCACAAAACACATCCACGAAAACATCACACTCCGACTGCCGAAATGCCTCAACAACTTCTCTTCCTATTCTCGATGGCTTCTTACCAATGCAAGGAAATATTGTTTTTATTTTCTCCTTATTATCTCTAACTAGTGCCTCACCTATTGCTAAGCGTATAGCTTGTGACAGATTATCGGTTTCATAAATCTCCTTCAATTTTTCGAGTACCTCATCATCTTCTCTAATACTTATCTTACTCAACATAAACTCCTCCTTTAAAACGGAGCCTCTTCTAGAGAAAAAGTTCAAATGAGTAAAAAAACTAATATCAACCATTTTCCCACCCATCTCCCATACTTCTCATAAACAGACAGACCGCTACTAAAAACTTTTAAAAGAGTAGGTTCATCTCGACTAATTCAATTATCACTTGGAGATTTTATGCATCAAAAAAAGAACTTCTGCAACATAGATTTTTGTCTATCTATGTTGCAAAAGTTCTCTATTAATGTGTTGGTAATATATTATATATTAATTAATCCCAATATAAGCTTTTAATTTTATTTATTTGTCTCTTTTCAATAAATGACGTATAGTTTTCTACTTTACCCTCCATGCTAAAAGCTAATGCTACTGTTCCGTCTATACCTTCATTCTCACATAACATTACAATATCACTTGGCTCTACTATTCTACAATTTCTAAAACACTCGTATATTTTTTCTAATTCAGTTTTTGTATTAATCCATAAGGTATCACCATAAATATGTATTTCTGATTCTATGAAATCCACTCCATACGTACATACATATATTTCAATATCCTTATCTAACTCTTTTAATTTTAAAAGCACATTATTTAGTTTTTCTAATTCCTCATATTCATCAATTACAAATTTACAATATTTTTTTACATCTTCACTAAAAAATAAATTATATTCTATCAAAATACTATCATTTGATATTTCATCTTTATATTTGTTGATTAATTTTATTAAATCCATAATTTCACCTCTATTTTTATTTTTGATATTGTGCTAGTGTTTTAGCATACTTAATTGCCTCAAGCATTCCTTCATTATACTTCGTTCCAAAGTTATCTCTAATATTTTTTATATCTAAAGCCATTCTTTGTCTTGCATTTAATGCTTCATCAACAATCATCGTATGTTTACCTTTTCCTCTATATGTTCTTGTTAGAGCATGGTCTTTTTTTGTCATTAATAATGCTGGTCCATCATTTTTTGACATATTTAAATTTTTTTCATTAAATCTATTTTGAGGCATATGATGCCCTACTTCATCTGCTCCCCTAGTTGCATTTACATCCTTAAAACTTCCTCCTAATACCTTTTCAGAATCAGAACCATTCATCGCAGCAGCTTCAGCCGCTGCTTTCTCTGCTTTTGCTGCTTTAGTACACGGAGAGGAATTATGCACCAAGATATCCATATCAGTGACATAGTCTCTAATGAGTCCTCTACTTCTAAGTTGGTGTGTAGTATTCTGATATAGATTTAGTGTCTATAACTACAAATCGTATATTGATTCAAAATTTGTTTTAGTATAATAAACACCACCGCCTGTCAATGGTTCATTTGTTAAACAGACGATGTTGCTATTTTAATATTTTTTCATAGAAAAGCCAGTTACTTTTACATATACAAATGTTTATATTAACTAACCTTATAGATGTATTATAAACATAAAATTTTTTTAATTATTTCTTGTAGATACAAACATGCACTATCTTCTGTATCAAATTGAATCAAATGTGATTTTATTCCTCTTTCGCTATAGTAAACTTCCCATTTTTCTTGTGTTTTATTTATACAGTAAGCTTCACTCGGCAATCCCCCTTTTAAGCTATATAAGTTTTCTGGAACCTTATTACTAACCAGAAAATTTTTCAATTCATTTATTTTCATTTTAATTACCTACCTTTCTCAATATTCCGTTATCAAGCAATTCGGATATTGGAGACATAAATTCATATTGAATTCCACCTCCAGCTTCTCCAAACCAAGATGCAACTTTTCCACCCTGTACTTCAACTGGTTTTAAAACTTCAAAAATTGTATACGGCTTTGCATCTGTTCCTTTAGGAAGCGCTCTATTAGTATATGGTGTTCCCAATGGCGATACAAAAGTTCCTCCATCATATCCAAATCTATCTACCATATCTCCTGGTTGAAGTGTAATCGACTCAGGTTGGCCATCAAATCCTCTATTTTCTGGCCATATTGGGCTACCATCAGCATTATAATACTTTGCATCATTACCACCATCAGAACCACTATTCAACTTAGCAGTATCCTTAGCACAAGTATTATGTACCAATATCTCTGCACTACCCACGTAGTCCCTAATGAGTCTTCTACCTCAAAGTTGATGTAATGACTACTTCATTATATTTACAATTATAATCGTATACTGTAGAAAAATAAAGTGCTATTTGTTATTCTTTTCCTTCCTTTGTAATATTGTACATTGGTGGATTTATGTAGTCTTCTTCATAAGTAAGCATCGACCAAATAATACTTACTAGTCTACGTTGTACGCATTTTAATGCTTGTCCCTTTGTCTTACCCTCTGATAGTTTTCTCTGGTAATACTCATAGAAAAACGGATTAATTACTTTGTTCTTACCACTTACTGGCGAAGTTAATCTTACTGCAAGGTTATACAGTAACGAGTTAAGTTCTCTATTACCCCTTTGGTTGGCAAATTGTATGTCGTGTTTACCTGATGAATAGGACACTGGAGCTATACCCGCATAACGTGCTAATTTTGCAGATGTCGAAAACTTTGTAATGTCACCAATACACGAAAGTATCTGAGTTGCTGTTATTACGTCTATACCATTCATTGATGTAAGGGTACAGTTAAACTGTTTATAGAATGTTGCCAAGTGATGCTCGATTTCTTTCATTTCATCAATGGATTGGCGAATCTGTCTAACTGTTGATTGCACTGTAAAATCTCTTGTTTCTTGGAAGGCTAATGTAGTGTCACCATTTTCTTTTATAATGGTTAAAATCTCTACTGCCTTTTCCATACCAAAATTTTTTGCTGATACAGAATATAGAAACTCTGCAAGTTCAGTAACTGTTGTTTCTGATAAGGTTTGTGGTGATGGATAACGTTCCAAAAATCCAAGTGAACTGTTACAATCAATGTTTTTAAATAGCCTATTATACTGTGGATAGTGTGGCATAATCAAAGTATGTAGATGATTTTTTAAAGCAGTCATATTTTTAACAATGAATTGTCTTCTAATTACAAGGCTACGCAAAATGAAATATTCATCTTGGGGCTTGGCAACTGGCAAAATATCAAGTTTGTTTAGCAATACCCTTGCTGCACATTCTGCATCAACTGAATCTGTCTTTTCTACCACGTTCTGGTTCTTACGCTCTCCAGCAACTAAAAGTGCATTAACATGTTTAACCTCATAATCATGGTCTGTAAGAAAAACTGTCAGCATTCTACCATATGCTGTTGTATCTTCTAGTCCGAATAAAAGTGAAGTTCCATCTAGACAAAGATTGTTGGCTTCACTTAGAAAATCCTCAAACCTAGATGGTAGGTTATTAAAAGTTATTTCGCCAATCCTTTCATAAAAGCAATCCAAAAATACTGCTGTGTGAGTGTCCTTGTGAGAATCAATCCCAACATAAGTGTATAACATTTTTTTGTGTATCATAGTTTTATTCCTCCAATTTATTTTTAATTTAGTTTTCAAAGTTCTTTCAGCCTTATTACATCTCTAAAGCTAGCGTTATACGAAAAAGAGCCTATCGCATCGCAAATACTAGTAAGTACAGACTGTTGCAAAAAGAACACTTAAAAGGATTTATTAAAATATACCTGTATTCCCTTTGCAACAGCCTCAAAAACCCAAGTATAAAATACAAGGTATGCTCAGCATTAATTACTACTAGAGTAATCTGCACGGACTATTACAGTTTTGGGTTTTTGAAACTATTTTTTATATCATGGGGGCATTCCCCTTAATAACATTTAAAACATATCTGACACATCTAACTTGCAAAGTTTTATATTTCCATATGTAGATTTGACTGCAAATATATCATTAATAGTAAAACCAGACTTGGTTAACAACCTATTATGAATTGCTATGTATGGGTTGCCTTTACCACCACTTCTAACTTGTATTAAGGTAAGTTTTTTTACCCTTACCATCTTGACTAGTTCTTCATATGGTTCTATTTCTTTATCTTTTAATTCAAAGGTTATAGAACCACCATCTGCTGTTGCTAAGATAACTGCTTCATTTTCAAAGCCATAGCTAGATAGCCACTTCTCGCTTAATCTAGTTTGCATTTCTCCATACTCTAAAACAGCAATATTGAATGAGCAGATACGTGTCGCTTCATTATCTGAAAAGCCAAATTTAGCGAGGTCAACTTTACGTATCTGTATCTTTCCATATGAATACTTAACAACACAAGTATCTCCAAAGCTAAGACCACAACTATTGATAAAATTTCCTGACGTCATTACTGCTGGAAAAGAGCCTCTTTCCTTATATGAAATCTGTATCACGTGAATTAGTTTTTCTTCTTTAGTAACACTACTATCATCATCTACAAGGACAAAATCCATACCCTCTGTTTTAGGAACAACCTTAATACTTGAGCCAATTGTAAAGCCTATATCCAAGAGCCAGTTACCTGTAAGGGCAACCTTTAGTTTTTTGCCTGTAATGTGAGTACCTGTGCAAGTGACACTGGTTAATTTTGTATTAATATTATTTGTCATATATTTTCCTCTCCATAATCTAAGTTGTGTGATGTTACCTCTTAATCAACTTAAGTTCAAGTTAATTCAGACCATATCTCTTTTTGAAATATTATGTTTCCCAGTATAGCAAAATCGACTTTTTCAACTCACCTTTTCAAGACCACCAAAAGTATGTCAATCTCCCCTATAATCAACACTTCTCAATTTCTACCTTTTTAATATCCTCTGAAATTTCTACTATCTCCATACGTAAACTTTCATGTGATATTCAAAAAGTGTGTCAAGTGTTTTTTTAATATTTTTAAAATTATTTTTTATGACGAAAATATCTACTATATTTATTGCCCTCAAATCTTTCCAACAAAAAAGTGATACCCACATGGAATGAACCATAGACAGTACCACTTTTTAAATCGTTATTCAATTTTTACTTTGTTATGAATTGCTATATCAGTTGATGTTAAAACGAATACAGAAAATATCAAATCAGCCATAGATTATATCAATTCGAATGAAGAAAATATCATTTTAAGATTTGTAATTATCGAATTACCAATAGTTTATATTGTATCAACTTCAGAAAATATCGATTCACTATCAGAAGATATCATTTCATACTTAGCAATTATCAAATCACCAATAGTTAATGTTGTTTCAATTTCAGTAAATGTTATTTCAAGATTTGCAATTATCGAATTACCAATAGTTAATATTGTTTCAAATGTAGAAAATATCATTTCACTATCAGAAAATATTAATTCAATTTCAATAAATGTTATTTCATATTTAGTAATTGTTAAATCACCAATAACAAATATCATTTCAATTTCAGATATAGTTATTTCAACTTTATAAAATATGGAATCAACATAAGTAATCATCAAATCAAGAACACACTGTTGGAAATCGCTTCTTCTAATTCCTTTGTACCCATACCTATATATCGTTGTGTAACCACTACACTGGAATGTTGCAACAAGGTTCTTACCAACTCTATATTAAAATCATTTTCTTTGTATATTCTTGTGGCAAAACCTTTTCTGAAGCTATGAGAACCAATACCCTCAAGACCAAGAAACTCACAAGTCACCTTTAGATGTTTTAATACTGCTCGCTCAGTAATGGGGAATAACCTAGCTGATGGCGAGATTTCCATCTGATACGCATAATCACGTATGAATTGGTAAATCTCATTGGGAATTGTAAATGTTCGAGATTTTCCTGTCTTCTGCTCTTTGATATCTAGATGATATCGACTACCCTCTTTTACAAATGAACTCATTGTTAGTTTTAAAATATCACCAACTCTAAGACCTAAGTTATATTCAAGTACCAATATAGTCGCAATTCTTACATTAGCTTTATGATGAGTACCCTTATACTCAAATCCTTTTCTCATTGTATCTATTATAAGTCTATATGTATCATCATCAACTGCACGAGTTGTTTTATTCATCTCATCACCTACCCTCTATATTAGAATCAAGAAATTAACACCCACCAAACCCTACAACAACGTTACTTAATAACTACAGAAAACCACGAAGTTCCAATTACTACCCCCTATAAGTTCGTAAAATCAGTACCCACAAAGGTAAAGCCACCTTTTTAAAGGCTAGTTCCTAATTGCATACAATTAAGAACTTAAAAGCAACGCTGTATTTCGCCCAGTGTTGGCTTTTTAACCACAGTGGCACTAATTACCACCAAAGGGCTTAAAAGCCAACGTAGGGCAACGTACGAAGCCAAACGACAAAGGCGCAAACAATTCATACCCTAAGCCACAAACCATTGTAAACATTGATAAATCCTACAATTGTGACTATTATTTACCTCTCTTTAAAATCCCATCTGATGCATAAACACTAGCCACTGCTCTGATTCCTAATATACCTATAGATTTCCCAATGTATATACCTGCATCTGTATTCTTAACCCTTAACTCATTCTGCATCACCCTTGCAGTTCTTTCTTCTAAAACCATCATTGATTTTAGCTGATTAATTATAGAACTCCTCCAATGCTTACCATTACCCACATCTAAATATGATTGGTTGATAAACTTAACAGATACATCTCCATCTACTGCTATACACATGAATTTGTATAGCATATGTACTGACGTAAATACTTGAACATCCAAAAGATATACCACATCACCACTCTTCATACTGCTTACAAGTGTATCCACATTCCCAATCTCTATAATGCGATTATCGGATACTTTTTTTGTTCTCATAGCTGTCATCTCATTGCTACTTGCCATACTCGATACTAATCCCAAAACCATATTAAAGCCTCCTTTTTTAATTAATTAACAAGTTACATTTGATATACAAAAATATGCCCATACCCAAATACAATGTAAAGTTCCTAAATATTGTGACAAGTTCCATTAGCAAAAAATAAGATACAAAACCTTAGTTCCATAAATCCTTAAAATACAAATTTTAAACTCGTGAAAAATGCCCAGTTTATAAGGTTTTTTCAATAAAAATTAACTGATACAAACTTAATTCCCTAAAATGACACTTTTTCTTGGCTACTTTTTGTGAATAAAATAACATATGTGGCTATAAAAGTTCGTAAAATATTTCAAAGCACCTCAAGCAAAATCTGCTATTATGATACCCAAATATAATGCATAAAAAAATACCCATTACACATCAAGTCTAAGTTGCGTAATGAGTATTTACAAAACACTATACTAATTAAATTTTATTATTAAATTACCTTAATTACTGATATCATTAATTAAAAATGGATTGGAACGTATATCAAAATTCTCAAATGTTTTATATCCACATTGTTCCCATAAAAAAAAGTTTTGATAAATATCTTTATTTATTTCAACTACATATGTTTCATAACCAAGACCTCTATCTTCAAACATACATTGATACTTGTAATACCAATAACCCAAATACTTATCCCAATACTCTTTATCAATATAAAATTCTTTATACTCAATTTTCTCTTCTTGTTTATTATCATCTGTATACATCTTGATTAAATTACCATATTCATCGTACTCAAATCTCACTAGATAGCGACTTTTATCTTCGTCACGATTAGTATCTATTATATGTGATATAAGACCATTATCACCGTAAAAATAATTTTTCCCTTCTCTGCTTTCAATCTTTCCATCTTCATTATAACTCATTTTCCCTTCACCATATGAAGTTATTAAACCTTGATCAGAATACAGAACTTCATACGTTTTTTCATTATAGTTATAGTCTGTACAAACCATTTTTTCAAGTCTATTTTGGTCATCATAGTAGTATTTGTTTTCACTCTGAAAAGTAGTATCACCACCATTATAATGATTGCAAGAAATATCTGTAATATATCCATCCTCATTGGTAGAATAGTTCCAATATCTTGAGTATCCATCAATCATAATATTATTTTCAAATGTATATGCATAACCATCCTGAACTACTCTATACAAGTCACCATTTTGATAATATTCATAAGTTGTACTTTTATTATCTTCTATCATTTCAATCAATTGATAATCATCATTATATTTATAATAATTTTCCTCCGAAGTAAAATAATCCCCATCGCTAGCCTCTTCTCTTTCCACATCTCTAATTGTTTCTAATAGTCCTCTGTCATCATACAAATATTCTACAGTATGCGTACCCTTACTGTCCTCATAATCCCAAGTCGACGTATATTGTACAGGTAAATATACTTGAATCTTTCCATCAACCTCTTTGAACTCAACGGTCTCTTTGGGTTCTTCTACTGTTGAATCTTCTAACTCTTCATTCTCTTTTTGTAAACTTGTCCTCTCTTCTCCTTTGTTGTTCTCTGGTTCTGAACTACAGCCTGTAATACCCATTAACATTGCTACACACGTTATCATCGCTACTGTACTTCTTAAAAATTTCTTCATCTCTTCATCCTCCGCATTTTAATAAATCGAAGCGATAAAAAAACTGCCATTATTCAACACAAATTTGTATCAAAATAATCGCAGTCATTATTAAACTCCGATTCTCACTGAAATACCCCAAGTGGCAGAGTTCATCTACCACCTAGGTACTTCTGTGAGAATCAAGAACAAGGTGTTAGTATGCGTCCACACCAACACCTTGTTATATATTTTAAGGTTCAGAACAAATCATTGAATACCCACTATATTAATACTTGTAAACATAGATTGTCTAAAGTATAATAAACGTGTGTGTATCGCAGGTTTATCCTGTATTGTTGTGGTAGCTAGATTACCATTCCTTGCTCGTTCTCATTGGCGTGGGAACGAGTGGTACACCATTTGTTTATGTTCTTGAATTCTCATTCATTATATTACCATACATAAACATTGTGTACAAGTTAAAAAATCTATATTTCTACACCTATTAAAATCATATAAGTAATCTTATTTCAGAAACACTATCTCAGAAAAGTTATAAAATTATCAAGTATATTATCAAGGTAATTTATCATACCCAAAATTAAATACCCTTAACAATTTAAAAAAGTGTCAAATACCCATATCAGCCAATTGTCGCTTAAAACAAGTAAACAACTAAAATACCAAGAAATATTAAGACACTTAAATCTATCTACTACTTTCAAATACTTATTAAGTCCTATACTCACTTAGCCTATCCATAAGCTTTACTTAATATATACTATAGTGTTGTATATTATATCTGCCTAGAGATTTGAGCTAGGAAATTTAGGCATAGTTCTCCTTACGGAAAAAATGAACCATGCCTTAACCAAAACTAATCTTATGACAGTTTCAAACTGCCTGTCGACCGTCGCTGAGGTTTCTTCGGCTTGTCTGATAGGCGTATCATTGCAGATACGCACTAGAGGATTACTGCATGTCCAACACCACCAACATTCTCTAGCATCTCTCAAAGCGTTGCCCCCTGACCCTTTATATTTTACTTGGTTTTACGTCACCCACACCAATGACGACAGAATGTGCCAGACAAAAACACATATCATCTGCCGAGTGAATTTACTATTTAAGCTTCACCAGACTGCGAGTATTTTTCAAGTGGTCTTACGCTGTCCCCACTCTCTCTATTCACTTGTATATAGTGGAATAACTCTAAAAAAGGACATAGTTATTGCCTACACACAGCGTGAATTTATCTGGCGATATTATAAATTAATATGCATAACGGCTTGTTATAATTAAAACATAGATTATTAATGTAAATTTATTAGGATATCCACCCAAACCTCGTAACGAAATCTTGTCTTACAATTTTTAACTTTTTGCTAAACCCCTTGATTTTACTGCATTTCTAAGAAAAATTAGCACGTGTGTTCTGTGGAAGAATCAATTTATTGTATTCTTTAAAAACCTAGTAAAATCAAGGGTTACACGTACATTTGCAAATTAGTTGTCCGACATAACGAGTGATTATAGTTAAAAATAAATACTTGCTATACAATTCATCTATTTAAATCCATCATCAACTTTTTACTATCTGTATGTTTTTATGTCATCTTCTCCAAACTTGTTTTTATGTATCATCTTGAAATTAAAAATTAATTGTTCACGACGTCTCTTGTCAGGCATTTTAGCAGTAGCCTCGAACTCTAACATATAATGTCTGTTCGAACGATACAGTTTACGCAACTCTCCTTTTGCCTTTGATGATAGTGCAAACTTACCTTTGTGTGCCTTCAGCATTTTGGATAAATCTCGATGGTCTTCATCTGAAAATATATTCTTGTAATATTTCTCAGTACCCAGATAAGGGCAATCAGCATATATAAAAATGTTGGGCTTGTTAAACTGTTCTAAAACCCTTCTAAAATCTCTATTAAGGATTTCAACAGTTTGCAATCTCTTTGATAATGCTAATACCATCTTCATATCTTTTTGAAATCGCATTGCATAATTATCACTCGTTGTAGAGTTTTTAAATGTCGTAAAATCATTGCTACCTCTGTACGTACAAAACCTCAAAAAGTAATATTCTACTGCCCTTTGTAATTTTGTCTCAAAAGTATTATTCCTAATATCATCCCTAAATTTTTCAAATAAAACTTCTGAATACGGAATCTTCAACAATTCTTTAACAAACTCATCAGGCTTAGTATTTATAACTTCGTATAAGTTGGTTAGATTACCATCAATATCATTAACTACAACCTTTGTGTCATAAGGCAAGTAACAAATCATTGCCAAACTTCCACAGAACACATCAACGAAAACATCACACTCCGACTGCCGAAATGCCTCAACAACTTCTCTTCCTATTCTCAGTGGCTTCTTACCTATGTAAGGAAATAATGTTTTTATTTTCTCATTATTATCTCTAACTAGTGCCTCACCTATTGCTAAGCGTATAGCATGTGACAGATTATCGGTTTCATAAATCTCCTTCAATTTTTCGAGTACCTCATCATCTTCTCTAATACTTATCTTACTCAACATAAACTCCTCCTTTAAAACGGAGTCTCTTCTAGAGAAAAGGTTCAAATGAGTAAAAAAACTAATATCAACCATTTTTTCACCCATCTCCCCTACTTCTCACAAAAAGACAGACCGATACTTAAAACTTTTAAAAGAGTAGGTTCATCTCGACTAATTCAAATATCACTTGGAGATTTTCTGCACGAAAAAAAGAGAACCTCTGCAACATAGATTTTTCATCTATGTTGCAAAAGTTCTCTTCATAGTTTTTTATATTTACTACAACTCTTCATCTGTAATTATAAATTATACATATACTTAACCATATAACCTATACAATCAATACCCACAACAACTCTTAGTTTATAAATAAATTGGTTTATATGCTAGTGCAATATCAACTATTTCTTCTGGTGTTTTTTCGTCAAAATATATCAAATCACTAACATCTGGATAAACCACATTCTTTTCTAAAAGTGAAATCATGGCATCTATTTCCTTTTCGTTACCTTCACAATTTTTAATTTTTCGTACTATTTCAATTAATTCTTCTCGTTTCATTTTACCTCCTCCTAATTACCAAAGTGATATGCTTTGTCTAATATTTCCTGATGCATTTTAGGTGTTGCTATAACTATATTATTTAAATCATATACCCCACCACCTACATGAATAGGAGTTTTATGATGCAATACATAACTAGACAATTGTCCATATTGTTGTGATTTTGCTACTTTTGGTGCATAACCTTGACTCATACGAGCAATATTACTTGAAGAAAACTCACTAGCATAACTTGAATTTGATACTGTTTTCCAGAACTCTCCTCTGAATTCATCAAAGTTTTTAAATTTTTTCCCATTTAATTTATCTCCAATCTCTTTGGGTATAACACCTACATTTCCATCTGTTCCATGCATCATTTTAGATGAATCAGATAATTTTTCTCCTCCTACAACAGTTCCTTCAGCATTTCTATTATTCAACTTCTTAGCATCAGCCTTACAATCATTATGCACCAATATCTCTGCACTACCGACGTAGTCCCTAATGAGTCCTCTACTTCAAAGTTAAAGGTTGGATTAATTTCATTTAGTCCTATATTTATGTTTACAATTGGTATGTTACCATAGAATTAGAATATCTTATCATAACTCCTTAAATATTTTAGATATAATTATTAACCACTTAATATAAATCAACTCTACTACATGAAAATTGTATATATTCACCATCATTAATATCATTTGGAATATACGAATCAATTTCTATTTGAAAATCTCCTATAGAAACTATCTTATCTGATTTATTAATTAGTTGCCCAACAAAATAATTACTGTTTCCATTTAAACTTTGATTTACAATATACTCCTTTCTATCATGTCGCATTACATTTTTTGCATTAAGTGTACTTAATTCTTCATTCACTATCATCCCTACACTATAATTGCATGGGTGGGAAAAACATATGATATCATATTCACCATCAGTAATGACTACATCTGCTTCAGCGGAATCTATGCATATCCACTTTATATTTTTTATCTTCACAGTCAATCACCTCGTATTTTAATAAAGACTAGGAGCTCTTTTAATTAATTCTTTTAATTTCTTAATATGGAAGGTGGTTATATTACCAGTTGAACTATCTAAACCAACAAAACCAAATTTACCTTCCTTGATAAAAGATATATATCCATTCATTTCTGGTACATATGTCCCATTCTTAAGAATATAGTTTGCATCATCCACATATTCTTTTAGATTGTAAGAATCTTTCCCCAAAACATCCATTACTTCTTTTCCGTGTTTGTCAAAATGGTTAACTGCTTCATCGCCTTTAAATTTTCCCCAATGATTATTTTTTTCTATTAGGGGAGTATTTTTTTCCATAGAGGATAGTGATGCCTCACCCACATTATTCTTAGTACTAGCATCTAACACATCAGTCTGGCATTTATTATGAACAAGAATATCCAAACTACCCACATAGTAAGTATGCCAATCTTCCACCTCAAAGTTATATACCTTTGTGATTTCTTCTGATGTTGATATGTCTATACTTGTTAATGTTGCTGTTTCTCCACTTCTTAATCTTAGTGTATCTCCTACTACTAAGTCTTCTGCTGGT
>JAVBSS010000016.1:0-16633 GCA_031556525.1 Lachnospiraceae bacterium
ACCAGCAGAAGACTTAGTAGTAGGAGATACACTAAGATTAAGAAGTGGAGAAACAGCAACATTAACAAGTATAGACATATCAACATCAGAAGAAATCACAAAGGTATATAACTTTGAGGTGGAAGATTGGCATACTTACTACGTGGGTAGTTCTGACGTATTGGTGCATAATTCATCACCATGCGTTGCAGAGGCAAAGGCAAAGAAAGCACAGGCAAAAGCTGATGCAAAGGCAGCTAAGAATGGTGGTAATGGTAATCCTTCAAGAAAAATAGAAGGAACAAGTTATGATGCTAAAAAATTAGTTAAGACACAATCCAGAGTTGACCAATCAATAGTTTCAAGTATGAAAGGAAGTATTTTAAAAGATGGTCCAAGTGCTGTACCTCCAATTGCAGTAAGAGTTCATAATGGAGAAGCATTAGTAGTTCAAGGTCATCATAGACTAGAAGCATTTTTACAATTAGGTTATGATAGAGTTCCTATAAAATATGTACATAGCTCTCAACTTGGGAAAATTCAAAAGGATGGGGATTATTTTAGAGATATTATAGAATTATTAGCTGGTAAAATTTCAAATTAGGAGGTGTTAGATATAGAAGAGAAATTAAGAAATGTAATGATAGAGTATATAAAAAATGTAGAAGAAATATGTATTAAGTTATTAAAGGGATTAGATTTAAAAGTCAAGGTGGACTTTTGGGAATATAGAAGAAAGCATTGTAGACCTGAATATGAGGTAAACGGAATTAGATATATTTTGCATGGACGTGGATGTTGGGCAATTGGTGAAGATATATATTTGGATTGGGATTTTGGTTATGGAAGCAGATGGTGTGGAATTGATCCTTGGTTATTAGCTAGAACATTAGAGCGTAATAAATGTAACTATACTGAATATTATGATGGGAATTTAATAAAACGGCAATGTGAACAAGCAGTGTTGGATGGCATTATGTATCAAAAATATGATATGTATTATTTCACAATACCACTTAATGAAACGTTTGCACCTGATTTTCCTAAAGAATTTGATACTTTAATTGTAGAACATTTTGGCTCAAGGTGGGTAATTCCAAGAAATAAAGTCATTGATAGATTTATTCGTAAAAGTAGGCGAGTGTATAATGAAATTGATAAAAGTTTGAATTTGTACACTTTAAGATTTATGCTTGGTGGCAAAGAAGTTTATTCTATTTCCTATGATGATATTGGCTATCCAGAAAAGGCTGTAAACATTATGAGTGGTGAGATTTTAAGAAATACACCTAAAGAAGTAGAATAAGGATAGCGTATTACCTACACAATATATCTAACTTTGAAGTAGAAGACTCATTAGGGACTACGTAACTGATATGGATATATTGGTGCATAATTCATCACCGTGTATTGCAGAGGCTAAGGCGAAGAAGGCACAGGCAAAAGCTGATGCGAAGGCAGCCAAGAATGGTGGTAGTGCTAATCCTTCAAGAAAAATAGAAGGAACAAGTTATGATGTAAATAAAATGAAGAAAACACAACCATATACATTTCAAAATACTGTTGAAAAGTATAAGAAACAGATTCTTGCAGAAGGACCTAATTCGATTGACCCAATTAGGGTTAGAGTGCATAATGGAGAAGCATTAATAGAAAATGGACATCATAGATTTGAGGCATTTCTACAATTAGGATATGATAGAGTACCTATTGAATATTTACATAAATCTCAACTTGGTAAAACATTAAAAAATGGTGATTATATAAGAAGCCTTGAAGAAATGTTAGATGGGTTAATGGGTAATTAAAAAGAGAGGTATTATTTATGGAGGAAAAATTAAAGCAAATAATTACTGATTATATAGAAGAAGTAAATAATGTATGTACAGAATTATTAAAAGCATTAAATTTAAACTCAAAAGAAGAATTTTTTATGTATAAGCAAAAACATTTAGGATTTGAGTTCGAGATAAATGGAATTAAATATATATTTCATGGATGTGGTTGTATTGCTACAAATGAAGAAATCTTTGTAGATTGGGATTTTGGGTGTAGAAGTAGATGGTGTGGAGTTAATCCGTGGATTTTATCAAACATGTTAGAACATAACAAACACAGTGCAATTGAATATTATGATAGCAATAGAATTAAACAAGAATGCAATCAAGCAGTATTAGATGGTGAAATGTTTGAAAGACATCACATGTATTATTTTACAATACCAATTAGTGAAACATTTGAACCAAAGTTTCCTGATGAGTTTGATACTTTGATTATAGAACATTTTGGTTCTAAATGGATAATACCAAGAAATAAAGTAATTAATAGGTTTATACGTAAAAGTAGAAGAATATATAATCAAATTGATAAGGGTTTAAATCCATATACTTTAAGATTTATGCTTGATGGTAAAGAAGTTTATTCTATCCTATATGATGATATTTGTTATCCAGATAATGCAGTAAGTATTATGAGTGATGATATTTTAAGAAATACACCTAAAGAAGTAGAATGAGATTAAAGTAGCAAACGTGTAATAAAATTCATATAGAGAACTTCTGCAACATAGATGAAAATCTACGTTGCAGAAGTTCTTTTTTTCGTACAGAAAATCTCCAAGTAATATTTGAATTACTTGATATGAACTTACTCTTTTAAAAGTTTTAAGTATCGGTCTGTCTTTTTATGAGAAGTATGGGAGATGGGTGGAAAAATGCTTGATATTTGTTTTTTTACTCATTTGAACTTTTTCTCTAGAAGAGACTCCGTTTTAAAGGAGGAGTTTATGTTGAGTAAGATAAGTATTAGAGAAGATGATGAGGTACTCGAAAAATTGAAGGAGATTTATGGAACCGATAATTTGTCACATGCTATACGCTTAGCAATAGTTAGAGATAATAAGGAGAAAGTAAAAACACTATTTCCTTACATTGGTAAGAAGCCACCAAGAATAGGCAAAAACGTAGATTAGTAAGCATTATATTTGGTCGATACTTACTAATGAAAAAGACTACATAAATCCACCGATGTACATTGTTACAAAGGAAGGTAAATAATAACAATTAATACTTTCTTTTTCTGTAGTATCTGATTATAATTGTAAGTATAAATACAGATAACTATGTTGATATTAATAGTATTTTTAATTTGAATGCAAAATTTCCAGAGCAAATGGAATTTGCTGTATCAGGAGGTATAAAACCATCTGAAATTCTTGGTGCTTATAAAAAACAAGCAGGACAAATTATAGGGGATTTGATACCAAATCCTAACTTCGGAGGTAATTAGATGATAGAAGAATATATTGTTAAATATATAAAAGATAATGAAATAAAAGATGCGATTATAAAAGCGGATGAAGAATTTGGTGATGGGGTAGAATTGACTATATTACTTAATGATTTAAAGATATCAAAAGAGGCTGATAATTTTTTTGAGGCTTTAATTGAAATCAGAAAAGAGTTAGAAGAAAAGGATATTAAATTACTTTGCAAGGGATGTTCTTTAAATGTATACCCATCAGCTATGATACTTAATATGGGAACAGGAATAAAAGCGTATCAGTTAACAATGAATGAACAAGCAAAAATGAGTTCGCTAGTAAATATTTTTGAAACTTGTGAACTAGAAGAATATGCATCAATTAGTGAGCAATATAACTTTTTTAATGAATGGTGTAGTAGTAAGAAGGAGAAATAATGACTATATATTTTTATAAGGTTAATGATGAATATGGATGTTTTTCAAATTTTGCACACTATGAATTTGAATTAGATGGGAAAAGGTGGATGACAAGCGAACATTATTTTCAAGCACAAAAGTTTTTTGGTACTAAATATGAAGAAAAAATTCGTTTGTTAGATAACCCCATGAAAGTTGCAACAATGGGAAGAAATCATGATTTGCCGTTGAGAGATGATTGGGAGCAAATAAAAGATGAAGTTATGAGAAAAGCGGTATACGCGAAATTTAGTCAAAATAATGATATTAAAGATATATTATTGTCTACCAATGATAATACACTTATAGAAAAGACTTCAAATGATTATTATTGGGGATGTGGTACTGATGGTACTGGTAAAAATAAATTGGGAGTTATTCTAATGGAAGTAAGAGAGAAATTGAAATAATGTTATGTGAGTATAGTAATATATAATTCAATCTCTAACTTTGAAGTAGAGGACTCATTAGGGATTATGTCACTGATATGGATATTCTCGTTCACAACACTAACTGTAAGACTGATGCGAAGAAGTTGGCTGATGGTGATAGTGGTAAAAAGGTTGACAGCGATGGCTTAACAAGAAGAGAACGCGCACAGCAAAAACTAGATAAAGCGGCAGAAGGTACATCTGGGTCTGGAGGTACAGATTTTGTTGTTACACCAAATGGTACTGTAATGGATACAAGTAAAAATTACAATTTGGTAGGCTCTGGAGAAAAAGGAGATTGGTTTCAGATACATAATTATGGAAAAGAACATGGGAATTTAGGGTTTCCACATACGCATTATTCTAGAGTGAATGCAAATGGAGTGTATACATCTGTTAGTAGATTAGATCAACAAACATCGACAGTTGATATCGATTATGCAAACGAGCTACTTGAAACAGGAAAAATGATTTTAAGGAAAGGTGGACGATAATATATGAGTGAATATTTTTTATGTAAGGGAGAAATATCACAAGATAAGCTGAAAGGTGTAATTATTGAGTATCATCCATTTGAAGATTTCTTTAATCAAATATGTGAATATTTTTGGAAAAATGAAAATAAAGAGAATATATGGACAATGGATATTGATGAAGATACGGCTTTTGACAATGCCCTTACAGAAGCTCAGAGGCAGATAAATGATGGTGTTGTATTTGAAGAAACAGCCATATATGAATCTTTAAAACAATTACTTGATTATGATGTAGAGATTGTGATGTGGTATGATGAATTTTATGATGATATTCCAGTTGTCTACTCGGAAGCGGACTTCTTCAAGGCAGTTTATGATGGAATAACCGATAAAAGTGGCATGTGTGAAGTATATGTCCGATATAAGAATATAAAGAATTAAAGTATTGTAACAAAATAATTATATTTAAACCCATTACCAACACACTATTATGTAACGGACCTCGAGATTCTTGTTCATAATACTTGTGGAAAAGACACTAAGACTTTCTATACTGTACAAAGTGAAGCCGATGCAGCAAGATTAAAAAATGGTGGCACACCGTGGCCTACAAGTGCTGAAAGAGCAAATTTAGGAGATGGAGTATATGCATGGAGTAATAAGGATGATGCATTAAATTATCTTAATTTAAAGAGTAAACGGATAGATGATTTGAAGATTCTAGAGTTTAAAGTTTCATTAGATGATTTAAATAGTATGAAACAATTGGATTTAACTAAATTTTCTGATGACGTGGTTAACGTGTTTTTAGATAGTTATGCTAGATTGAATGATAGTATTCCTAATCATGGATATGACTATATTCAACGTATGACTGGTATGGGAGTAGAAAATTTCTTTAGCAAATCAGTATTTAGTAAATTAAAATTTTAAAAAAGATGAGGAAGATATGATGATAGAACATACTTATTATATTTGCAAATCAAGTTGGTGGATACATATTAAAGTACTAGCTGAAATAGTAAGTCTTGACAATACTGATTTAGATATACAGGCGAATGAGGTGACAGAGGGAATATGGCTGAAATTTTCAGAAGAACCTATAAATAAAAATGAAAAATTTTGTGATGATGATTTACCATATTTGATTAAAGGATTAAGCATTGTTCAAAAGCAAATAATAAAAAATAGTAAATATAAAAATACATTGATAATAATTGAAAGCTTACAATTTAGTCCTTGTGATTTTCAAGAAGAAGGATTAACGGCTCTAATGATTGAATGGGCTTCAAAAGCTTTTGAATTTGAGACTCCATCAATAAATGTAACATTTCAAAGGGAAAATAATAGATATGTTTTTGATTTTGGAGATGTATTGTTATAATTAATATTATTTTAAATTCCTAAAAGAACTTTTGTAAAGTAGATTGTAATCCATATAGCAAAAGTTCTTTTGGAATGTTTTATACACAAGCTGGAATGTATATGAATATGCCTGCTGATTTGGAGCCATTAACTAAAAATGTGTATTGGTCTAAAAAATGGTATGAATTTTGGAAAACATCTATTAAGGTAATAGATTAGTGGAGGTAGTTGATGGAAAAAAAATCTGTATATGCTGAACTTTTATATATTGGTTTTGTTACAGAAAAGGGAAGATGTAAAAGTAAAGGAATATGGAAAATAGGGTATAGAAAGCAATTATATTGCCATATGGTGGTTTTGAATAGCATAAGTAATTGTTTGAATGATGATGAGATAACAGAAAAAGATGCTCAAGCCATTAAGGATTTATTTTCTTTGTGTAATAGTGAAAAAGAAATTAAAACAGTTTATTATACTAAAGGCAATCTTTTTGAAAAGGCAAAACAAAATAATTTTAAAATAATTACGAGTAATGATTTGAATAAATCAAATTTAATTATCAATAAATTGTTGATTGAAATAACAAGTGAATTATTGAAATTATTAGAGAAAAAGTTATTTTTAAATAAACAAAAAATTTATATGTTGATAAGAGCAGCACATAACTTGCCTAGATACTATTTTAATGAAAAAGAAGAAACATTATGCGGTTTATGCACTAGAATATCGATTTCATATCAAGATGCAGTTGAATTTTCTTTTTCTAATATGGATGAAGAAACAAGGTTGAAGTATGAGAAATTAATTAAAAATTGATTTAATATTGATTGTATGGATGTTTGTTAATCCTACTATAATAGAAACAGAAAAAGAGCTGAAATTTCCATACAATCATATATTTAAAGAAAGGTTGAGGTTAGGTACTGTTGAACTTCTTTTGAAAATACGAGATAACAACATAAAATTGTGGGTATATACTACTTCTTTTAGAACTGAAAAATATATCAAAAGATTATTTAAGCATTATGGAATTAAAATTGATAATGTTATCAATGGTTCACGTCATCAGAGAGAAGTACAAGGTAATAAAACAGAGCCTATGCCATCAAAATATCCATCTTATTATCGAATTGACTTACATATTGATGATGATATATCAGTTGCTCAAAATGGGAAAATGTATGGATTTAAAGTTTACTTACTAAATGGTGATGATTCAGATTGGCATTTGAAATTATGGAATAAAATTGAAAGTATCCAGAAAATGTAAAAATTATACACCAACCTTGACGTAGTGGACTTATTAGGGATTATGTCACTGATATGGATATATTGGTGCATAATAAGTGTGGAAAAGACACAGCTAAGTTGAATGGTGGTGCAGATGGTGGTAATGGTAATCATACTAGTGGTAAAAGTGAGACCAGTATTTTATTAGACAATAGACCTGAATTAGATGGTACAAATAGGGATAAATTGTTATCGACAATAGAAGACCCTAAATTGAGAAGTTTAGCTAATGAGTTGTATAGAGAAGGTGCAACTGTGGGAGATGGAGGAACTGCAGATAAACTTATTAAAGAATTTTCAGAGGGTTCTTCAAAACATTTACAAAAAGCTAGTGAAAGATTAAAAAATCTAAATTATTTGGCAAATTCTAACACATTAGGATTAAATGATTTAGATGTATTGGATGAATTAAGGATTGATTTAGAAAATGCCATAAATTTGTTTAAGTAGGAGAATAAGATATGATAAAAAGAGCAGAAGATTTTTTTGAAGTAATGCTAGAAATTTTTCCATATTTGAATAATGATTATAAAAATCATATTGAAGAGTATGGTGAGTTACTAGAAACTGTAGTAATAGAAGACCTTTTTATGCATGAAATTATTAAATTATTACGTGATAATGATAATGTTGTATTGTTGGAAAGGATTTTTCAGTATTTTGAGGAAGTGTCATGTTATGGCGATGAGCATCTGATTAATATTTTTTCAATTACAACATTGGAGATACTAGGTAATGAAAAGGAAATACTTGAAATAGCAAAACAGTATATGGGACCTAAAACAACACAATTACAAATAGAAGCTGATAGGGATTTAGGAAGAATAGTATAATGGTAACTATAACAAATACATTTTCAACTGACTACTAATAATATATTTGTAGGAACTTTGAAAGGGGGAAAATCAAGTCATTTTATAAATGGGACGGACGTGTGTGTGATGCCGTTATTGAAGCATTAGAAAGGTTTGGTAAATTACAATGATAAATATATCTAGAAAAAAGGCAATGGAATTAATTAGTGAAATACAAAATACTATAATAAAAGAAATGGATTTATCTAAATATTTTGAAAAAGATACATTATCTAGCAGTGTTGAAGAAATAGATATTGAGTCAAACTTGCAAGGTGTTAGTAATGGATTTTTATCAGAAATAATTAATACGATTACAGGTTATGATATTGAAGTTTATGGAGAGATAGAAAAATTATTTCATTGTCCGTGTTGTGGATTAAGAACCTTAACTGAAGCTTATAATATTGATGAAGGGACAGGTTATGATATATGTCCTTACTGTAATTGGGAAGACGATGGAACAACAGAGGTAAATGATTATAGGTCTATTAATGGAGGAAGCATAAAAGATTATCGTAACAATATTAAAGAAAAAGGTAATAGATATTATATTAATAAATGGTATGAAGAATAAATTTAAGTGAAAAATAAAGTTTAAGAAAGGAACTTTTTTCATACAGAAGTTCTTTTCTTGCAAATTGTGTTAATGATAGTACTAAAATAAGTTAGATATGATATGAAAACTGTAATTATACTTACCTAAAGTAATATAATAATATATTTATAATCTAAATAGTGGATTAGCATTTACAAATGATGTAATTGAATAGTAACGAGTGTACCGTAGACACTAAACTCGATAAAACCTCATTAAGTGTCTAGGTATGCATTCTTACTAAGCTCGGAAAGACCTCGCTAAGTAATAATAGTAACACAAGTGGCAAAGTAACTAAGGTAACCAATCCATTAGGCTACAGTGAAGAATACACATACAATGGTTTAAATGGATTTTAAGAGGGTATAAATAGAGATATAAACTAAATTTTTTAATGATAAGGAAAGTTCAAATAAACACAAAAATATAATTATTTACTTTGGTGTGAAAATGATGTATAATTCACACAAAGGTAAAGCGAGGTGGTCTTAATGACAAAAATTGAACTACTTAAAGCGATGAGTGAGAAAAATAACGGTTATCTTTTTACTGCTGAGGTTGTTGAAGCAGGTATTTCGAAGACCTATTTATCCAAATATTTGAGAGAAAATCAATTTGAAAAAGCGGCACAGGGTATCTATTTCTCGGAAGATACATGGTTAGATGAATTGTATGTTATTCAAATGAGTAATCCAGTTGTGATTTTTGACAGAGAAACAGCACTGTATTTACATGGTCTGACAGATAGGGAGTATTCGAAGATTTATGTTGGTGTTCCTAAAAATCATAATACTTTTCGTCTTAAAGAAAAAGGATTGATTATTCATAGCTATGATAAAGAACTATATCAAATGGGAATTATTGAAGTCGAATCTAATTATGGAAATTTAATAAGAATCTATGATAAAGAGAGATGTATTTGTGATATGATTGCGAAACGTAGTGATGTTGAGGTTCAGACCTTTAAGACGGTTATGATGGAATATATGAGTAGTTCAGAGAAGAAGATGAATGTTTTACTTATGTATGCCGAGAAATTGGAATTAAGAGATGAAGTTATGAAATACGTTGAGGTAATGCTATGATTATGACGTCAAAACAATTGAAAGATAAAGTTAGAAACATATCAAAAAGTGATAATAGTATTGCGCAGGCATTGATAAGAACCTTTATTATGGAAAGGTTTTTGGAAAGAGTTTCGATTTCTGAATATCGAGATAACTTTATTCTTAAGGGAGGAATGTTGGTGGCTTCTTTAATTGGAATTAATCTTCGTTCTACAATGGATATAGATACTACGGTTAGAGCATTGCCCCTTAATGAGGAGTATATAATAGGAATTATTCAAAATATTATAGATATTCCAATTGATGATGAAGTTAGTTTTCGTATATCTTCTTGCAAGGAAATAATGTCGGGTTTTGATTATCCTGGAATAAGATTAATGATTGAAGCAAGGATTGATAAGCTTCGACAAACTATTAAAATTGATATTTCAACAGATGATGTAATCACGCCCAGAGCGATGGAGTATGAATATAAGTTAATGTTTGAGGATAGAACAATTTTGGTTATGACTTATAATACAGAAACATTATTAGCTGAAAAATTACAGACGGTTCTTAGTAGAGATGTTGCTAATACGAGAATGAGAGATTTCTATGATATTTATTTTTTGAGTAAAGATAAACAGAAGGAGTTGCAAGGGGATGATTTATTACATAAAGCGTTTTGGGCTACTTGTAAGAAACGAGCAACGATTTTTACAAAAAAAGAATCAATGCAGATATGTGAGAGAATATTAAATGACAAAGCAATGGAAGATAGATGGGAATCATTTAGGTTAGATAATTATTTTGTTGGAGAAATTGAATGGAGTGTTGTTATACAACAAGTTATTGAGGTAATGGTGTGGTTTCCAGAATAACAGGATTTAGCAGAACATTATAATTGTTACCGATTTTCAGGAGAAATACGTCAAGTAGATAAGGTAATAAAAAAGTATATAACCTAATATGGGATATAAAATTTTTGAAGCTTTTATATGTAGGAACAGAAGAGTTTATAAAATGGTTGAATGAAAACTATATCCAATATGAGAACCAAGAAATAATTGTGATTGAAGCACATACAAAATATAACCCTAATTACCAGTCAGCAGAATTTTAATTACAAAAAGAAATTATTGCAGAAAACGATTATGATTTTAAGTGGGAGATAAAATATGAAATGGAATTATTTGATGTTAGAAATATATTGTAATTATTCTGATGAAAAATTTGAAAATGTACCTTGTTGTAAAACAAATCCGGGAACTGTAGATGTAGATTGTCTAAACGTTGGGCAAAGTATTTGTGAATATTGTGGTTTTAAAAAAATGCAATCAGCAGTAGCTTTAAGTAATATTGAAGGAGAAGTAATACAAACAAAGTGTTTTAGTGATGACAATGAAATGAATGAAAAAATGTGGGAAATGAAGCAATTAGAATGGTGTGAAAAATGGGTTGAAAAATTAAAAGAAGATTAATTTTTAATTTTGATATAAGTTGATAGTAGTAACAGTAAATAGAAAAACAATAAGAAATCAACAAAGCGAAGAAAGAGGTAGTAAAGTTTATGAATGAAGAGAATAAAAAGTTTATAAAACGTCTATATAATACTTGTATAGAAGATATATTGAAGGAGTATAAGAATCAATTTAATAATGAAGCGATAGATAATAGTTTGTTAGAAATATATTCACAACTATCAGATGAAGAAAAAACACATTTTTTTAATTATATAAAAGTAATAATGATAGATACAGTATCACATGTGTTAGGAATTATTGATGGTTCAAGTTCTTTAAATGGTGGAAATATGGAGATTAATGTGAGTATAGAGGGAAAGAGTACAGAGGATGATTTGCAAGATGAATTTTGGAGGTTTATTGAAGAATATGGAAATAACTGAATTGCTTGATAAAGTTAATACAAGAGAAGATTTAATTGAATTTTTACACCAATTAGAAAACGATAATCGCAATAATGAAGAACAATGGGAAAATGTAACAATACAGGATTACTTAGAGAGTATAAGTGGGTGGATTGAAGATATGGATGGAGCGTATTTTAATATGAACTTAGATGTGCCACATAATATTAATTGGAATTTCATTGCTTTATTATTTTATATGGGCAAAATATATGAATGAGGCAATATAGATAGGAAGGGTTTATGACAGAAAGATTAAAAATTTATTATCAAAATAAAACGATACATAAAAATGGTTATTATATAGACGATAGTGGAGAAAAAATAACTTTTGATGATAATTTTGATAAAATAATTAAAAATACAGAAGTTTTTAATAAACTAGAATTAGTGCAAGAAGTATCAAGAGATAAAGAGTTTTTGATTAGAGAGAATACAGTTAATGCAGGTACTATAAATACTATATTGAAATTACGTAAAGATGGAATAAAGGGTAATATAACGGCCTTGAACTTTGCAAATGCAATGGTACAAGGGGGAGGATATCGATTTGGAGGAAATGCTCAAGAAGAAAGTTTGTGTAGAGCCTCAATGTTATACTACAGTCTGAAATCAGCACCTTCAATGTATCGATATAATCGTAAAAGAATTACGCCAGTATATAGCGATGTAATGATTTATTCAAAAAATGTTCCTGTTTTTAGAAATGATGAGGGTGTGTTTTTACCTCATATAGAAGAATGTTCTTTTATTACTTCACCAGCCGTATATCGTTCAATGGCTCGATTTTTTTATTCAGAAGATAACATTAATAAGATTATGGAGCAGCGTATAAGCAAAATCATTTCGTTAGCAGTATCTCAAGGATCAGAGGCAATTGTGTTAGGTGCTTTTGGTTGTGGAGTATTTGGAAACAAAAGAGATGTAGTTCTCCCAATGATTGAGAGAGTAGTTAATAAATATGTTCCAAGTACAGTGAAAGTTGTGTTTTCACAGGTGTAAATTGAGAAACAGAAAAGCAATTATTTCCTTAATACAACTACTTTACATTTCATAAACAATATGTTATTCTAAATATCGTAAATTAACCGTTACTAGGTGCTGGACACTCCGACCTTCACTTTGTAACCGGCATTTAATTATTTATCTAAGGAGGATTGTAACTATGATTACAACAGAAAAGAAGTTAGAGATTATTAACGAATATGGTCGTTGCGATAACGATACAGGTTCACCAGAGGTTCAAGTAGCATTATTAACTGCAAGAATTCTTGATTTACAAGATCACTTTAAGGATCATCCAAAGGATCACCATTCAAAGAGAGGTCTTCTTAAAATGGTAGGACAAAGAAGAAACTTATTAGCATATCTTAAGAAGAAAGATATCGAGCGTTACAGAACATTAATCGAGCGTTTAGGATTAAGAAAGTAATCAAGAAATCTAACAGGCACACAACACAACAACTTGGGGCTGACATAATGTCAGCCCTTTTTTAATAGTATAAGGGGGATTTTGTCTATGAGGAAAGTATTTGTAAATGTATGTTTAATAATGGCTTTATGTTGTATTGGTATTATTATGCCCAAGACCATATCGAATGCAGAGGAACAGGACGGATATCAATATAGTGTGATTGATGACGATTCTGTGAAGATTACAGGTTATACATATGATAATAGTACAGTACTTAATATTCCTAGCGAAATTGATGGCAAGAAGGTAACAGTGATTGGTGCAAGAGCTTTTGTAAATCATAGTGAGATTGTAACAGTGGTAATACCAGATAGTATCACTACTATTGAAGATTCTGCATTTTATTATTGTACAGGAATAGAAGAATTAGTTATACCAAGTAATGTTACTACAGTAGGTGATTCTGCATTTTATTGGTGCAGTGGACTTGCTAAACTAACAATTGAGGATGGGGTATCTTCTATAGGAACTTATGCTTTTGTGAGTTGTAAATTGCTTAATGAAGTGATATTACCTAGTAGTGTTAAATTTATTGGTGAAGGCGCTTTTGCGAGTTGTAAACTTGTATCAGCAATAGTACCTAGTAGTGTTACAAATATAGGATTATATGTTTTTGCTGATGAATCATCTAATTTTGTTTTATATTGTAATAAAGGTAGTTATGCAGAAACATATGCTGGAAGTAATTACTTAGCGAAAAAATACACGTTAGACTTATGCGAAATAGATCTATCAGCAACCTCTTATGTGTATGATGGTTTAGAAAAAGAACCAGTTATAACAGTTAAAGATGGAGATTATACATTAATAGAAGATACAGACTATACACTAGACTATTATGCTAATACAGATGCTGGAGTAGCAAAGGTTACAATTGCAGGTATTAATGATTATGTTGGAAATATTGATAAAGAATATGAGATTACAGCAAAATCAATTAGTAAAGCAAAAGTAACTCTATCAGCTAATGCATATATATGTGATGGTTTAGCCAAAGAACCAACTGTAACAGTAAAGGATGGCGCTAAAACATTAGTAAAAGGAACTGACTATACAGTAAAATATTCTGCTAATAAAGTAGCAGGAAAAGCAACAGTTACAATTACAGGTAAAAATAATTATTCAGGAACTATTACGAAAACATTCACTATAGAGGCAAAGAGAGATTACTATAACATAAAAACTGATGGTGGTTCATGGAACGGTGTGAAATATGTATTAAAAGATACTAAGATAACAAACGTATTTTTCTGTGATGGAACATATACATATTATCTTCAAGCAGACGGAACACCAATGAAGAATAGATTAACATATCATCCAGATGGAGTACATTTGATATATTTTGATGATAAGGGACATGAGTTATTTGACCAATTTCAATATTGTGCTGATGTAGGATATACATGTTATTTTGATACTTTTGGATATTTATATAAAGATGTAATAACATTTAGTAATGGCAAAGCCTACTACTTAGATGGTACAGGGAAAATGAAACAAAATGAATATTTTAAGTTTGATAATGGATTAGACTTGGGACATGCAACAGCAGATGGAAGCCTTGAAAATGGTGGTTTTGGATATGATCAATTTGGAAGAGTGGTATTTTATCATTGGAATGGAATGATAGCAAGAGGTCTTATAACAGATGGTGCATGGTATTATGATTTAGATACAACAGATGGACATCTAATAGGACAGTTTGCAGCTAACTAAGCATAGATTTTAATCTATATCTGACTGTAATTAAATCGTTAATTAAATTTGATTGTTTTGCAACCTAGATAATATTTTAAAAGTATTTTATATGTAGATATATAAAATGTTTTTAAATCGTTAAGGAGATATGTGAGATTATGAAGAAATATGTAAGCGGATTATTGATAGCAACACTTGTGTGCAGTGCTATAATGCCTAGTAGTAATGCTAAGGCAGAGACAATAGAATCATATAATATTGATGATACTGAGACAGAAGTTATAGAAGAGTGTGGATATGTTGAACAACAATGTGAAGAAGAAATAATAGAAATATCTGAATTTGAAGATGTGGTAGGATTAACATCAGGTGATTATACATATGTAGTGTCTACTGATAATACAGTGAAAATAACTAACTATAGTAGCACTAGTACTAGTACAAGTATTACTATTCCAAGTGTAATAGATGGAAAAACAGTAACTAGTATTGCTAATGCCGCATTTAGTGGACGTACAAAGCTTGTTACAGTAATAATTCCAAATACCATAACTTCAATGGGAACAATGGCTTTTTATGGATGTACAAGTCTTAAAAATATAACAATTTCTAATAATATTAAAAGTATAGAAAAGTCAACATTTAATGGATGCACAAGTCTTACTACAGTAACAATTCCAAGTGGTGTAACATTAATAGGCGATTCTGCATTTAGAGAATGTACAGGACTTACTACAGTAACAATTCCAAGTAGTGTAACATCAATAGAAGCTTGTGCATTTTTGAATTGTACAAAACTTACTGGAATAACAATACCTAATAAGGTAAAAGCAATAGAAGTTAGTACTTTTAAAAATTGTGCAAGTCTTAGTAAAGTAGTATTACCAAATAGTATAACATCAATAGGAAGTTCAGCATTTGAAGGTTGTACAAAACTTAATGACATAACGATTCCGAATGGAGTAACATCAATAGGAAGTTCTGCATTTTGGAATTGTGCAGGACTTACTAATATAATAATTCCTAATGGTATAACATCATTAGCTAATTCAGTATTTAAAAATTGTACATCATTGACTAATATAACAATACCAAACAGCGTAACAACAATAGGTGATTCAACATTTTATGGCTGTACTAGTCTTGCTAGTGTAATAATTTCAAATAGTGTAACAAGTATAGGACAGTCAACATTTTACGGATGTACGAGCATTACTAGTATAAATATTCCTAATAGTGTAACAACAATAGGAAATTGGGCTTTTAATAATTGTAAAGGTCTTGTTGACATAACAATTCCTAGTAGTGTGACTAGCATTGGTGACTACACATTTCAAGGTTGTACAAGTGATATGATTATGTATGTTAATTCAAATAGTTACTCAGAGGAATATGCTAAAAACAAAAAAAAGAAATATAAATATGGTATTTCTACCTGTAAGGTTACATTATCAGAAACAACAAGTATATATGATGGTAAAGATAAGATACCATCCGTAACAATAAAAGATAGTAACGTTACTTTGAAAAAAGGAACAGATTATACAGTATCATATTCTAATAATAAGAATATTGGAAAAGCAACAATTACAATAACAGGTATAGGTAATTATGCAGGAATCATTACAAAGACATTTACCATTAAAAAGGGAGACTATTATAACATTACTATCCATGGTGGTACATGGAATAATAAATACTATTACCTAGGTGGACTTAAGATGACAAATATATTCTTCTGTGATGGAACATATACATATTATCTTCAAGCA